>JAJYSW010000068.1 GCA_021793335.1 Actinomycetes bacterium
CGGCACGCTGTGCCCGAAGCCGCCGGTGTCCGCAGGACCGAAACCACCGGTGTCCGCAGAGCCGAAACCACCAGTGTCAGCGGGACCGAAACCACCGGTGTCCGCAGAGCCGAAACCACCAGTGTCTCCGGAACCGAAACCACCAGTGTCCGCAGGACCGAAACCACCAGTGTCCGCAGGACCGAAACCACCCGAGTCCACAGGACTGTGGCCTCCGGAGGGCGGGCCCGAGACGTGGCTCGGCGGGCCGAACCCACCGGCGGACGGCGGACTCGGCGGCGCGGCGCGGCGGCCGAAACCGGTGTCGTCGTAACCTTCGGCTCCGTACCCGTCATGGTGCGGGACCCGCGGCTCCGGCGGGTAGCCGCCGGCATCGTGGCCGCCGTACGTGCGCCCTCGGGAACCATAAGGGTCGCTCTGCGACGGCGGCTGCGGGATCGGAGCGGTGGGTTGCGAAGGCGGCATGCCCTGCGACATCGGCTGACGCGGTGCTCCCGCCTGCGGAATGGGCCCGGTCGGCGGGCCCGCCTGCGTCGGCGGTATGGGCGGCTGCGAGGACTGGCTCGGCGGCATCGCCGAGCGGCGGCCGGTGTCGCCGAACTCGTCGTCGTATGCGGCGCCGAAGCCCGGAGCCGGGTCCGGGGCCGCGCGGCGCCCCCGGGGGGTCGAACCCAAGGCCGGTTGGATCTGAGTCTCGTCGTTCATCGGCGGGCCGAAACCGCCCGTCGAAGGCCCATCCGACTGGAAGCCCCCGCGGCGCGGATCGGACTGCAACGGGAGCTGCTCGGTCGCGCCGTGCGGCGACGAGCCGGCTTGAGGCCCGTCGTACATCGGCGATCCGGTGCGCGGATGCGGCGGAACGGGGTCACGCCTGGGCGGACCGAAGTCACCGCTGTGCGGCGCGGCCGGTTCGGCGCCACGAGGCGACCCGAAGTCACCCGGCGGCGGCATGCCCGGATCGGGCGCACCACCGCGAGGCGTGGCGAACGGGTCGTCGTAGTCGTCACCGGGAGGCCCGGCGAGGAAACCGAAGCCCTCGTCATCATCGCCGCGCAGATCGCCGAAGCCCTCATCGTCGGGCGGCGGCGCGGCCGCACGGGCGCTGCGGGCCACCGGCTCGCGCACCTGCGGAGGCGGCTGAGCGGCTTCACGCGCCGCCATCATCTCCCTGGCCGGGATCGCCTGCGTCGGGGCCGCCTCGGGACTGCGCCGCTGGCCCGGCCCGGGCTGAACGGGAGCCGCCGCAGCGGGGACGTCGGGCTTGCCGTAGTCGGGGGCCGGCGTGGTGCCGAGCACGCCCCGCTCCTCGAGCTCGGCGAGCTGGCGCGCCACCCGGTCGAGATAGACGTCGACCTGCCACTCGTCATAGCCGCCGAACCGGACGCGGAAGACCACGTCGTCGACCTCGTCGGCCGTCACAGGGCTGCCGACGGGCTCACCGGAGAGCGTGGCCTCCACGCGGTCCAGGAACGCGTCCACTTCGTCGACCTTGTAGCCTCTGCTCAACGCACGGCGTCGGAATCGATCCCCATGACTCGCCACTACCAAGCCGCCCTTCTCCGCCTAATTCGCAGCACCGGTCGAGGACAGCTCGCCCGGCTCCGCTCCGGCAGCACTGGAGGACCCAGGCTCCCGAACCGAAGCTGCCAACTGCCCGCAGGCGCCATCGATCTCTTGGCCGCGCGTGTCGCGGACGGTCGTAGACACGCCCGCAGCGCGCAGCCGCCGCACGAATTCCGCCTCTACCGCCTTGGGACTGGCGTCCCAGCGGCTCCCCGGCGTGGGGTTGAGCGGGATGAGGTTCACATGAACCAGTTCACCCGCGAGTAGCTCGCCCAATAGGTCGGCGCGCCAAGGCTGATCGTTGACGTCCCTGATCATCGCGTACTCGATGGAAACACGACGCTTCGTCAATGAAGCGTACTCCCAGGCCGCCCCCAGTACCTCGGCGACCTTCCAGCGCGTGTTGATCGGGACGAGCTCGTCGCGCAGTTCATCGTCCGGGGCGTGCAGGGACACCGCCAGCGTCACCGGCAGTCCTTCGTCGGCGAGTTTCCTGATCGCCGGCACCAGCCCCACGGTGGAGACCGTCACGTGCCGGGCCGAGAGCCCCACGCCGTCGGGCACCGGATCGGTGATCAGTCGCAGCGCGGCCTTGAGGCGGGGCCAGTTCGCCAACGGCTCGCCCATGCCCATGAACACGATGTGCGACAGGCGCCCCAGGCCGCGCTCGGCGGCGATGCGGGCGCAGCTGACGACCTGGTCGACGATCTCGGCCGTGGTCAGGTTGCGTGTCAGGCCGCTCTGGCCGGTGGCGCAGAACGGGCAGGCCATGCCGCAGCCGGCCTGCGAGGAGATGCATGCGGTGATCCGGTCGGGATAGGCCATGATGACGCTCTCGACCAGTGCGCCGTCGTGGAGTCGCCAGACGGCCTTGATGGTCCGGCCGTCATCGCAATCGTCCAGGCGGACCGGGTCGAGCAGGCGGGGCAGCAACGCCTCGCCGATGGCCCCCCGGGCGGCGGCCGGCAGGTCGGTCATCAGGTTCGCGTCGCCGACGTGGCGTCCGAAGTACTGACGGCGCAATTGCTTGGCGCGGAAGGCGGGCTGTCCGATATCGGACAGCACCTCCTGGCACCCGGCCAGATCGAGATCGGCGAGGTGTCGCGGCGGCGCCTTGCGCTGGCGCGGCTCAGTCAACGTGAGTGCTACAGACATGTCACGACCTAGTCTCGCATGCGACACGGGGGCGCCGCCAACCCCAGATCACGGTTTTCACCGGAGCTCTCCTCCATCGCGCACACCAACCAGGACGCATCACCCGAGGAGGTACCTGAACCACACATAGGCCACCGGCGCCACCATGAGGATGGAATCGAGACGGTCCATCACTCCTCCGTGTCCCGGGATGAGATTGCTCATGTCCTTGATGCCCAGATCCCGCTTCAAAAGCGAGACCGACAGGTCCCCCAAGGTAGCGGCCAGAGCCACGCAGACGCCGAACGCCACGCCCAGCGGCAGCGGAACGCCGAAGACGAGCCACAGCGTCAACGCCCCTCCCAGGGCCGCGGCCACGATCGAACCGCCCAGTCCCTCCCAGGACTTCTTGGGGCTGATCTTCGGCGTCATCGGGTGCCGCCCGAACAGGACACCGGCGGTGTATCCGCCGGTGTCGGAGAGCACCACGGCGAACAGCATGATCAGCACCTGCGCCGCACCGGTCTCGATGCGGTATCCGAACAGCTCGGCCGAGCCCACCTCGGAGACGGCCAGGAGCATCACGAAACCGGCCAGGAACGGGACCTGGACGAGCAACAGGGCGGCGGCCGGGACGTCGGCGCGGTAGCCGGTGGCGCCTTCGGAGAGCCGCCACACGAACAGTGCGGCCACGCCGACGGCGGTCCCCAACAGCAGACCGGTCGCCCCGCCGTACCAGGCCAGGACCACGATGAGCGCACCGGCGACCGACAGCGGGATCACCGGCACGTTCTTGCCGCCCTTGCGCATCGCGGTGCCGGTCTCCCAGCAGGCGACGCCGACGGCGAGGATGGCGAGGCCCAGGAACGCGATGGGTCGGATCAGCAGCGAGGCCAGGACGACAGCGGCCAGGCCGAGCCCGACGCCGATGGCGACGGGGAGATTGCGTCCGGCCGATGCCTTGCGGCGGCCCGCCGGGGCTTCGGGCTCGGAGCCGTCGAGATCTCGCCCGCTCCCGTCGGGCGACGGGTGCGGGCGACGGTCGGGGGGACCGTCGGGGAGTGCGCTCATCAGATCTCGAGCAACTCGGACTCTTTGGAGCTCATGAGCTCGTCGACGATGCCGGTGAAACGGCTGGTGAGGTCGTCCAGTTCCTTCTCGGCGGCGCGGCCCTCGTCCTCGCCGGCCTCGCCGTCCTTGACGACCTTGCCGATCTCGTCCTTGGCGCGGCGGCGGACGTTGCGGATCGCGATCTTGGCGTCCTCGCCTTTGGAGCGGGCGACCTTGATCATCTCGCGGCGGCGCTCCTCGGTCATGGGCGGCAGGTTCAGTCGAAGCTGGGTGCCCTCGTTGGAGGGGTTGACGCCGAGATCGGAGTTGCGGATGGCGTTCTCGACGTCATTGATCTGCGAAGAGTCGAACGGTTTGATCAGCACCATGCGCGGCTCTGGGATGGCGATCGAGGCCACCTGCGGAAGCGGCGTCGGGGCGCCGTAGTACTCGACGGTGATCCGGTTGAACATGGCGGAGGAGGCGCGGCCGGTGCGGATGACCCCGAATTCCTCTTTGGCGTGCTCGATGGCCCGCTCCATCTTCTCCTCGGCTTCGAGGAGGGTGTCGTCAATCACGGCTTTCTCACATTCTCTTGCAGCCTGACAGCACTTCTGACCGTACCGTCCCGCTGTTCGTGGTCGGCATAAGGAATGGCTTTCACGCGGGTGCCGAGGACGGCGCCGACGATTGCGGGTGGATCAGGGTGCCGAGCCGGTCGCCGACGATCGCGCGGCGGAGGTTGCCGTCGCCGTCGACACCGAAGACCAGCATCGGGAGGGCGTTGTCCTTGCAGAGGCTGAAAGCGGTCTGATCGACCACCATGAGCTCGCGCTTGAGCGCCTCGTCGAAGGTCAGCTCTTCGAGACGCTGGGCCGCGGGATCGACTCGCGGGTCGGCGGTATAGACCGCGTCGACGCCGTTCTTGCTCATGAGGACGACCTTCGCGCCGATCTCCAGGGCCCGCTGGGCCGCGACGGTGTCGGTGGAGAAGTACGGCATGCCGGCGCCGGCGCCGAAGATGACCACTCGGCCCTTTTCAAGGTGGCGGATGGCGCGGCGGGGGATGTACGCCTCGGCGACCTGGGCCATGGAGATGGCCGTCTGGACTCGGGTGTCGACACCTTCCTTCTCCAGGAAATCCTGAAGGGCCAGGCAGTTCATGACGGTGCCCAGCATGCCCATGTAATCGGCGCGGGTGCGTTCCATGCCGCGCCGCTGGAGCTCGGCGCCTCGGAAGAAATTGCCGCCGCCGACGACCACCGCGACCTGGACTCCCGCGGCCACGCCCGCGGCGATCTGGCGGGCGACGCCCTGGACGATATCGGGATCGACGCCGACGGCGCCTCCGCCGAATGCCTCACCGGACAATTTCAAGACGACTCGGCGATGCGTGCCTTCACTCATGACGTTCCCCTGCTTGTCCCTCACGACGGACTCGTGAGTCGTACGTTTGCTCGGTTCCGGGCACGGGACGAGGCGGCGGCAAGCGCCGCCGCCTCGTCCCAAATGCTGTGCGGCTTGAGCCAGTGTAGTCGGCGGTCCTCGGACCGGAGACTACTCCTGACCGACCTCGAAACGGAGGAATCCGGTCACCTCGGTGCCGGCTTCGGCCAGCACCTGCTTGACGGTCTTCTTGTTCTCGATGACCGAGTTCTGCTCCAACAGGCAGAAGTCGCGGTAGTAGGCGCCCACCTTGCCTTCGACGATCTTGTCCCAGGCGCGCTCGGGCTTGCCCTCTTCCTTGGCCGTCTCCAGGGCGACGCGCTTCTCGGCCTCGATGGCGTCGGTGGGGACCTCGTCAGGGGTGAGGTACCTCGGGCGCATCGCGGCGACCTGCATGCCGACCTGGCGGGCGGCCTCGGCGTCACCGGTGTAGGCGACGAGGATGCCGACCGCCGGAGGCAGGTCGGCGGCCTTGCGGTGCATGTAGACCGCGACGTCACCGTCGAGTGAGCCGACGCGGCCGAGCACGAGCTTCTCGCCGAGCTTCGCCGATTCCTCGGCGACGACCTCGGAGACGGGCCTGCCGTTGAGCTCGGCCTCGGCGAACGCTTCGCCGTCAGCGGGGCGGACCTCGTCGGCGAGCTCGACCAGGGCCTGGGCGAGTTCGATGAAGGGGCCGCTCTTGGCGACGAAGTCGGTCTCGCAGAGCAGTTCCAGCAGCGTGCTGCCGGACTGGGCGACCAGGCCCTGGGCGGTGGTGCGCTCGGCGCGCTTGCCCACGTCCTTGGCGCCCTTGATGCGCAGCGCTTCGAGCGCGGCGTCGTAGTCGCCGTCCGCCTCTTCAAGGGCCTTCTTGACGTCCATCATTCCGGAGCCGGTGGCTTCCCGGAGCTTCTTGACGTCAGCCATCGTGAAGTTGGCCATTGCTCCCCTTCTTACTTCTTGTCGGCTTCTTCGGCGACCGTCTCGCCTGCAGGCTCGACGACCTTTTCGGTGTCCTGGGTCTTCTCGGCCGCGAGGAGGTCCTTCTCCCACTCGGCCAGCGGTTCGCCCTCGGCCTTGCCCGCCTGGGCGTCGCCGCCGCCGGAGCGGGCCATGAGCCCTTCGGCCGCGCCGTCGGCGATGATCTTGGTCAGCAGGGCGACGGAGCGGATCGCGTCGTCGTTGCCGGGGACCGGGTGGTCGACCTCGTCCGGATCGCAGTTGGTGTCGAGGATCGCGACGACGGGGATGCCGAGCTTGCGGGCCTCGTCGACGGCGATGTGCTCTTTCTTGGTGTCGACGATCCAGACCGCCTGCGGGGTCTTCTCCATGTCGCGGAGGCCGCCGAGCGTGCGCTCGAGCTTGTCCTTCTCGCGCATCAGCTGGAGCATTTCCTTCTTGGTGCGGTTGGCCGCACCGTTGGCCTCGATGATCTCGAGTTCCTTGAGGCGCATCAGGCGCCTCTGAATGGTCTGGAAGTTGGTGAGCATGCCGCCGAGCCAACGGTGGTTGACGAAGGGCATGCCGACACGGGCCGCCTGCTCGGCGACCGCTTCCTGCGCCTGCTTCTTGGTGCCGACGAAGAGGATCTCGCCGCCTTCGGCGACGATGTTCTTGACGAAGTCGTGGGCCTTCTCGGCGTAGTCCACCGTCTGGCGCAGGTCGATGACGTAGATGCCGTTGCGGTCGGTGAGGATGTACCGCTTCATCTTGGGGTTCCAGCGACGGGTCTGGTGCCCGAAGTGCACGCCGCTTTCCAGCAGCTGCCTCATGGTGACAACCGACACGGTTGTGTTCCTTTCTTTCCCTGGTTTCTTGCGAGGCGGCGCTCGAAGTCCGAGTGCCCCGCTCCTGGCGCCCGCCTGCGGCGATCATGCAACCGGGATGTCCCGGACCTGGGAGATCGCGATGGCCAGACCGCTGCCACTGCTGCTGAAGGCGATGGTGTGGTCGACCGCGACGAGCGCGCGAAGTCGGCACTGCGCACGGCATGGAGGCCGGCACGGTACCGCTCCGGCCAGTGTACGCGGACGTCGAGCGCTCGCGCGGGCACGGTGGGCGGCAGTGACGGACATGATGAAGGCCCGCATCGGGCATCACCTGAACGGCCGAGGACCGCATCATCCGATACGGCAGTTCTCGTCTTTTCCACAGGGTGATTCCCATGCCACCCCATGGCGGACGAGTTATCCACAGGCTGAAAACTTTCCCTTGCGGACACTGGACGCCCCACCCACCATTACGTCATGCGACGACTACACAAGGCAATGGTCATGGCGGCGATCATCGGCGCCCTGCTCGCGGCCGGGGCGAATCTGTGGCCCACGATCGCCGAGGCGGCTCAGGTCCCGTCCGCCGCCGAGCCGCGAGCGGACGCGCGGCCGATCCCGTCCGATGCCGATCGGCGATCCGCCCCACCGCGACCCGCGTCTTCGGAACGGACCGGACGCTGGACGGCGCCGGTGGGGGCGATCGATCCGGTCACCCGCTTCGATCCGCCGCCGCTCCCGTGGCTGCCCGGTCATCGCGGTGTCGACCTGGCCTCCTCGACCGGGCATCCCGTGACCGCGGCCGGTCCCGGCACGGTCGTGTTCGCCGGCGAGCTGGCGGGGCGAGGGGTCGTGAGCATCGACCACACCGGTGGGCTGCGCACCACCTACGAACCGCTCACCCCGGCCGTCGACCGAGGCGACACCGTCGCGGCGGGTCAGACCATCGGCCATCTCGAACCGGGCCACGCCTCGTGCCCCAGCGCCGCCTGCCTGCACCTGGGGCTCAAACGGGGGCCGGCCTACCTCGATCCGCTCCTGCTCTTCGGATCGGGCCAGGTGCGGCTCCTTCCCCGTCCCACCGGGGAGGCGCCATGAACCTCCACCGGGTCGGCCCGCATGAGCTGGGACGTCTCGGCGAGCACTTCGCCGCCGAGCACCTGCGGCGCGACCGCATGCAGGTGCTGGCTCGCAACTGGCGCCACCGCCGAGGCGAGATCGACCTCATCGCCCGCCAGGCCGACGTGGTCGTCTTCTGCGAAGTCAAGACCCGCCGCTCGCAGCGCTACGGCGCGCTGGACGCGGTCGACGGCGAGAAGCTCCGGCGCATCGCGTGGCTCGCCCGCACCTGGCTGCACGAGCACTGCCGCTCAGACCAGCCGTGGCGGATCGATCGCATGGCCTTGACCGTCGCCGACGCCCGCCGCATCGAACTCGAACACCACTGGGGGAAATCGACATGGGTTACAGCCGCACCAACACGGTCTGCATGATCGGCGCCGTCGGCATCGTCGTCACCGTCGAGGCATCGGTCTTCAAGCCCGCCTCCAAGGCCGGCGAAACGGTACGCATGTCGGGGCTGCCGGACAACGTCGTCAGTCAGGCGCAGACCCGGGTCCGCTCGGCGATGGCCAACTCCGCGCTGCACTTCCCGGACAAGTCGGTCTCGGTCAATTTCGGTCCGGCCTCGCTGCCGACCACGGGATCGGCTGCGGACCTCGCATTGGCCATCACGATCATGTGCGCCGACGATATGCTTCCCGCGCACCGGCTCGGCGACGCCGTCCTGCTGGCCGAACTGGGTTTGGACGGCAGCCTGCGGCCGGTGCCGGGCACGCTGCCGGCACTCACGGCCGCTCGTGAGGCCGGACTGCGGACCGCGATCGTGTCGCCCGAGAATGCGGGCGAGGCGGCGTTGGTCGACGGCATGACGGTGCTGGCGCCGCGGAGCCTTTCCACGCTCGTCGCCTGGATGCACGGGCAGGTCGAACTGGAGGCGGCCGTGCCGGCCGAGGCCGTAGCGGCACCGAAGACCCCCGACCTGGCGGACCTGCGAGGGCAGCCGAAGGCGCGCAGGGCCCTGGAGATCGCCGCGGCGGGCGGCCACCACATGCTCTTCCTCGGCCCCCCTGGGGCGGGAAAAACCATGTTGGCCGAGCGCCTTCCGTCGATCCTGCCGCCGCTCACGGACGACGAGGCCGTGGAGGTGACGTCGCTGCATTCGCTTCGCGGGCGCTTCACCGGAGGAGCGGCGGAGCTGATCCGCCACGCGCCGTTCGAGGCACCGCACCATTCGACCACGATGCAGGCGCTGGTCGGCGGTGGCCACGGGCATGTGGCCCCGGGCTCGCTGGCGCTGGCGCACCGCGGCGTGCTCTTCATAGATGAAGCCCCCGAGTGGCGTCGGACGGTGCTGGACTCGCTCCGCCAGCCGCTGGAGAGCGGGGAGGTGCAGATCCGGCGTGCGAATACGTCGATCCGCTATCCGGCGAAGGTGATGCTGGTGCTGGCCGCGAATCCGTGCCCGTGCGCGCCGAGCAGGCCGCATGACTGCACCTGCCAGGCACAGATGAAGCGCCGGTATCTGAGCCGGATATCGCGGCCCTTGCTCGACCGGATCGATCTGAGGGTGGACCTGCCTGCGGTGCCGGCCTCGGCGATCCTGGCCGAGCATGTGGACGCCGAGCCCTCGGAGCCGGTGGCGAAACGGGTCGCGAAGGCGCGTGAGGCGGCCGCGGCGAGATGGGCCGAGGCCGGTGAGACATGGAGGCTCAACAGCGAGGTCCCCGGCCCGGCGCTGCGCTCGGCGAGGTGGCGGCTGCCGCCGGAGCGCAGCCGGACCGTCGACGAACTGCTGATGAGGGAACGCATCACCGCCAGAGGCTACGACCGGATCTTGAAGCTCGCCTGGACCATCGCCGATCTGCGCGAACACGGCAGCCCGACGGCGGAGGACGTCGCGGCGGCGAGCGAGCTGCGACTGGGTTACACGATCACCTGAAGGCCCGGCCGCCCGGGAATCACACAGGAAGAAGGCGACCCGCAACCCGCAACCCGCAACCCGCAACCCGCAAATCATCTCACCGCACCGCCGCACATGACCGAACTGGGGGAACCATGATCAACCTTCCCGACGATCCGCGCCACGCGCTGATGCTGCTGTCCTCGATGATCGAACCGGGTGACGCCGAACTCGACGACCTCCTCGGCGAAGTCGGCCCGATCGAGGCGGTCGAACGCATCTGGGAGGGCAATGTGCCCGAACGGCTGCACCGCATCACGAGCGCATCCGTCGCCTGCACGCGCGACCCGCGCGAGCGATGCGAGGCGCTCGTCAGCGCCACCGCCGCATGCGAGTCCCGGGTCCTGATCCCCGGTGATCCGGAATGGCCCGAGCAACTGAGCGACCTGCACCTGGTCTGTGACGTCGATGAACCGCACCTGCGCCCGCCACGCTGCCTGTGGGTGCGCGGGGAAGGGGACCTCGCGGCGATGTGCCGTCGATCGGTCGCCATCGTCGGAGCCCGGGCCGCAAGCGATTACGGCGAGCACGTCGCCGACGGTCTCGCCGCCGGTCTGGCGGAGGCCGGGTGGACGGTCGTCTCCGGGGGCGCGCTCGGCATCGACCGGGCGGCGCACCTCGGCTCGATGGCGCGCGGCGGTCCGACGGTAGCGGTGCTGGCGTCGGGAGTGCAGCAGCCGTACCCGCAGAGGAACCGCCCCATGTTCGACCTCATCGCCCGAAACGGCATGTTGGTGAGCGAATGGCCGCCCTCTTCCTCACCGATGCGGCACCGGTTCCTGACGCGCAACCGTGTGATCGCGGCCTTGGCGGCGGGGACCGTCGTCGTCGAGGCGGGGACGCGGTCGGGAGCGCGCAATACGGCTCGCCATGCGGCCGAGCTGGAACGGGTGCTGATGTTCACGCCGGGGCCGGTCACGTCCTCGGCTTCGACCGGGGTGCATCAGCTGGCGAGAGGGCCATGGGAGGCGCGGCTGGTGACAAGGGCCGAGGAGGTCATCGAGGACGTCTCGGGGATCGGCGGCCCCATGGCGCCGGAGCCGGCATCGCCGAGCAGCGCGTTCGATCGTCTCACCGAGGTTCAGGCGCGGCTGGTCGAGGCGCTGCCGCGCGGCGCGCTGAGCGACGAGCGGAGCCTGGCCGCCACGGCTGGGGTGCCGATCGTGACGGCGGCGGAGACGCTGGACCGGCTCAGGGAGCTGGGTTGGGTGGAGCTGCGGGACGGGAGGTGGCGATTGGCGAAGATCGATGCGGCATAGCGCGATGCGGACGCAGCGGTGTCACGGCCACCGACGGGTGCCGGCTCCAGGGAGAGGGTAGCCCACCGTGACGGTCCGAGGCGCTTCGAGCTCGGCCCTCGGCGCCCAGCATTCGTAGACCGCGCGCTCCACGCATGTGGCGCCTGCGGCCATCACCGATGCAAGACCGGGGCGCTTCAGCCGCAGTCGTACCCAGTCCTCGTTCCGGCTCAGCACCAGCACATCGATCTCTCGCCAGCGGGCCTCGGTGTAGAACCGCTCCGCGCTCGTCACCGGGCTTCGGCTCACCGCACCGCGCACATAAGCGGCGAAGCCGTGGCCCGGGTCGGCCGTGACCGGTTTGCGCTTCCCTTCGTGTTCGCCCGTCAGACCGGCGTGCACGGGCGGGTCGACCCTGAACAGTGCGCGCCCGTCCTCCAGACCGGGAATGCGGCCGGTCAGGTCGCGGTGCTTCGCTCCGGCTACGCGGTTCCACGCGTTCGTCTGCGGCTGGTACTGGAACAGCACGGTCTCGGAGCCGTCCGGCCCATAGGCCAGGATCTCGGCCCGTACCGGCAGCGGCAGGTCGGCGAGGTCCACCGTCGTGAACTCGGGGATGAGATGACTGCCGCTCGGCAGGAAGCCGGTTCCCAGGATCATCGAGCCGCGCCGCTCGCGGCCGGGCATGCCGACCAGGCCCGGGAAGTTGATCGCTTCGGTGCTGACGTAATCGCACGCGTCGATGGCGCGCCACCGCAGTGCGTAGGCGGCATCGTCCGTGTTGTCGGGGTCGCCGGCCAGCACCGTGCGGTCGCTCGGGGTGCGCAGGTGCGCCACATCGAATTCGCGAAAGCAGATTCCGTTGACCAACGGCGATGCGGACAGCTGCCGTGCCGCTTGGTGGCGGCTCAACGGCTTGACCATGCGGGTGCCGGCGGTGACGAGCGCCGTCGCCCTCACCGCCGCGACCAGAGCCCGCTCGGCGGCCTCGATCCGCGGGTTCTGGCTGTACCGGTGGACGGCCCCGAAGTCGGCCCCGGGCATCATCGGGGCCGACACCGGTGCCACTCCGGCTCGGAGCATCTCGCCTCTCGCGCTCGATACCTCGGAGGCGTGAACGTACCGGTGGAAGGCTCTGCCGCTCGGGCGGAACCCGTCCTCGTGCGTGTCCGAGTACAGCTCGAACGCCGCACCTCCGGCGATCGCGCGGGCCGTGTAGCGCCTGCCGCGCCAGGTGATCTCGGTGGTGGTCGTCGAGGCGGCGGGGGCTGGCATGGTGCGGAGCCTACCGACATCGAGGAACATCGAGGTCAACTGAGCGTGAACAAGCGCCTCCCGGCTGCGGAGGTCGCGCTCACGTGGTCTCGGTGACCTTCTTGAGACCGCGCGGCGCGTCGGGGTTCTCACCGCGCTCGGTCGCCAAGTGGAGCGCGAGCTGCTGCAGGGGGAGGATGTCCAGAACAGCCGCCAGCCTCTCGTCGACGGCGGGGGTCCGCAGTCGGGCGGTCTGCCCGGGCAGATCCGCCGCCCCGACCACCACGACGTCCGCCCGCTGGCGGCCCAGCTGCGTGAGCACATTCCACATCGCGTGACCGCCGGGCCCGGAGCCGACTACGGCGAGCACCGGCACACGGGGATCGGTCATCGCCAGCGGGCCGTGGAGGAGGTCCGCTCCGGAGAACGCCAGCGACGGCAGGTACGAGGTCTCCATGAGTTTCAGGGCGGTTTCCCGCGCCGTCGGGTAGGCGTAGCCGCGGCCGGTGGTCACGAACCGGTCGGCGAAGCGATAGCGTCCGGCCAGCTCGGCGGCGCCGGAGCCGTCGAGGACGTCGCGCGCCAGCTCGGGGAGTTTGTCGAGCGCGGCGGATTCGGCGGAGTCGATCTGTCCGGTACCGGTGCGGATGCCCTCGATGAGCAGCAGGAGGGTGAGGAGCTCGGCGGTGTAGGTCTTGGTGGCGGCGACGGCCCGTTCATGGCCGGCGCGGATGTCGAGGTGGAGTTCGGCCTCCTCGGCCAGGCGCGATTCGGGGTTGTTGGTGACGGCGAGGGTGAGTGCCCCCGAGGCTCGGGCGCCTGCGATGACCTGGGCGAGGTCGGGCGAGCCGCCGGATTGGCTCACGGCGATGACGAGGCTGTCGGACCAGTCGGGGCGCGAGTCGTAGACGGTGACGACCGAGGGGCTGGCCAGACTCGCGGTCAGGCCGAGGCGGATCTCGGTGAGATAGGCGGCGTAGAGGGCGGCGTGGTCGGAGGTGCCGCGGGCGGTGAAGACGACGAAGCGCGGGCGGTACTCGGCGACGCGGGCGGCGACGGCCGCGATGTCGTCGCGGGCGTTGTCGAGCAGGCCGGCGAGGATGTCGGGCTGCTCGGCGATGTCGGCGGCCATGCCTTGGCCGTCGAGGCGGGATTCGGGGGCCGCGGCGCTGTGCTGCCGGTCGGCCGGTGCTGTGGCGTCGGCTTCGCCGACCTGGGACTCATTCACGTGACGCTCCTTGTTCGCGATGGCCTCGTAAATATTAAATAAACCTTCATAATGAGCCTAGTCGACCCCGGCTCACCGCGTCCACCACTCACTCGGAGCGCCTTCAGGGCCTCGTGAGGCGGCGTTCCGCGCCCACTCGTTCGCATACCGGGGCCGCCCGCGGGGAACTCGACATGCGGCGAACCGGTACGACCCGCCCTCGCGCGGCGGCCTCGCAGGTCGCCCGATTCGATC
>JAJYSW010000069.1 GCA_021793335.1 Actinomycetes bacterium
GCCGTGCGCGAGGCCCTCGACGCCATGGTCGGCGAGATCGACCAGGTGCCCAGCGCCGTCAGCGCCGTCAAGATCGACGGGAAACGTGCCTATAAACGGGTACGCGAAGGCGAGCAGGTCGAACTCGCGGCCAGGCGTGTCACCATCGCCGCCATCGAGGTGAAGCGGATTGCCCGCGGCCCGTTCCTCGACGTGGACATCGACGTCTCCTGTTCCTCGGGCACCTACATCCGCGCCATCGCCCGCGACCTCGGCGAAGCCCTCGGCGTCGGCGGCCACCTGACCGCGCTCCGTCGCACCCGCATCGGAGGATTCGGCCTCGATGCCGCCGCCACGCTCGATGAACTGGCCGACCGCGGCGAACAGGGCCGACCCCTGGGGACGCTGCCGATGGGCCGGGCCGCGGCCCGCCTCATGCCGACCCGTACCGCCACCGGCGCCGAAGCCGAGGCCCTCTCCTACGGCAGGCCGCTGCCCGCCGCCGGCCTCGAAGGCCGCTACGCGGTGCTCGACGAGGACGGCGAGCTGCTCGCCGTCGTGGTCGAACACGGCGACCTGGCCAGGCCCGAGACGGTATTCGCCGCAGCCTAGACCCTGCTGCTCAAGGACTCCGGCAGCGCCCCTCCAGGGTGCTCTCGCCCCTTCCCTCGCCTCGTTCGAGCCCACCTCTGCCGGTCGCCGTGCTCGATAGGCGGGCCGATGCGCAGGGCGATGTGCAGGGCGATGTGCAGGGCGAGGCGCGGGCCGAGGCGCTGCAACGCGACCGGGTGGAGCGCCCCGGGGTCTCCTCCTCACCGCTCTGCGCAGGAGAGACCGCGGCCGAGCGCATCAGCCGGGCCCGATACGGCCGGTCGATACCGGTTCATGGGGCGCCGGCGGGACATCGCTTTGAGCGGCCGGTATCGCAAAATCCCTGAGCGCATGCGAGCGCTGCCCGGCAGGAGGTGTGGAACAGGTGGACCATGCGCTCTCCTGTCTCCGGTGATCGCCGCAGGACCGCGGAACGAGCTAAGTGCGGTGGCACGAGAGCCGGAATGCGATCGGCGTCATCCCGGTGCGCTGGTGGAAGAACTTATTGAAGTTCGTGGCGCTGGAGAACCCGATCCGCGCCCCGATCCGCGCCGCGGACTCCTCGGAGCAGGCGAGCAGCCGCTTGGCCTCCAAGATGACGCGGCGGTCGATGAACTCCTTGGCGCCCATCCCGACGGCGGCCATCGTGGCCCTGGAAAGGGTGCGCGGCGAGTACGCGAGCGCCGCCGCGTAGTCGTTCAGGCGTCTGGTGCCGGTGAAGTCGTGTTCGACGGCGTCGCGAAAAACCGCGTAGACCTCGCTGGGCTCGTGCGCCGATCCGCCGGGGCCGGGCAGGCAGGCGACGCGCAGCACCAGGACGGCGAGCAGATGGCGCAGGATCTGGAGCCGGACGGTCAGCGGCAGCAGCTCGGCGGCCCCGAACTCCCATTGGAGCTGACTGGCGGCGACGCGCAGTATCGGGTGGTCCTCGGTGCCCGGCACGCGCAGCACCGGTGCGTGCGGGTCCTCCGATCCCGCGCCGATCGCGGTGTCCGGGTCCAGGAACCCGCTGTCGAATATCACCAGGGTGCCTTCGACTCCTTCGAGATCGCTCCATTGCTGCACCTGGCCGGGGCGTGCCCACAGCCAGTCGCCCGAGCGCAGCGCGTACTCGGTGAAGTCCACCGAGTGGCGCAACGACCCGGAGGTGAGCGTCAGCAGATGGTGCTTGTCCGATCGGAGCGGGCGGGCGAGCAGGGCGGCGTCGGAGCGGCTGCGAAGCTCGGCGAGAGTGAGCACTTCGACGCCGGTGGGCAGGCTCGCCGCGATGGCGAGCGGATGTACCGGATTGTCATCGCGTCGTGTTTTAACCAGCATCGGCGGTGAGTTTATCCCTTATGTTGCGGTTTCATGAACGACTTCGTTGAACCGGATGATCGACCGAGGAGCGCGTAATCTAGTCGCCATGGCTGAAACCAAGACCGTAGATTTCTGGTTCGATCCCGCGTGCCCTTGGGCGTGGATGACCTCCCGCTGGATCGTCGAGGCGTCGAAACTCCGCGACATCCGCATCAGATGGAACGTCATGAGTCTGTACGTGCTCAACGAGCCCCGACTCGATGAACTCCCCGAGGAGTACGCCTCGATGTTGCCGGGGACGCTCCCTGCGGTGCGCGTGGCGACCGCCGTGGCCGAGCAGTACGACAACGATGCGCTCGGAAGGCTGTACACCGCGCTGGGCGACCAGATCCACCACCGGAACGTGAAGGACGCCGAGACGTATCTTCCGGCGGCCCTCGACCAGGCCGGTCTGCCGGCCGAACTGGTCGAGGCGGCCGAGACGGAGCGATGGGACGAGGCGCTGAGGGCTTCGCACCGGCGCGGCATCGACCTGGTCGGCACCGACGTCGGCACCCCGGTCGTGGCCGTCGAGAACGATGAGGGCGAGCAGGTCGGCCTGTTCGGACCGGTCATCACGCCCGCGCCGCGGGGCGAGGCGGCGGCGAAGTTGTGGGACGGCGTCTACGCGGTGACGACGACGCCGGGCTTCTACGAGCTCAAGCGCACCCGCACCAAGGGCCCCGATTTCGGCGATCGCACCGTCGATTGACCACGGGACCGCAGCGGCGAACGGCTCGCCCCGGCGCGAAGGCGCCGGGGCGAGCCGTTCCTCAGCTCACCTGCGAGAGCCAGGACTGCTCCTCGCCGCCGGCCGCCTGCCGGTAGGGGGCCAGTTCACGGTCCCAGTCCAACCCGAGCAGCTGGTCCAGTCCGCTTCGCAGCGCCTCGGCGCTCGTGGTCGTCGCCAGCAGCGCCCGGATGCGGTCCTCTGCGATCATGATTCCGCCACCGGCGCTCGTGGCCGCGCGGTACACGCCTCGGCCGGGTACATGCATGATCCGTTCGCCGTCGAGGCCGGGGCTCGGGTCCTCGGTGACCTCGAAGCGCAGCATCGGCCACTGCGCCAAGGCCTTCGCGATCTCGGCGCCGACACCGGGCTCGGCCGTCCAGGCGCGCTCTGCGCGCATGGTGCCGCGTTCGGCCTCCTGGGGCGACCAGCCGAGCCTGACCGTCGCCGAGCCCAGGACACGCCCGATCGCCCACTCGACGTGTGGGCACACCGCCGGTGGGCTGGAGTGGATGTAGATCACGCCGCGTGTCTGCATCGCGCACCTCCTTGGGGATCGGCGTATCCGAGTACCGGCTCACTCCTCGTAGTCAATTGGGGACGCCCGAAAGCCGTCCAACGGGCATCGGCCGGGTCAATGGAGGGATGAACTCACACCCGGCACACTTTTCCGCTCACTTACATACTGACAGCTTCGAAAGCATCGCGCTAGGCTTAAACCGCTCCCGGTGCTCACTTTTTCCGCGAGTTCACTGCGTCACGCCCGGTCCGTGCACCCCCTGGTGCGGCGCGGCACTGAGATACACTTGCGGACGACCGGCATGCCGTCGGTCTTCTTTTACGGCCCAACCCAGGTTCAGTATCCGTTCTCGGGCTGTTCCCTGTGTCCGGCCAACGATCCGACTTACACGACATGGTGAGGAGACCGGCGTGGCAGCCAACACTTCGAAAACCGCACGCGCTTCCGTCAAGGCCGGCCAGAAGGCGGGTATCGCGGGCGGGCTCAACGTCCTCGGAGAGTTCAAGTACCTGATCCCGCTCAACAACGGCAAGCACGTGTACCTGCGCAACCTGACCGATGGGCGCAACCTGCACCTCGCCACCGGTTCCGATGCGTTCGTCGAGGCCGTCAAGGCCCTCCACGAGGCCGGGCACGGCGAGAAGATCAAGGCCGAGATCGAGGCCTTCGCGGCCGATCTCCCCGCCGATCAGGGTTGGGACGCCACCCTGAAGTCCCTCGAAGAAGCCGGTGCGTTCGGCGAGGTCGCCGAGGCTGCCGCCTGAGCGCGACCTCGATGGGAAGCTCCACTCTCGTATGACGAGGCGTGGGGCTTTTTCTTTGCGCCCGCAACGGCGATTTCACTCGAACGGGTGATGCCTCCGTCGGTGCGGCGGCTCATTCGTCGTCGGTGCACACCGGATCGGACGTCGGCACGTCGTCGACGGCCCACACCGCGCTCACCCGGAAGCAGTAGTCCTCGGAAGGGTTCAGCCCGCCGCCGGTGAAATCGGTGTCCGTGGTCGGCTGACCGATCTGCTCGGACCGGTCCTCGCCGACCCGCTGAGCGAACACGAGGTACTCCAAGCTGGCGTCCTCGGTCGGGGCCTCCCAGCTGAGCGTGATCTGCCCGTCCATCCACGACTCGATCACGAGATTCCGGGGCGCGCCGCCGCCGTCGATCCGCGTCTGGTCGACATCGTCGGGAGCCTGTCGCGAGGACAGAATCCACAGCCACACGGTCATGACGGTGCCGAGCACCACCGTGATCACCACGCCGAGGACCACGTACGGCTTGAGGCTCCGCTCCTCGCGCGGGCGCTGCGGCTTCGCCGCCCGCACGGGAGGCCGCCTCTCGCTGTCGCGGGCGATGACCGGCGGCGCGAACGAAGGCTGCTGCGGAGCGTTCGGGGCCCCGTGCGGCGGCTGCTGCGTCCACGTCGGCGGCGGCTGCATGCTCACCGGCGCATGCGGCGGCGCCGAGTACGGCGCGACGGCCGGAGGGGCGCTCGATGCCCGGGGAACGCCGCTCACCGGCGCCGAGCCGTCGAGCTGCGAGGCATAGCGCGGGTCGATGGCGTGGCCGAGCTGCGAGGCATAACCGCCGGTGTGCCCGGTGGTGGCCCCCGAACCGAGCGTATAGGCCGATTCGGGGTTCGGTGCCCCTCCTCCGACGGGCGCGAACGGGTCGAGCGGCGCCTGCTGCCCCGCCGGCGGTCCACCGGGACGGAAGACCGTCTCCTCGTCGCTGACGTCGGCGATGCGCGCGGGGGCCGGGGCTTTGCCGACGCCGGCCGAGCCGTACATGCCGCGCTGGAGCGCCTCGGCGAACGCCTGGCAGGATTCGGGCCGCCGGAGCGGATCCCGCGAGAGCGCCTGCACGAGCAGTTCTTCGAGCCACTCGGGAACGTCCTCGCGAGGGAGCTTCGGCGGCGGCGCCTCGGAGACGACGCGGGCCCGGTGCGTGTCGGGATCGGTCCCGCCTTCGGGATTGGCGAACGGCGCGAAGCCCGCCAGCAGGTGCCACATGCTGGAGGCCAGACTGAACAGGTCGCTGGCCGAAGTCTGGGCCTGCCGCAGCAGCGCTTCAGGGGAGGCGTGCAGCGGCGTGAGCTTGTCGATCGCCTCGGTCGCGGCCAGCGCCGCGGGCGCGCGGGCGATCCCGAAGTCGGCCAGCGCCGGGCCGTACTGGCCGCGCAGGAGGTTCTGCGGTTTGACGTCGCGGTGCAGGATGTCGGCGCTGTGGGCGGCCTGGAGCGCCAGGGCGATCTTGACGCCCACGTCGATGACGTCCTCGACCGGCAGCGGACCGCCCGCCTTGAGGATCGCCGAGTAGGAGCCGCCGTCGCAGTACTCCATGACGATGTACGGACGGCCATCCTCAGTGGATCCGGTGTCGATGATCGAGACGATGTGGGGATGGTTGGAGACCGCGACGGTGGCCTCGAGCTCCTTCTCGACCGACTCGGCGGTGGTCATGTCGTCGTCGACGAGCAGGACCTTGACCGCGACGGTGCGGTCGAGACGCTCCTGGACGGCGCGGTAGACGAACGCGGTCGACCCGTGCGCGACCATTTCGAAGTCGCGGTAGCCGGGGATTGCCGGAGTGGGGGAGCTCAAGACGGAGGCTTTCTGTCGGGGACGGTCGGGACTCGTGCGGGGCCCGCAAGCGCCCCGGGGTCGTCCCCAACAGATTAGCCGCCGTGTCTACACGTGACCTGCCTGGCCGTTGAGCAGGGTGGCCACTCGGATCAGCCCGAGGTGCGAATACGCCTGCGGGTGGTTGCCCAGCCCGCGCTCGGCGAGCGGGTCCCACTGCTCGGGCAGCAGGCCGGTCGGACCGGCGCAGGCGAGGATCTGCTCGAACAGCTCCTCGGCATCGGTGCGGCGGCCCACCTGAAGGTAGGCCTCGGCGAGCCAGGCGGCGCACAGGATGAACCCGCCCTCGGTGCCCGGCAGGCCGTCGTCGCGGAGGTAGCGGTAGACGGTGGGCCCGCTGCGCAGTCCGGCCTCGATCTTGAGGACGGTCTTGAGGTAGCGGGGGTCGTCGGGCGCCAGCAGGCCGGACAGCCCCACCCACAGCGAGGCGGCGTCGAGGTCATCGTGGCCGTACGCGGCGGTGTAGGCACCGACCTCGTCGTTCCAGCCCAGTTCGAGCACGTTCTTGGCGATCGAGTCGCGCAGTTCGGGCCAGGTGGGCCCGTACTCCATGCCGAACTGCTCGGCGACCTTGAGCGCCCGGTCGACGGTCACCCAGCACATCACCTTGGAGAAGACGTGGTGCCTGGGCGCCTGACGCGCCTCCCAGATGCCGTGGTCGGGTTCGTGCCAGCGCTTCTCGACCGCCTCGACCATGGAGGTCATGACCGACTGCTCGAAGTCCGAGAGGTGGCCGCGCCGCTGCGCGACGGCTTCGACGAGCATCGCGACGGGCCCGAAGACGTCGAGCTGGACCTGGCTGGAGGCGGCGTTGTTGATGCGCACCGGCCGGGACCCGGCGTAACCGGGGAGGGTCTCGATGATGGCCTCGGGGGAGGGGGCGACGCCCTCGATGTCGTAGAGGGGAGCGAGCCGCTCGGGGTGTCCGGCGGTGCGCTCGATGATGCCCGCGACCCATTCGAAGTAGGCCTCGGCCTCGTGGAGGGAACCGACGTCGACCAGGGCCTGCGCGGTCATCGCCGCGTCGCGGATCCAGCAGAACCGGTAGTCCCAGTTGCGGACGCCGCCCAATTCCTCGGGCAGCGAGGTGGTGCCCGCGGCGAGGATCGCGCCGGTGGGCTGGTAGCACAGGGCCCGCAGCGTCAGCGCCGAGCGCGAGACGGCCTCGGGCTCGATGCCGGGCAGTTTGAGCGACTCGGACCAGTTGCGCCAACCGGCCTCGGTGGTGCGCCGCCGAACCCTGACCGGCGGCTTCCACTCGCCGAGGTCGTCGACACCGGCGCGCATCTCCAGCGTCAGCGAACCGTCGGTCTCGGCCAGGTCGACCACGGCGGTGGCCAGAGAGTGCTGGCCGTCGTGCTCGATCTGCCATTCGACGCCCGGTGAGCGCAGGCTGATCGGCTCGTTGGCGCCCAGGATTTTGAGGCCGTCGTCGCCCACCGGCTGGACTTGCACGGGCAGCTGCCCGAATTCCGGGCGCGGCGCGAAGGTGATCTTGACCGGGATCTCACCGGTGAGCTCGCGAACCAGGACGGTGGAGTTGTGGTCGCCGCGGCGCCGCGGCGTCGAGTCGAGCCAGTCGGTGATCGTCAGACCCGGCCAGCGCGTCTCGACGGTCATCGTGCCCGAGACGTAGCGCTGCCCGAGCGGAAGACCCGCGTTGACCGGCTGGACGGTGAAGTGCCCGGCATGCTCGCCGCCGAGCAGGTCGGCGAAGACCGAGGCGGAGTCGGGGCGCGGGTGGCACATCCACGTCAGGCGCGCATCCGGGGTGAGCAGCGCGTGGTTGGCGCCGTCGGCCAGCATCGAGTGGCGCTCGATGAGCTGCGAGGATTCGCCTTGAAGCCAGCTGCGTCTGGTGTCGACGAGGTGCGCCAGGAGCCTCGCGACGTCCTCGGGGTCACCGATCCGGAAGGTCGCCCGGGTGGGGCCCGGCCCCACCCGGACGCCGATGTCCGGGCCGTGGAGATGCGCGAACGCGTTCTCGTCGGTGACGTCGTCACCGAGGAAGAGCACCGCCGAGGCCCCCAGCTGGTGGCGCAGCTTGTCGAGAGCGTCGCCCTTGTGGGTGGCCACGACCGAGAGGTCGATGACGGCCTTGCCCTCGGTGGTCTGCACACCATCCCAAGAGGCCGGTCCCTCTCGGACCGCCTCGAACGCCTCGGCGGCGTCCTCGGCGGAGGCCTCCCGTGTGTGCAGGGCCGCGCCCGCTGGCTTCGGCTCCACTCTGGCTCCCACGTAGCGCTCCGCGATCGCCGTGAGCTCGGCCACGAGCTTGTCGCGGCGTCGCTGGTCCTCGCTCGTCAACGCTCGGGTGAACCCGACGTCGAACTCGGAGCCGTGGGAGCCCACCAGGTGGATCTCATGCGGCAGGCGCGACAGCGCCGCCAGATCTCGCAGTGCGCGACCGGAGATGACCGCGACTTTCGTCTGCGGCAGATTCGCGAGCGTCCGCAGTGCCGTCACCGATTCGGGAATCGGTTTGGCCTGCGAGGGGTCGGTGACGATGGGGGCGAGCGTGCCGTCGTAATCGCAGGCGATCAACAGCTGCGGGACACGGGCGAGTTGTGCGAGGGCCGAGCGGAGCTCGTCGGAGGAACTCAGTCCTTCGGGGGCGAGCCCCTCTGGGCTTGGTGCGGTCATCTTGGCGTATCTCCAACACCGGTCAGTTTCGACATCAGGCGTGTACCTGCCTGATCAGGCTTGTGCCTACCTGCCTTCCGTCGCGTCAGCGGCGGATGGGCTGCCCGGATTGTACGCCGCGCTGCGTTCCGGAACACCGAGCGCGGTAAGGAAGCTGCGGGCCCAACGGCTCACGTCATGCTTTCGCAGGTAGCGCCTCATCGCGCGCATCCTTTTCATCTTATCGTCCGGTGACGATTCCGCCGCCGTCACAAATCCCTCTTTCAGGTCAGTCAGGTCATGAGGGTTCACCAGGAACGCCTGTCTCAGATCCCCTGCGGCACCGGCGAACTCGCTCAGCACGAGCGCGCCGTTGTTCTCGATCTTGCTGGCCACGTACTCCTTGGCGACCAGGTTCATGCCGTCGCGCAGCGGTGTCACCGCCATCACGTCGGCGGCCTGGTACAGCGCTGCGAGCTCGTACCTGTCGAACGATTGGTGGAGGTAGTGCACCGCCGGAAGGCCCACCTGCCCGTACTCGCCGTTGATGCGACCGACCTCACGTTCGACCTTGTCGCGCAGCACCCGGTACTGCTCGACCCGCTCGCGACTCGGGGTGGCGACCTGCACCATCACGGTCTTGGGCACGCGGAAGCGACCGTCCTCCAGCAGCTCCCGGAACGCCTTGAGCCGCATCTCGATGCCCTTGGTGTAGTCCAGGCGGTCGACGCCGAGGATGATCGTGTCCGGCTCGCCCAGCTCGGCGCGGATCTCCTTGGCGCGCTGGCGGGCCCGGTCGGTGTTCGCGGTCTCCTCGAACGCGGTGGTGTCGATCGAGATGGGGAAGGCGTCGGCCCTGACGAGGCGGTCCTCGACGGTGACGTAGTGGCCGCGGGGGCGGTAGCCGAGCAGGTGCCGGGTGAGTGAGAGGAAGTTCTGTGCCGCCAGCGGGCGCTGGAAGCCCACCAGGTCCGCCCCCAGGAGGCCCTTGAGGATCTCCATGCGGTGCGGCAGCTGCATGAACAGCTCGACCGGCGGGAACGGGATGTGCAGGAAGAACCCGATGCGCAGATCGGGGCGGCGCTCGCGCAGCATCGCGGGGACGAGCTGGAGCTGGTAGTCCTGGATCCAGACCACGGCTCCCGGCGCGGCCTCGGCCGCGCACACCTCGGCGAAACGTGCGTTGACTTCGTAATACGACTTCCACCACGAGCGGCGGAACACGCGCGGCTGCACCGCGTCGTGGTAGAGCGGCCAGATCGAGGCGTTCGAGAAGCCCTCGTAGTAACGGGTGATCTCGTCGGCGCTGAGCTCGACCGGCAGCAGCGTGATGTCGTCGGCCTCGAACGGCTCTGGAGCGGCGCCGGGTTGGCCGGCCCAGCCGATCCACGTGCCGTGGTTGGCCCGGAGCACTGGTTCGAGGGCGGTGACGAGGCCGCCAGGGGATCGGCGCCAGGTTCGGTTTCCCTCGTCGTCGACGATGAAGTCGACGGGGAGGCGGTTGGCTACGACAATGAAAGATGCGTTGCTCAATTTTTGTAGTTCCTCCTTTACACAAGATTATCGGTTGTCCGCTTCGCGCGCTCCGTGACGCGGTCGTGTCGACGGCGGGCCGAATGGCGGGAAGGACAGGGACTTGACATGATTGAGTGCGGTTAGTTCCGAGTGACGTGAAGGATCAGTGTGGCGCAGTTCATTTACACCATGGAAAAGGCGCGGAAGGCGCACGGTGACAAGGTCGTGCTCGACGACGTCACCTTGTACTTCCTCCCCGGCGCCAAGATCGGCGTGGTCGGGCCCAACGGCGCCGGCAAGTCCAGCCTGCTCCGGATCATGGCCGGCCAGGACCAGGTCTCCAACGGCGAGGCCCGACTCGCCCACGGCGCCACCGTCGGCATGCTGGCCCAGGAGCCGCCGCTGAACGAGTCGAAGACGGTCATGGAGAACGTCCAGGAGGCCGTCGCCCCCGTCCAGGCCAAGCTCGACCGGTTCAACGAGGTCGCCGCCGAGATGGCCACCGACTACACCGACGAGCTCATGGAGGAGATGGGACGCCTCCAGGAAGAGCTGGACGCGGCCAACGCCTGGGAGCTGGACTCCAAACTCGAACAGGCCATGGACGCCCTGCGCTGCCCGCCCGGCGACTGGCCCGTGACCACCCTCTCCGGCGGTGAGCGCCGCCGCGTGGCGCTGTGCAGGCTCCTGCTCGAACAGCCCGACCTGCTGCTGCTCGACGAGCCCACCAACCACCTCGACGCCGAATCGGTGCTGTGGCTCGAACGGCACCTGGCCGAGTACCCCGGCGCCGTCGTCGCCATCACGCACGACCGGTACTTCCTCGACAACGTCGCCGAGTGGATCCTCGAACTCGACCGCGGCCGCACTTACCCCTACGAGGGCAACTACTCTACCTACCTGGAGAAGAAGGCCGAGCGCATGAAGGTGGAGGGCCGCAAGGACTCCAAGCTCCGGAAGCGCTTGAAGGACGAACTCGAGTGGGTCCGCTCCAACGCCAAGGGCCGCCAGACCAAGTCCAAGGCCCGTCTCGGCCGCTACGAGGAGATGGCCGCCGAAGCCGAGAAGACCCGCAAGCTCGACTTCGAAGAGATCCAGATCCCGCCCGGCCCGCGCCTGGGCAGCAGCGTCATCGAAGTGAAGGACCTGGTCAAGGGCTTCGACGGCGTGACGCTCATCAACGGCCTGGACTTCAACCTTCCCCGCAACGGCATCATCGGCATCATCGGCCCCAACGGCGTCGGCAAGACGACCCTGTTCAAGACCATCGTCGGCCTCGAAAAGCCCGACGCCGGCCAGGTCAACATCGGCAGCACCGTCCAGCTCTCGTACGTCGACCAGAACCGGGCCGGCCTCGACGGCGACAAGTCCGTCTGGGAGACCGTCTCCGACGGCCTGGACTACCTCATGGTCGGCAAGGTCGAGATGCCTTCGCGCGCCTATATCGCCGCGTTCGGCTTCAAGGGCCCCGACCAGCAGAAGCCCACCAAGGTCCTCTCCGGCGGCGAGCGCAACCGGCTCAACCTGGCGCTCACCCTCAAGCAGGGCGGCAACGTGCTCCTGCTCGACGAGCCCACCAACGACCTCGACGTCGAGACGCTCTCCAGCCTGGAGAACGCGCTGCTGGACTTCCCCGGCTGCGCCGTGGTCATCACGCACGACCGCGCCTTCCTCGACCACGTCGCCACCCACATCCTCGCCTGGGAGGGCCTCGACGAGAACGGCGAGCCGCGCTGGTTCTGGTTCGAGGGCAACTTCGACGCGTACGAGAAGAACAAGATCGAGCGGCTCGGCCCCGACGCGGCGAAACCGCACCGGGTCACCCACCGCAAGCTCACCAGGGACTGACATGGCCCGCTTCACCACCGAAGTGGCGCTGCGCTGGTCGGACATGGACGCCTTCGGGCACGTGAACAACAACAAGTACCTCGTGCTGCTCGAAGAGGCGCGCGTGGCGATGATGTTCACGGTCGCCGAGGCCGCCGGGGTGCCGGGCTTCAGGCAGGGCGTCGTGGTCGCCCGCCACGAGGTCGACTTCCTGCTGCCGGTGACGGTCCCCGCCGACGTCCGCGTCGAGCTGTGGGTGGAGCGAGCGGGGAACGCCTCGTTCACTTTCGCCTACGAGCTGTTCGCCGACGACAAGCTCGCCCTGCGGGCCAAGAGCGTCATGGTCCCGTTCGACACCGTCGAAGAGCGGCCTCGCCGCCTGACCGCGCCCGAGCGGGCGTTCCTGGCGCGATGGGACGGCTGAACGTGGACGACGCGGCGTTCGCGAGCCGCGTCGCCAGACTCGACCCGAACTCGCTCGTCCGCGTCCAGGACGGCCGCCTGTGGGCCACGCTGCCGATCGGCGCTCTGGCCGTGCGCGATCTCGCCGGCGACCTCGACGAGGCCGTCTATCGTGCCGGCGATCTCGACGAGGGCCGTCTCGCCCCCCGGCCCGTGGCCGAGTGGCGTGGGCGGCTGCCGCAGCGGCCGTGGGAGGTCGTCGAGACCGTGCCGGCCGCCGACATCGCGGCCATCGACCGTCAGGCCGCCGACGCCCTGCGCCGCCGACGCGGCCAGGGTGTCGGCGACCGGCGCCTGCGCGACGTCCTGCTCGACCACGAGGTCCTACGCGTCGAACAGGGTGACGCCCGGTACGTCGTGGAGATGCGGCTCGTGGCGGCCCTGATGCGGATGGGCTTCCTCGGCGAGAGCCCCGTGCGAGTGCTGCGCGCCGGACGCAGGGTCGGCCTCGCCGCCGCGTATGGCGGTGTCTGGGAACGTGATCGAGGTCTCCCGCTGCTCTGAAGGCCGCCACTGACGAGTGACACGGATGTGACGGAAACCCGACGATCGGCGTTACGGCCACTGTCCAGACGTCGTCTCAACGCATGAGACAGGTGACAGTCATCGCCGCACGCCTGCGAACACCTGATCCAGGGTTCATACTTTTGGACAAGAATGCCTGACGGTTGTGCATTGTCGGTGTCAAGTCCTAGGCTGCTCAGCGTGCCAGGGCGTAACTTGGCAATGCACGAAGCAGTGTAAATCCGGCTAAGTCAGCCAGTTGAGAATGCCAAGATAGAACCCATGTACGGTCAATAATTCGCATTTTGGGTGGGAAGGCGGACGAGAACAATGGCATGGTGGCGCAGCAATAAAAAGCGCAATGCGGAGGACGAGACCGTCGCAGAGCATGTCGCCGACGGCGAACTCGGCGGCGCGGCCGAACGCGCCCAGGCGCGTGGCGGCCAGCCCAAGCCCGTCCCGAACCCGCGTTCCGAGCAGCACGACATGCCCGAGCTCGAAGACCACCTGCACACCCACGTGGGGCAGCTGGAGTACGGGCCCGGCCGTGAGCAGATCTCCGAGGTCGATCGCTGGCACTTGATCAAGCGCGACCTGGAGGAGATCGACCCCGATTTCGTCTCCGACCTCGAAGCGATCGCGCAGCACCACCGCGAGGAGGTCGCGCCGCTGGACTCCGACCGGATCATCTCGGCGCTCAAGAACCTCGAAATCCGCTACCTGGTCGATGAGAACGGCGGCGTCGTGGCGCTGTGGGAACGGCACATCGTGCAGGTCCGCGCCGAAGGACCCGACGCCGACATCCTGGTGCTGCGCGCCCGCGCCTACCAGACCGTGCCGAAGGAATGGGCCGAACGCGGATACGCCGCGATGAACGAGTGGAACCGCACCAGGCGTTTTCTCAAGGCGTACCTCGGCGAGCCCACTGAATCGGGCTCGCTGCCCGTATTCGGGGAAATCCAGATCCCCGTCCGCCCCGGTATCACCCTGGCGCTACTCGAAGAGCTCATCGACTGCGGCACCGCGATCTCGGGCACCTTCGTGGAATGGCTCGAAGGCGAATTGCTTTAAGCCGCAACGGTGTGAGGGCTGGCCGCGAAACGATCCACCCTGGTTTCGCCGGCATGCGGCGGCGTGACGCCGCGGAGACGCCCTCACGCCCGGGCCGCGTCGCCCGAAGGCCCGGCAGTG
>JAJYSW010000070.1 GCA_021793335.1 Actinomycetes bacterium
TCGTTACATCTGAATGTCGCCTCGTGTTCCAATGGGCAGTAAGGCAGAGAGCGCGTGCGGACGGCATCTTCGATATCGGTGTGCGCGCAGCGTATCGCTCATCCGATTCGGTGAGGCGAGTTCGAGAACGCATCGGACGCTCCTCTGGAGTACTCGGCGCCGCCGAGCGAGCCTGCCGGGCCGGGGCTGCGAGGCGAGAGGGAGCGGTTCTGGTGACGTGCGGCCTTGCGGCAGACCGAGCAGGCCAGGTGATTCGGGTGCTATGCGAGAATCACTCCGTGCATATCGGCCAGCCGTTCTTCCGCGGGTTCCGCGCCCTCGTGTTCGCGGTGGTCTGCGTCGCGGTCTCGGCCGGTCTGCACTGCGTCGCCGGCGGTTCCGTGGTCGGGCCCGGCCGGTTCGCCTCGGCCGTCGCCGTCATCGCGGTGCTGGCCCTGCTCGTGGGCGGCGCCCAGCGCGGTTCGATGTTCCTGCTCGTCGCGTGCGCCCTGGCGCAGTCGGGACTGCACGTGTGGTTCAGCCTCGGCGAGGGCCATGCCGAACACCTGACGCCGAGCCCGTCGATGCTGCTGGTGCACTCGCTGGCCGCAGTGGTCTCGGCGCTGTGGCTGGAACGAGGCGAGTCCGCGATGGCCGCCTTCATCGACTTCCTGGTACTCCTGTGCAGCCCGGGCCTGTGGCTGCGACTGCTCAAGCCCTTCGGCCCGGCGCTGCCGCCCCGGCCGATGCCGGCCGCTCCAGTCTTCGTGCGCATCTGGCTCGACGCGCTCACCGCCACGGCCTCGCGCCGCGGGCCACCTGTTCACTCGTTCTCCCTGTGACCTTGCCATCGGCGGCGCCGTCCACGCGGGCGGTGGCCGCCGCGAGCGCCCCTGCCGTCGAGCCCCGTCACGGCCGGGCCGTGACGGCTCCGGCGCGCTCGAACCTGAGAAGAGAGCGAACATGAACGACACGATGTCCAATGCCCTTTCCCGTGCCGCCGCGGCCGCGGCACTGAGCCTCGGCCTGCTCGCAGCCTGCGCCGACGGGGGCGAAGCGGAGAAGAACGAGGACGACACCGCCCGAGCGGCGGCCGCCGAGTCCGTGACCGTCGTCGACGCCTGGGCCGTCGCCACCGAAGAGGGCATGACCGCGGTCTTCGGTGTCCTGGAGAACGGAGCGGACACCGAGGCGCGCATCGTCGAGGCCGCCAGCGACCTGTCCCGCGTAGAGCTGCACGAGGTCGCCGAGTCCGACGGCGACATGGTCATGCAGGAAGTCGAGGAGGGCTTCGCCGTCCCCGCCGGCGGCGAGCACGAACTGCACCCCGGCGGCGACCACCTGATGCTCATGGAGCTGGCCGAACCGCTCGTCGCCGGGGACAGGATCGCCATGACACTGGTCTTCGAAGACGGTTCGGAACTCGTTTTCGACGCCGTCGCGAAGGACTTCGCCGGCGGCGACGAGGAGTACGAGCCGCACGGCGACCACGACGCGCACGACATGTAGGGGGCGGCGATGGAACCGACCCGCACGACTATGCGACGGCGAGGGCTGCTCACCGCCGCGGGAGGCGCTGCGCTCGGTGCGGCCGGAGCCGGAGCGGCGGCGACCTTCGGCCGGGACGAGGGACCCGGAACCGAGACCGCCCCGGAGACCACGGTGCCCTTCCACGGCCCGCACCAGGCCGGAATCGCCACACCCGCACAGGACCGCGCGGTGCTGCTCGCGCTCGACATGCACGAGACGGTCGACGCCGACCGTCTGGCCGCGGTCATGCGGCTGCTGTCCGACGACGCCGCACGACTGACCGGGGGCGTCCCGGCGCTGGCCGACGCCGATGCCGAGCTCGCGGCCGAACCGGCCCGGCTGACGGTCACCTTCGGCTTCGGGCTCGATCTGCTGGATCGCCTCGGGCTGGCCGGAGCGCTCCCGGAAGGCGCGAGACCGGTACCGGCCTTCGGCACGGACCGGCTGGAGGAACGCTGGTCCGGCGGGGACCTGCTGATCCAGGTGTGCGGCGACGGCGACCTCGCCGTCAGCCACGCGGTGCGGATGCTGGTCAAGGACTCCCGGTCCTTCGCCACCGTCCGCTGGACGCAGCGCGGGTTCCTCCAGCGGCCGACCGGGGGCGGCACGGCGCGCAACATCATGGGCCAGATCGACGGGACCGGGAATCCCGTTCCCGGCGAGCCGGCCTTCGACTCGGCGGTCTGGATCGGCGAGGACGCCGGTCCGTTCGCCGGCGGCACCATGATGGTCGTCCGCCGCATCCGCACCGACCTGGACCAGTGGGACAGGCTCGACCCGGTCGGGAAGGGCCGTGTCATCGGCCGCCGACTCTCGGACGGCGCGCCGTTGACCGGAGAGACCGAGGACGACCCGGTCGACCTGGAGGCGCGCGAGGCGAACGGGCTGCCGGTCATCCCGGCGAGCGCCCATGTCCGCCGCGCCGCCGAGGCCGGAGCGGTGATGCTGCGACGCTCCTACAACTACGACGACGGTCCCCGCGAGGACGGCTCCCCGGACACCGGACTGGTGTTCGTGGCCTTTCAGGCCGATGTCGAGCAGTTCAACACCGTCCAGGCCCACCTGGACGAGGCCGACCTGCTCAATACCTATGCGGTGGCCGTTGGATCGGCGGTCTTCGCGGTGCCGCCCGGCTGCGGTGAAGGAGGTTGGATCGGCCGGACCTTCCTCGAACAATACTGAACCATCACATCATGTCCGCCCCTTGGAATGACACAAAGGAGCATTCAATGCACACCATCGATGAGCGTCGCACGGCCGGGGGCCGGGCCCGGCCCTCCCTGTTCCGCTGGGCGCTGGCCGCGCTGAGCGGTCTCGTGCTCGCCGCGTCCCTGCCCGCACCGGCCTCGGCCCACGCCGCACTTCTGAGCACTTCTCCGGAGGAAGGCGCCACCGTCCAGACCGCCCCCGGCGAGGTCGCCGCGACCTTCTCGGAGATCCTCGACGGTCCCTCCACCGAGATCGCCGTCACCGGGCCCGAGGAGACGCCGATCGAGGTCGAGCCGGCCACGTTCGACGGCGACACCTTCATACAGCCGATGCTGTACACCGTCCCCGGCGACTACACCATCGCCTTCCGCGTGATCTCCGAGGACGGCCACCGCGTCGACGGCTCGCTCACCTTCACCGTCGTGCAGATTCCCGACGAGCTGTACGCCGAGGGGGCCGAGCCCGCCGAGGAGAGCGACGAGGACGTCGAGGAGACCGAGGAGACCGATCAGTCCGAGGAGACCGCGTCGGAGACCGAGACCGATGCTGCGGCCGAGGATTCGGGCTTGGGCACCGGCGTCATCATCGCCATCGTGCTGCTCGCGGCCCTGGTCGTCGTGGGCGGCGGCATCGTGATCTTCAAAGCCGCGGGCCGACGCAAGTCCGGCGCCGAGTGACTCTTGAGCGGCCGCGATCCTGAGCGATGACGGCGCGGCGGTGAGCGCGATCCGCTCACCGCCGCGCCGTTCGCCGCGTTCGGCGGGCATTCGCCGTCTCTTCGCCGTATCGAGTGACACTGCGATCGACCGGTAGTAGGGTGTGGTCAGCGCCGGAATCGAAGCTGATTCGCGTTGGGGCGGGGCCGTTGTAATGGCCGGGCCGCAAGCGAAACGGCAGGGCCGAGACGCCGACGCACCGACAACAGCATTGACCGAACACAGCCATGAGCGCCGCCCGCGACGGGCCCGCTCGCCCCCCGGACCTGTGCCCCCTGTGACCGCGTGAGCGGTCCGCCCGGCAAGAGCGCGCCGGCAATCCGCCGGCGCCCACCAGCAGGACAGGCAAGGACGGTGATCCCATGACGGCTAAGCATTCGACGCGCAAGCGGTCCAGATCCGACGAGTACGGTCATTTGGCGCCGTTGTTCGTGGAGTTGGCGGGGTTGGATCGTGGTGATCCGCGGCATGCGGAGGTTCGGGAGCGGTTGGTGACGGGGTATTTGCCGTTGGCCGAGCATATTGCGCAGCGGTTTTCGGGTAAGGGGATCGCTCGGGATGATCTGGTGCAGGTGGCGTCGGTGGGGTTGATTCATGCGGTGGATCGGTTCGATCCGGAGCAGGGTGCGGATTTTCTGTCGTATGCGGTGCCGACGGTGATGGGTGAGGTGCGGCGGCATTTTCGGGATACGTCGTGGCCGATGCGGGTGCCGCGGCGGTTGCAGGAGTTGCGGTTGTCGGTCAATCGTGGGAGTGCGGAGTTGGCGCAGCGGTTGGGGCGTCCGGCGTCGGTGGGGGAGTTGGCGGAGTATTTGGGGGTGTCGGAGGCGGAGGTGGCCGAGGGGTATGAGGCGCGGCAGGCGTATCGGGCGGTGTCGTTGGATGAGCCGCCGTTCGAGGATGGTGAGCGGGCGCCGTTGTCGGAGTCGGTGGGGTCTGAGGATGCGGCGTTGGAGTTGGTGGAGAATCACGAGTCGTTGGTGCCGTTGATTCAGGAGTTGCCTGTGCGGGAGCGTCGGATTTTGGCGTTGCGGTATTTCCGGGATATGACGCAGACGCAGATCGCCGCTGAGGTGGGGATTTCGCAGATGCATGTGTCGCGGTTGTTGCATCGGGTGCTCGGCGAGCTTCGTGAGGGCATGACCAACGCCCCCACCTGACCTCATCGCCCCTCCTCGGTCTCGTCCTCGGACCGGGCGGGCCCCGAATCGCGCCGCCCGTGCTCCGGGCGGCGCCGCTCCGCGCCGGTGATCCGGCCGAAACCGGACTCGTCCTCGGCCTTCTGCCCCACGTGCGAATCGCTTCCCCCGGCCCTGTCCGCCTCCGAGACCCACCGCCGCATCGCATCGGCGATCCTGCGCAGTATCCGACGCATGGCCGGCCTCCCTCCCTCGTCACCGTGAGGCATACCCGGCAGCGCACGCGTCCATGCGGGGGCGAGGGCCACGAGCGGACCTCCGCCGGTGCGGCATCCGGCAGCTCCATGAACTCACCTCTCCGGCCGGGTTCTGCGAATCGGGACCGCCGGGCCGCTTCGCGGCAGGCGGCGTGTCGCTCCAAGACGTTCGGGGTACCCCGCGGCGATACCCGACCCGAGGAGCACGAGATGACGCCACGCGCGCTCGGCGCCGAACGGTTCGTCCCGCCGTCCGACGACCTCGGACGGTTGCGGGAGGCCGCCGCGGCCTGCGAGGGATGCGACCTGTTCCGCGACGCGACCCGGACGGTGTTCGGCACCGGTCCCGAACGGGCCCGCCTCGTCCTGGCGGGGGAACAGCCCGGCGACCACGAGGACAAGTCGGGGAAGCCGTTCACCGGCCCGTCCGGAGGACTGCTCGACCGGGCGCTCGACCGGGCCGGCATCGACTGCGAGGGCGTCTACCTCACCAACGCGGTCAAGCACTTCAAGTTCGCGCGGCTCCAACAGAACGGCCGTCGCATCCATAAGAAGCCCACCCGGGGAGAGGCAACCGCCTGCCGGCCGTGGCTCCTCGCCGAACTCAACGCCGTGCGCCCCGAACTGGTCGTGGCGCTGGGCGCAACGGCCGCGAAATCGCTGATGGGCCCCGACTTCCGAGTGACCGTGCAGCGCGGCGCAGTCCACGACCTGGCGATCGACGGTCTCGACGAGGCCACCGCCCTCCTCGCCACCGTGCACCCCGCCTCGGTACTCCGCCTGCGCGAACCGGAGCGCGAGGACGCCTTCGCCGCGATGGTCGCGGACCTGAGCAAGGCCGCCGAGTTCATCGCGGCGGGGCCGCGCCGCTGAAACACGGACCCGCACACGGCGAGGGCACCGCGTCCCCTCCGCGCGGTGCCCTCGTCGTCCTCACCGCCGCCCACTAAGGCTGCGAGATCGCCCCCACCAGTTCGCCGGTGGACGGCTCGGGCATCTGCCGGGCGACGTCGGCCAGCGCGATGATGCCGACCAGCCGCCGCTCCTCATCGAGTACCGGCACGCGCTGCACCTGCGCCTCGCGCATCCTGGCGATCGTGTCCGTCGCGTCCTCGTCGGCGCGGGCCAGCACGAGGTGCCCCTGCGGCAGCCGGTCGACCGTGTACTGCTCGGGGTCCTTCCCGGCCGCCATCACACTGATCACGAGGTCGCGGTCGGTGACCATGCCTTTGATCCGGTCGTCTTCGGCACCGCAGATCGGCAGGCAGCCGACGTTCATCTCGGCCATCATCCGGGCCGCGTTCGCTGCGGTGTCGTCGCTGCGGACGCACGTGACGCCCGCGTGCATGATGTCTCTCGCCATCGCCATCTCACTCAGCTCCTCTGGATCGATACGAGTCCGGCCGGTGGATACCCCCGGTCCGGGCCGCTACGCCTCGGCTCACGCCACGAGCCGCTGCGCGGCCTGCACGATCGCGTCCGCGTCGATGCCGGCGGCGGCCAATTGCTCGGCCGGGCTGGCCGAAGCGGGCATCCCGCGCACCCCCAGCTTCGTGAACTTGGTCGAGGGCATCTCCCCAGCGATGACGTCGAGGACGGCGTCGCCCAGGCCCCCGACGGGCCAGTGGTCCTCGACGGTGAGCACCCTGCCGGTGTCGGCGGCGGCCTGTCGCAGCGTCGAGGTGTCGATCGGCTTGATCGAGTAGGCGTCGATGACCCGGGCCGGAATGCCGAGGTCGGCCAGCCGCTCGGAGGCCGACAGCGCCTCGGAGACGGTGACGCCGGCCGCGATGATCGCGACCCGATCATGCTTGGAGGAGACCAGCGTGCGGCTGCCTCCGACCGGGAACAGCTCGCCGGGCCGGTAGATCACCGGGGTCTCGCCCCTGGTGGTGCGCAGGTAGCTGATGCCCGGCAGGTCGGCCATGGTGGAGGTCAGATGTGCGCACTGGTTCGCGTCGCACGGGTACAGCACCACGCTGCGCCACAGCGTGCGCATCATCGCGAGGTCCTCCAGCGCCATCTGGCTTGGCCCGTCGCGTCCGATGGAGACGCCCGCGTGGGAGCCGACGACCCGTATGTCGGCGTTGCTGATCGAGGCCATTCGCAGGAAGTCGTGGGCCCGGGTCAGGAACGCCGCGAACGTCGCCGCGTACGGCACCCATCCCAGGGCCTGCATTCCGACGGCGTTCGCGATCATCTGCTGCTCGGCGATGTAGCACTCGAAGAACCGTTCGGGATGCGCGTCGGCGAACTCCTGGGTGCGAGTGGAGTCCTTGACCTCGCCGTCCAGGACCACCACGTCGGGGCTGGCCGCACCGACCGCCGTGACGGCCTTGCCGAAGGCGTCGCGGGTGGCGACCTTCGAACCGACGTCGAACTCGGGCAGGCTGACCGCGCGGCCGGGGCGCTCCGGTCGCGGACTGCGCTCGTCGGGCCCGGCGACCTGCACCCGGAGGTTCCTGGGCCCGCCCAGCTCGGCGAGAGCGTCATCGGGGGCCGGCAGCGGCTTACCGTGCTTGCCCTCGCGGTCCTCGACGGCGGCGACGCCCTTGCCCTTCACCGTGCGGGCGATGATCGCCGTGGGACGGTCCGGCGTCTCCTCGGCCTCGATATAGGCCCGATCGATCTGCGCCGTGTCGTGGCCGTCGATCTCGACGGTGTTCCACCCGAACGCCTGCAACTGCGCCGCATAGGTCCCGGTGTCCCAGCCGTAACGCGTGGGACCGGCCTGGCCGAGCCGGTTGACGTCGATGATCGCGGTCAGGTTGCTGAGCCCTTCGAACGCGGCCTCGGCGAACGCCTCCCACATCGACCCCTCGGCCATTTCGCTGTCGCCGCACAGCACCCACACCCGGTAGGACACGTCGGCGAGGCGCCGTCCGGCCAGCGCCATGCCGACGCCGTACGGCAGTCCCTGCCCGAGTGATCCGGTGGCGACGTCCACCCACGGCAGGCGCGGCGTCGGGTGGCCTTCGAGCAGACTGCCCAGACGCCGGTACGTCAGCAGCTCCTCGTCGTCGATGGCCCCAGCGGCGCGGTACATCGCGTACAACAGCGGTGAGGCGTGCCCCTTGGAGAAGATGAGCCGGTCGTTGCCCGGCAGGTCCGGTTCGTCGAAATCGTATTTATAGTGCTTGGCCAGCAGTACCGCCATCAGGTCGGCGGCCGACATGGAGGAGGTCGGGTGCCCCGAGCCGGCCCGGGCCGAGCAGCGCACCGCGTCGGCGCGCAGCTGCTGGGCGAGTTCGGCCAGGTCGATGGTGCGGCTTTCGATGGTGGTCACGTCGGCATCCTTCTCGTACGGATTCGGCCTCACGGCCCTTGCCGCTGGACTACCCGGGGCCTCGCGGGGTGAAACCGCTCCGCCCCGCGCCTCGGCAGGTGTCGTCGCCGTCTCGCGGGGTACTCGCCGGACGGCGGCGATCGGCTCAGATGGACCCGAGGATCGAATCGCCGCCCGCGCATCGAGGAGGCGAAAACGATGGCGAAGGCACAGAACCGACAGCACGTCCGTGTCGAGAAGCGGGACACCACGCCGATCCAGAACGCGGCGATCTTCGTGGCCCTGGCGTTCGTGCTGATCGGAGTGCTCGGGTTCCTGCCCGGCGTCACCACCGGCTACGACGGCATGGAGGTCGTCGGCCACCACTCCGAAGCGAAGCTCTTCGGGATCTTCCAGGTGTCGGTCGTGCACAACCTCGTGCACTTGGCGTTCGGCCTGGTCGGCATGTTCATGTCATGGTTCGCGCTGGGCGCCAGGATATTCCTGGTGGCGGGTGGGCTCGTATACCTGCTGCTCGGCGTCTACGGCCTCTTCATCGAGGAAGGCGACGCCGCCAACTTCCTGCCGATGAACACCGCCGACAACTGGCTCCACCTTGGGCTGGCCGTGGCCATGATCGGACTCGGCCTGCTGCTGCGGACCGAGCCCACCGTCCGAAGCACCGACGACGTCGGCGACACGGCCCGCGGCCCCGCCGGTTGAGCCCCGCCGGCCCGAAGGCCGCGGCGCGCTCCGCCGGCGCGGCTCGGGGGCGCCCGGACCGCGCCGGCGGCCCGGGCGCCCCCAATCCGCGCTCAGGGCTGCAAGACGACCTTGATGCAGCCGTCCTTCTGCTTGTCGAACAGTTTGTAACCGCGTTCGGCCTCGTCGAGCGGCAGCCGGTGCGAGGTGAGGTCTTCGGTGCCGAGCGGATCGGCCTCGTCGATCAACGCCGGCCAGATCTCATCGATCCAGCGCTTCACGTTGCACTGCCCCATTCTGACCGTCAACCCCTTGTCGAACAGTTCCCCCATCGGCACCGGATCGGCCTCGCCGGTGTAGACGCCGACGATGGAGACCGTCCCACCGCGGCGGACGATCGTGAACGCCGTCATCATCGCGTCGAGCCGGTCGACGCCGATCGATTCGGCGACCTCGCTGCCGAGCGGCTCGGGCAGCAGGTCGGCGCGTTGCTGTAGCCACTTGCGCACCGGCGAGCCGTGCGCCTCCATGCCGACCGCGTCGATGACCGCGTCGGCGCCGCGGCCGCCGGTGCGCTCTCGCACCGCGGCGTCCACCTCGTCGGTCCGGTCGGTGTCGATCACATCGACGCCCCAGCGCCGGGCGAGCGCGAGGCGCTCGGGAACGGTGTCGACGCCGATGACGGCGCCGGCCCCCAGGTATGCGGCGACGCGGCAGCAGAATTGCCCCACCGGACCCAGCCCGAGCACGGCCACCGTGTCGCCCTCCCGGACGTCGGCATAGCGCACGCCCTGCCAGGCGGTCGGCAGAATATCGGACAGGAACAGGAACCGTTCGTCGGCGTAGCCGTTCGCCGGAACCTTGACGGGTCCGTACTGCGCCTGCGGTACGCGAAGCAGCTCGGCCTGCCCGCCCGGTACACCGCCGTACATGGAGGTGTAGCCGAACAGCATGCCGCCCTTGCCTTCATCGGTCTGCTGCTGTGTGGTCTCGCATTGGGACATCAGGCCTCGCTCGCACATCCAGCAGGCCCCGCAGGCGATGTTGAAGGGCACCACCACCCGGTCGCCGGGAGCGATGCCGGTGACCTCCGGGCCGGTCTGCTCGACGATGCCCATGGCCTCGTGCCCGAGGATCTCGCCCGGGTGCATCGCCGGGGCGAGGACGTCGTACAGGTGCATGTCCGAGCCGCAGATCGCCGTCGAAGTGACCCGCACGATCGCGTCGGTCGGCTCCAGGATCTCCGGGTCGGCGACCTCGCCGACACCGACGGTCTTGCGTCCTTTCCAGATCACTGCTTTCATGCTGTCCTCCTGCGATCACACCGCCGGCCCGGCTCGGCCTCCCCTTCGCCGATCGCCGGGCCGGCGGCACCATCCCCCGTGGCATGGCCCCCGCGTGGCTATGCGTCCCACTGGCCGCCGGGCTCGGAGACGGCGCTGACGACCTCGCCGACGACCGGTTCGGGCAGCGAGCGGGCGATATCGGCCTGCGCGATGATGCCGATGACGCGGCCGTCCTCGACGACCGGCACGCGCCTGATCTGGCGTTCGGACATCTTCGCGAGCGTCATGTCGGCGTCCTCCTCGGCCTCGGCCACGACCAGGCTCTGGGTCTGCGGCAGGTCGCCGAGCTCGTAGTTCTCCGGGTCGTAACCGGCGGCCATGACCTGGATCGCCAGGTCCCGATCGGTGACCATGCCCTTGATCCGGTCCTCGGCGTCACAGATGGGCAGTGCGCCGATGCCGTGCTGGGCCATGGCCCGCGCCGCGTTCGCGGCCGTGTCATGGCTTTGGATGCACTGCACTTCCGGGTGCATGATGTCGCGTGCGATGGCCATCTCCGGGCTCCTCCCGTTCGGTGTTGACCTATGTCCTTGCCTCTCGAAACGTGGCTACCCCTCACGATCGGATATATGCGCGGCGGTTCGGGCCGGTGCGCTCAGGCCGCGGTGACGTTCGCGGCGGGGGTGAACGCCAAGGAGAACGGATTGAGCGTGGCCGGTTCGGGCCGGCCGGTGTACAGCGGGCGACCCGAGACGAGCCGGTACTCGCCATGGCGCAGGAGCCGTGCCAGCACGCTCGTGACGGTGAACAGCACGAGATTGCGACCCGGGCAGCGCTCGGGCCCGCCGCTGAACGGCACGAGCGCCGGATCGGCCGCGGCGGTGCCGTCGAGCCAGATCTCGGGAGCGAAGCGATCGGCGAACGGCAACCGCTCGTCGTCACGGTGGAACAGCGGCGTATAGGCGACGAACGAGGTGCCCTCGGGCAGCGTCTCGGGACCCCACCTGGTCTCGACGGTGGTGTCCCGCAGCAGCAGCGGCGTGGTCGGCCACAGTCGCAGCGACTCCAGAACGCAGGCGCGCAGATACGGCAGTTCCTCGGGGATGCCCTCGGCGAAGGCGCCCAGTTCGGAGCGGGCCCGTTGCCGGTGCCCCCGGTTGACGGCCAGCAGCGCGAAGGTGCGCGTCAACGCCAGTGCGGCGGCGTCGAAGGCGAACAGCCAGTGCGCGACCTGATCGGTCGGGTGGACCTGCGTTCCGTGCTCCTCGCGGGCGATCGCGGCCGCCAGCGTGCCGTTCTCGGCGTGAGCCAGATGCTCGCTCAGCCGCTCGGCGAGCGCCTCGCGGACGCGGACGCGCCCGGGAGACAGGTACGCCCAGTTGCCGCTGCGGCGCAGGGCGTCGAGCATGGCGATCGTGTCCTGGTCGTCGGCGGCGGCATCGCCGAAGACGACGCGGCGGACGATCCGCCACCAGGACCGCTCGAAGCGCCGCCAGTCGAGGACGCCCGCGTCCGCGGCCTCGGCCGCGAGCCGGTCGCACTCCTCGTCGATCCGGGCGAGCATCGGCAGGGCGAGGCGGTGCAGCGGCCGGTGCTGATCCAGGACCGCCTCGTTGAACCGGCGCCGCTCCAGCCTCGGCCGGCCCCGTGAGATCAGCGAGCCGTGCGGCTGGAATTTTCCGAGCGCGGCGTGCTTCTCGACCGTGTCGGAGGTGAACGTGTCAGGCGACTCCGCCAGAACACGACCGACGTCATTCGGCGACAGGAGCAGCACGATCGTCCTGCCGGGAACGGCCAGCCGCAGGGGCCTGGAGCCGTGGTGCCGACGCAGGCCCTGGAGGAGCCGGATCGCGGATCTGTCGATCTGGAGCCGTTCGGCCAGGGCCATCATCAGCGGGCGGCGCTTGACGGCGCCGATGGCGACCGTCGGCACGACGACTCGGGTCGCGATCTGGAGCGTCTCGCCGACGCTCGCCTGCGACGGGCGCACCACCCGCCTCGATGTGGCGGGGTGCGGCATGGTCTCGGTCATGGCGTCCCTCCCGTTGCTTCGCCGTGCGCCGATGCCGCGCACTGTGCGACGTGCGCCGACGCGACGGGCCGAGCGGTGCGAATACCCTCCGGTCCGCGCGGTGAAACGGCCCGGCGGGCCGCCCCGTGCCCGTCCGCCGCTCGGGATCGCACCGGCCCGACCGTCCATGGCCGCCGCAGGAGCGAGGCGACCCCCATGAGAGCGGGCGAGACCTCGCCGCTCCGCAGACCGAGGTTTTCCGCGCCGGAGGCGGGGAACCCCTCGCGTTCGGAGGTGACAGGCCATGCCGCAGCAGCATTGGACTGACAAAGAGGAACGGCAGTACGAGCACATCGAGAAAGGCGCCGAGCAGCGCGGCACGAGCCGCGACCGGGCTCAGGAGATCGCCGCGCGCACCGTGAACAAGCAGCGCGCGCAGGCAGGCGAGACCAAGACGGCCAGTCGCACCTCGACCGAGGACACATCGGCCTACCGACGCGGCGGCAAACGCTCCGGCAAGCGTGTCGGACCGCAGGGCCGCACCAAGGCGCAGCTCTACGAGGACGCCCGTCGCGAGAACGTCGAAGGCCGCTCCAAGATGACCAAGGCCGAACTTCAGAAGGCGCTCAAGCGCCACTGAGTGCCGACGGGAAGGGGAGTGATCATGGAGGTTCGACGCGACGATCCCGAGGGGATGACCTTTCGAACCACCGAGCAGGAGGACACCAGGGCCCGGCGACGGGACTGGGAGGAGCGCGACCGCTCCGTCACCGATCTGGTGGGCGATATGAGCTCGCAGGTGGCCCATCTCGCCCGAGTCGAGGCCCAACTGGCCGCCCGGGAGGTCACCGATAAGGCCAAACGCGGCGCCATGGGCGGCGGCATGTTCGCCTTCGCCGGAATCCTGGCGATCTACGGCGGGGCCGCGGTGGTGAGCGCCGCGGTGTTCGCGCTGTGGCTGGTGTGGCCGGGCTGGCTCTCGGCACTCGTCATCGGCGTGGTCCTGTTCGCGATCGCCGGCGTCATCGCCATGGCCGCCCGCTCGAAGCTGCGGCGCGCCATGCCGCCGGTTCCCGACGAGACGATGGAAGGGGCCCGTGAGGACCTCCGGGCCATGGGCGGAAGGATGGAGCGATGAGCGGTTGGACGGTCCCACCGGACGATGCCGTGCCGCCCCGTGCGGGGGCCGAGCCCCCGCCGAACGTCGGCATGCCTGAAGAACCGAAGGACGAGCATCCCGAGCGGACGCCGACTCACCACCGACAAGGTGAGGAGGACGGCGAGGAAGCCCAGCAGGTCTCGACCGCGGAGCTGCGGCGCGACGCCGAACGCACCCGCGATCGACTCAACCAGGACATGGTGGATCTGCGCCGCAAGGTCGGCCTCGACCACGAGCACGGGGACGGACCCGGGGCCGGTGGCCTGTTCGCCCCGGTGCGGCGTCACCCGATGACGGTCGCTCTGGCGACCGCAGGAGGGACGGCCGCGATCGTGATCGGCCTGAAGATGGTCCGAAGCCGCCGCAAGAACGAGAAGCGCCGCATGAAGGACACCGCGCGGCGCAGCCGGATCGCGCAGCGTCGGCTCACCGAGGCCAGGGACATGGTCGCCGCGACGGCCGCCCGTGGGCGGCCGAATCGAGGACGCTCGGGGTGGCGCCGCCTGGCGCACCGGTAGGCACGGTCCGCAGGGGCCGACGTCCACGGCGCTCTCGGAGTCCCGGAGACGGAACGGCGCGGGGCCCGGACATCGATCTCGATGTCCGGGCCCCGCGCGCCTGTCCGGGCAGGAGCCCGGGCGTTCGCCCGAAGCGTCCTCG
>JAJYSW010000071.1 GCA_021793335.1 Actinomycetes bacterium
TCTACGCGGCCGGAGCGTTCCGCCGCGCAACCGCAGGTACGCGAGCCGCCGCCCACGCGCGTCGTGCTCGACCTTGAACACCGTCCCGCGCGCCGGCCCCGACGGATCGGGCGCGGAGGTGGGCAAGGAACGCCGGACGCCCTCGATCAGTGCCGACACGCCCGCACCGGTCACCGCCGAACCGAAGTACACCGGGTGCACGAGGCCGCGTCGCGTCTGCGTGAGCAGCTCGGCCTCGCAGTCCAGGGCCGCGATCGGGTCCGGACAGTCCAGATAGGCGGCGAGGAACTCCTCGCTCCCGGCGGCCAGCACCTCGGCGGCCCGCTCGAAGTGCGCAGGGCCCTTGAAGTCGCGCGGCTCGACGACCGCACCGGCGGCACCGATGCCGTGGACGACGCCCATGGGCAGGATCTGCGGCGTCAGCTTCTCGGCGATCTCGCGCAGCAGTTCGTCCTGCCTCGCTCCGAGCCGGTCGATCTTATTGACGAACACGATCGTCGGCACTGCGAGCCGCTTCAAGGCCCGCATGAGGACCCGCGTCTGCGCCTGGACCCCTTCGACGGCAGAGACGACCAGGACCGCGCCGTCCAGCACGTGGAGCGCGCGCTCGACCTCGGCGATGAAGTCGGTGTGCCCCGGGGTGTCGATGAGATTGACCGTGAGGTCGTCGAGGGCGAACGCGACCACCGCCGACTGGATCGTGATCCCGCGTCGCCGCTCCAGTTCCATGGAATCGGACTGCGTGCTGCCCCGGTCGACGCTCCCGGTCCGGTCGATGACGCCGGCGTCGAACAGGAGCCGCTCGGTAAGACTGGTTTTACCCGCGTCGACATGAGCGAGTATCCCCAGGTTCAGATAGTGCAATGAATGTCCTTGGAAGATCGATCTGCTGGCCCGGTGTGAAGAACTCCGCAGACTGGCGCATTCCGGTCTCCCTGGTGAGTCGAGTGGACATTCGACCTGAGGCTAAACGGTCCGCTCGCCCCGGCACAAGCGGTTATCCGCGTTGCGCGACGGCGATAGAGTCCGAGGCATGGGCACCGGTGAACGGGGAACGACGATCGAAAGGGCGCTCGCGCCCGCCGAGGTCGAAGCGGCCAACGATGTGACACGCCGGTGGTTCGCCTCGCGTCCGCATCCTCCGGCGGCGGTCTCGGGGCTGGGCCTCTGGCCGCTGCTGACGACACTGGCGGCCGGTGCGAGCGGCCGGACCGCCGCGGAACTGCTCGACGCCGCCGGGGTCGGGCCCGAACGGGCCGAGTCGATCACCGGCGGCTTGCTCGGAGCCGCCGCCTCGGCGCCCGCGCTCCATCTGGCCGTCGGCGTCTGGGCCGGAGCCTCGATCACGCTCGACCCCGCGTGGGTCGCGAAGCTCCCGAGCGGCGCGGTCGGGACGCTGACCGGCGAACCGGCCGCCGACAAGGCCGCACTGGACCGGTGGGCGTCCGAGGAGACCGACGGGATGATCGAGCGCATGCCGCTCGATTGCACTCGACGGATCGATCTGGCCCTCGCCAGCGCCCTCGCGGTGCGCACCACCTGGGGCACCGCGTTCCGCGATGCCGCGATTCCGTTCCGCAGCGGGCCGTGGGCCGGTCTCGGACCGTGCCGCGTCCTGTCGAACACGATCCGCGGGGACGTCCTGCGCGTGAGCGACGAGGCCGCCGTCCTCACCGTGCCCGGGCACGACGACATCGACGTCCTGCTCGCGCTCGGCCGGGCCGACCTCGCGCCCGGGAAGGTTTTCGCCGCCCTCGTCGACGCCGCCGCCGACCCGGACTGGGGCCGGTCCTCCGAGGACCTGCGGCCGGGGGAGCGGGCCCCCGGCGTCACGGTCGCCGAGCACCGCGCACCACGCCCCCAGACCGCCCCCGAAGTGGACGTCCGGACGGTGCGCTTCGCCGTCGAGGCGGACCTCGACCTGTCCGAGGACGCCGCCGCGCTCGGCCTGGTGCGCGCTTCGGATGAGGCGCACGCCGAATTCGACCGTCTCGCCGCCGAGCCGACCCATGTCAGCCAGGCCCGCCAGTCCTGCGTCGCCGTGTTCAGTGCCACCGGTTTCAAGGCCGCCGCGGTCACCGCCATGGCGATGACGCGCACGGCGGGCGTCCCGCAGATGAGGCACACGCACCGACGGGCCTCGATCGTCTTCGACCGGCCGTTCGCCTATGCCGCCCGGCACCGGCCCTCGGGCCTGATCCTGGTCGGCGGGTGGGTGGACGAGCCCGAACGGGCCGCCTGACCGCCGCTGCCGGGACTACAGCTCGGATTCGGGCGCGCTGCTCCACTGCCACTCGGTGTACCGCGGGTGACCTTGAAGATCGACCCGCCCGGTGGCCCACAGCAGCGTGTGCCACGGCGAGGCCTCATCGGTGGGTGCGTCCGGGAACAGCCGCGCGAGCGCACGTTCGCACAGCTCGGAAGGCGGGTCCCAGTCGAGTCGGAGCCCTTGGGCCAGGTCATAGGTGTGGACGAGGGTCTCGACGACCGCCATCGCGGCGAAGCCTTCGAGGTCCGCCACGCCCGATCGGTGCCAGGCGCGCAGGCTCTCCGGTCTGGTGCGCACCATCCCGGAGACCAGTCCGCCCATCGCGTCGAGGATCTCCAGCAGACCGGCGGGGCCGAACGACGGGTCGCTGGCGATGAGGCGTCTGGGGCCCTCGGATTCCGGCCGGCCCCATTGGAGCGGCACGCCGCGGTCGACGTGCGGTCTGGTGGGCGCGAGCCGCACGGCGAAGGAGAACAGGTTGTCGCTCAGGTGCTCCGCGGTCTCCCGGCAGGAGCGCTCCATGGGACCGGCCTGGCGGTCCCACGCCTCCTCCGGTGCGGTCGCGAGCGTCTGGACGGCCAGGCCCACAGCCTGGTCGACGTCGTCGGCGGTGACAGGTTTTCTCGACATCTGCGAGCGATACCCCGATGGGCCCGTGTCGACACCCGTATCACCGCTCGGTTTCGGGTGCGGCCCGCCAGCGCCACTGGCGCAAGCGCGCCCGCCCCGGCAGTGTTCCCCTGCCGGTGGCCCACAGGAGGGTCGGCCACGGCTCGGTGTCGCTCGGCGCGTCCGGGAACAGCCGCGCGAGCGCACGTTCGCACAGTTCGGCGGGCGGGTGCCATGCGAAGTCGAGCCCCTCGGACAGGTCGTGCGTGTGGACGAGGGTCTCGACCACGCCCATGGCGGCGAAGCCCTCGGGGTCGGCGAGCCCGAAGTCGTGGTGGGCGCGAGTCCGGGGCGGAGCGGTGCGGACCATGGCGCTCAGCAGCGCGGCGGACGCCTCCAGCACCTGGAGCAGGCCCTCGGGTCCGGTCTCGCGGTCGGCGAAGATCGTGTTCGCCGGGCCGCCGCGACGCCGCGCTTCCTGAGCGAACGGCACCCGGCCGTTGATCGGCGGATTGCGGGGGCCCATCTGGGCGGCGTAGGCGAACAGGCGGTCGGCGATGTGCTCGACGGTCTCCCGGCAGGTCCATTTCAGTGTTCCCGCCCGGTAGTCCCAGGCGTCGGACTCGGTCTTGCTCAACCGGTACACGGCCAGGTCGACGGCGAGGTCGATGTCCGCCGCAGAAACGGGAACGACATTCATGATGGCACGATACCGCCGAGCCCGCCTCGCGCCGGCGGCGATCCATCGGCGAGCCCGGTCCCTTGCCGCACGCCGTGCCGCCGCACCGGCCGCCGGCACTCTGGAAGAACGCCTCGGTTTTGGACCGGGGGCCGGAACCGATCGAATCGAGCGGCCTGAAGCCTTCGGCGCCCGCCCGGCCGCTGGGAAGCGCTGAAGGAGTATTCCTCGAATTCGGGCTCGCGTCTCCGTGCCGTGACCGGCAGCCCCGCCGTGAAGGTCCGGACCGCGGCGTTGACATGCACTCGGTCCGGCCGAATCCGAAGCCGCCGGGCCCGGCGGCTTCGCGAGAGCCTCCCGGCGAGCGACGGCACGGGGCCGGTGCGCGCCGTGATGGGGACGCGGAGGGCGGCGCCTCGTGGCGAGAGGCTCTCGGACACGTAAAATGCCTGTGGACTGCCGGTCAGATCACCGACGGGCGGCACGGCCGGATGCGACGGGAACCCGCCCGTGGCGGTGCCGCGTCGACGGTGCCCGAGCCGGGAATCCCCTCCCCTCAAAGAGCAGAGGAGTGCAAGGCGACGGCTCCGGGCCCGCTGGCCGCCTCGCCGGACGGACCGGAGACCGCATCCCGAAACGCCCCCGGCGGCCGGTATGGAAGTAGGACAGATGGACACCCCCAAACCGATCGGATACTGGCTCAAACACCTCGACAACCTGCTGGAGCAGCAGTTCCAAGCCGCGCTCGAAGACCTCGCGCTCGGCCGCCGGCACTGGCAGGTGCTGAACGTCCTGTACGGCGGCGCGTGCTTCTTCACGGAGCTCGAACGTGAGCTATCGCCGTTCTGGGACGAGGAGGGGCCGGATCTCGAAGCGGTGCTGCACGGCGAGGACGGCCTGAGCCCGCGGGGCTGGATTCGCCGCTCGGAGCTGATGGTCGGACTCAGCCACGAAGGGTATGAGGCCTACCAGAAGGTCGCCTGGCGCGTCGAGGAGACCCGCGAGATCGTCATGACCGGCCTCAGCGCCGAGCAGTACGCCGAGACCATCCGCGTCCTGTCCACCATGGCCTCGAATATCGAATGGGCCCTGCGTCTTCCCCGATAGCGCCCGGGGCGGCAACCGGCGAGCGGAGCGTCGCGTTCAGTCAGCATCGCGGATGCCCAGCAGCTTCCTCGCCTCCTTCGGCGACATCGCCGGGCGCTGCGCCAGCGCCGACGCCTCCGCCGCCCGGCGGACCAGCTGGTCGTTACCCGTCACCGGCTGCCGTCTGGCGAACGAGACCGTGTCCTCCATGCCCACCCGCAGGTGGCCGCCGTGCGCCAGCGAGGCGAGCATGACCGGCAGGGTCGTCCTCCCGATCCCGGTGGCCGCGAACGTGCTCCCTTCCGGCAGGTGCCGCCGGACCGCTTCGGCGAAGGCCGTCACCGTCGCCGCGTCCCCGGCCGCGCCGCCCGGCACGCCCAGCACGAAGTCCACGTGGACGTGATCGCCGTACGGCAGGCCGTGCCGGTCCAGCAGCCGCTCCAGCGAGGCCAGGTGGCCCAGGTCGAACAGTTCGTACTCGGGCACGATCGCCCGCTCGCGCATCCGCCGGTGCAGCTCGACGATGAACTCCCACCGGTTCATGAACACGCCGTCGCCGAAGTTCACCGTGCCCATCGTGCACGAGGCCATGTCCGGGGCCGCATCCAGCACCCGCAAGCGGTCCTCCTCGGCGTCGGTGACCGCGCCGCCCGTCGACAGCTGCACGACCAGGTCGGTCGCCTCTCGCAGCGCCGCGACCGCCTCGCGCAGCCGTCCCTGGTCGAGGGTCGGCAGTGCCTGCTCGTCCCGCAGATGCACATGGATCACCGCCGCGCCCGCACGTTCGCAGGCCACGGCCGCCGCCGTGAGCTCATCGAGCGTCACCGGCAGCGTCGGGACCTCCCGTTTGTCGACCTCGGCCCCGGTGGGTGCCACTGTGATGAGCGTCGAGTTCACCGCGTGCCTCCCGAATCGACCGGCGAGGGGGCCTGCCGCTCGCTCGCCTCGCGGGATCGGGCCGCGGCCTCGTTTCCGGCCTCTTTGACCTGCGCCGGCGGCTGCATGTTCCGCCACCACTCCTGCCCGGCCTTGGGGAGCGTGTCGATCGGGTCGTAGAACGGGTACCGGCGCGTCAGCGCATCCGGGTCATCGACCTCGATCGAGGTCCGGTAGTTCTTCGTCCAGTACGAGATGCCCAGCTCCCGGTCGTATTCGGACAGCTGGTGCACCCACCGTTTGCCGACCCTCGGGACGTCGCAGATGATCCGGGGCGTCGCGTACCCCGGCAGGTAGCCCATGATCGCGGTCTGGAGGTCCTGGGCCTCGGCCACGGAGGTCCGCCAGTGCTCGGAGTTGGGGATCATGTCGCACATGTAGAAGTAGTACGGCAGGATGTTCGCCTCGCCCTGCATCGCGAAGCACAGATCGAGCAGGGACTCGGGAGTGTCGTTGACGCCGCGCATGAGCACGCCCTGGTTGCGCACGCCCCGCACCCCTGCGTCCAGCATCGCGGCCGCGGCGGCCGCGACGGTCGGCGTCACCGAGTTGACGTGGTTGATGTGGGTGTGGATCGCCAGGTTCACGCCCTGGCCGGCGGCGCGCTTGGCGACGCGGGCCATGCCCTCGACGATCTCCTCCTGCAGCCAGTGCTGCGGCAGGCCCATGAGCGCCTTGGTGGCCAGACGGATGTCCCGGATCGTCTCGATGTCGAGCAGTCGGTCGAGGAAGCTTTCGAGCTGGCGCCACGGCAGGTTCGCCGCGTCGCCGCCGGAGACGACCACGTCCCGCACTCCAGGGTGGTCGCGCAGGTAGTCGAGGATCGCGGTCTGGCGGTCGACCGGTTTGAGCGCCAGGCGCCGCTTGTCGACCGTCGGGGTCGAATTGCCGACCAGGTCCATGCGGGTGCAGTGCCCGCAGTATTGCGGACAGGTCGACAGGAGCTCGGCGAGCACCTTGGTGGGGTAGCGGTGGGTCAGGCCCTCGGCGGCCCACATGTCGTGCTCGTGGAGCGAGTCGCGCGCCGCGAACGGGTGCGAGGGCCAGTCGGTGTACCGGTCGGAGGCCACCGGGAGCATGTAGCGCCGGATCGGGTCGGCCAGGAACGCGTCCGTCCACGAGCCGGGGGCGGTCTCCTCGACCGTGGGGATCATCGTGTTGAGCATCTGCGGGGGCAGGAGCATCGACATCGTCGCCGAGGCGGCCATGTCGGCGGCCAGGTCCTCGTAGAAGGATTCGTGCAGCCGATCGCCGACCACGGCGCGCAACTGCTTCACGTTCTTGACGCAGCCGGCGCGCTGCCACTGCGCCGAGCTCCATTCCTCGGCGGTGACGTCCCGCCAGCCGGGGAACCGCGTCCAGTCCGGTTCGATCAGCGGCCGCCTGCGGTAGACGTACGGCTGATCTATCACGATGGGCTGTTCGTCGCCGTGTGCTCGTCGAGTCACTGTCGCACCTCCATGGCCGGGATGTCGGCCCGGGAAACCTTTGAGACGACGGGTAGCCGTCTTGTGACGAGGATAACCTTCCGTTACAGTTGAGCGCCAGGTCTCGCATATTGAGATCAGATAAATTCCTCACGATTGGAAGGGCGGCAACGATGTCGACAGGCTCACCGGTCGGATCGCACCGAGTCGTCAGCCCGGCCGGAGTGCTGCCACAAGCGGCGGACCGGCTCGACGACACCCCCGACATAGCCGAAACCGAAGTCCGCATCCGCATCGAACGCCTCAACCTCGACGCCGCCTCCTACCGACAACTGCACACCGCCCACCACGGCGACGGCGAGGCCATCCGGGCCGCCGTACTCGACCTCGTCGAACGCCGCGGCAAGATGCACAATCCCCAGACCGGCTCCGGCGGCATGCTCATCGGCACCGTCGAGGCCGTCGGCGAGCGCTCCCCGCTCGGCCTCGAACCCGGCCAGAAGATCGCCACCCTCGTCTCGCTCACCCTCACCCCGCTGCGCATCGACGACGGCCTCGAACGCTGGGACGGCCTGAGCGAACAGATCCCCGCCTCCGGCCACGCCGTGCTCTTCGCCCGCTCCATCGCCGCCGTCCTCCCCGAGGACATGCCCGAACCGCTCGCCCTCGCCGTCCTCGACGTCTGCGGCGCACCCGCCCTCGTCCGCCGCGTCGTCGCCCGCCGCGCCCACGCCCGCTCCACCGTCGCCGTCCTCGGCGCCGCCGGCAAATCCGGCTCCCTCTCCCTGGCCGCCGCCCGCGACGCCCGCGCCGCCACCGTCCTCGGCGTCGTCCGCGACGACACCGAGGCCGCGCGCCTCAAAGCCACCGGCCTCGCCGACCGCATCGCCATCGCCGACGCCACCGACCCCCTCGCCCTCGCCGAAGCCGTCGCCGAGGCCCTCGACGGACGCGGCGCCGACGTCACCGTCGTCTGCGTCGACGTCCCCGGGTGCGAGCACGGCGCCATCCTCGCCACCGCCACCGGCGGCACCATCGTCTTCTTCTCCATGGCCACCTCCTTCTCCGCCGCCGCCCTCGGCGCCGAAGGGCTCGCCGCCGACGTCGAGATGCTCATCGGCAACGGCTACGTCCCCGGCCACGCCGACTACGCCCTCCACCTCATGGCCGCCGACCCGGCCCTCAAGGACCTGTTCGCAATCCGCATCGAGGAGGCGCGCTGACATGACCGCCGCGCCGCTCCTCTCGCTCGCCCCCGACCTCGTCGCCCGCGCCCGCCGACTCGCCGCCGAGGCCGGACGGCCCGTGGTCGACATGGCCCGCAGCCATACCACCGTCTCGGTCGAACGCGCGACCCTGCGCCTCGCGGGACTCACCGGAGCCGACCCCGACGGCATCCCGTGGGTCAACCGCCTCGTCGACGCCGTCGCCGAGCAGACCGGCATCGAACACGGCGTCGCCGCCCCCGTCTTCCATGCCCTCGCCCGAGGCGAGCACCCCGACCTGACCCGCCTGGCACACGCCTGCGCCGCCGGCGGCGTCCGATTCGAACTCCCCTCGGGCGAGGCGCTCAAGACCGCCCGCGGCCTCGCCCGCGCCGCCGTCGGCGAGGGACTCGACCGCATCGACGCCCAGCGACGCGGACGCGCCGAGATGGTCGCCGAGGTCGGCGACCCGCCGCAACGCCCCTGGATCTACCTCATCGTCGCCACCGGCGACATCTACGAGGACATGCCCCAGGCCCAGGCCGCCGCCAGAGCCGGAGCCGATGTCATCGCCGTCATCCGCTCCACCGGCCAGTCCCTCCTCGACTACGTTCCCGAAGGGGCCACCCGTGAAGGCTTCGCCGGCACCTACGCCACCGGCGAGAACTTCCGGCTCATGCGCGCGGCCCTCGACGAGACCTCCCGCGAGCTCGGCCGGTACGTACGGCTGTGCAATTACGCGTCGGGGCTCTGCATGCCGGAGATCGCCGCGCTCGCCGGGATGAACCGGCTCGACATGATGCTCAACGACTGCATGTACGGCATCCTGTTCCGCGACATCAACCCCATTCGCACCTTCGTCGACCAGCGGTTCAGCCGCCAGATCCACGCCAAGGCCGGGATCGTCATCAACACCGGCGAGGACAACTACCTCACCACCGCCGACGCGGTCGAGGCCGCCCACACCGTCACCGTCTCCCAACTGCTGAACGAGTACTTCGCGCACGAGGCCGGCCTGGAGGACGACCTCCTCGGCCTCGGCCACGCCTTCGAGATCGACCCCGATCTGCCCGACTCCTTCCGGCTCGAACTCGCCCACGCGCTCCTGGCCCGGCAGCTGTTCCCCGACGCGCCCCTGAAGTGGATGCCGCCCACCAAGCACATGACCGGCGACGTCTTCCGCGGCAACCTCCTCGACGGCTTCTTCAACCTCGCCGGCGTCATGACCGGGCAGTCGATCCTCTTGGTCGGCATGATGACCGAAGCGGTCGTCACTCCGTGGCTGTCGGACCGGGACATCGCCCTCCAGAACGTCCGCTACGTCCTCACGGCGGCCTCCGGTCTCACCGAGGACTTCCGTCCGCCCCCCGGCGGGTTCATCGCCGAGCGCGCGAACCAGGTCCTCGGCGAGGCCGTCGACCTCCTCGAACGCATCAGCGACGACGGACTGTTGAACGCCATCGCCGAGGGCACCTTCGGCATCATGCGACGCCCCGCCGACGGCGGCCGCGGCCTCGGCGGCGTCGCCGAACGCGCCGACGACTACTTCAACCCTGCGAGCGAAGCACTCGACAAGGACGAGGAGACGGACCGATGAGCCGGATCGTCCGCCCTTACGGCGACACCACCGGCGACGGCATGGTGCAGGTCTCCTTCACACTGCCGCTCGCCCACGATAAACGAGCCGAAGGGGCCGCCGCGCAACTGGCGGCCAAAATGGGACTGGACAATGCGATAGTCGTCCACGCCAAAGCGATCGGAGCCGAACACACGTTCTTCATCGTCTACGGCGCCGCCCGGCACCTGGTCGATCTCGACCGAGTCGAGGTCGTCGAACGCGACTACCCCCTGCTGAGCCCCAAAGCGGTCGACGACCTGGTCAAAGAGCGACTCGGGCGCGAACTGTGCATCGTGGGCGCCTGCATCGGCACCGACGCCCACACCGTCGGCATCGACGCGATCCTCAACATCAAGGGCGTGGCGGGGGAGAAGGGCCTGGAGTACTACCGGGAACTGCGGGTGATCAACCTCGGCGCGCAGGTCGCCGTCCCCGACCTCGTCAATCGCGCGATCGACGAGACCGCCGACGCGGTCCTGGTCAGCCAGGTCGTCACCCAGAGGGACGCCCACCTTCACAACACCCGCGAGATGGCGGCCGCCTTCCGCGAGGCACTCCCTCCCGACAAGCGCCCGCTCCTGGTCGTCGGCGGCCCCCGCTTCGACGAGCGCGCCGCCGCCGAACTCGGCGTCGACCGCGTCTTCTCCCGCGGCACCACGCCCGGCGACGTCGCCTCCTACCTCGTTCACCGCCTCATCGCCCACGACACCGGCCGACCGGCCGCAGACGCACAGCAAAGAGGAGAGACGACCGCATGACCAGCCACGACGGGCTCACCGTCACCCACCGCCGCTACGTCCCCCACGGCCACGCCCACTACGGCGGCGGCCTCGTCGACGGCGCCTACGCGCTCGGCATGTTCGGCGACGTGGCCACCGAACTCTGCATCCGCACCGACGGCGACGAAGGATTGTTCGCGTCCTACTCGGAGGTGCAGTTCAAGGCCGCGATCCGAGCCGGCGATGTCGTGGAGGCCGCGGGGACGATCACCCGCACCGGCTCCCGCAGCCGCACCATCGATTTCACGCTGACCGTCGTCTGCCGCTCCGACCCGGACACGGGAGCGTCGGCGGCCGTCGTACTCGACGATCCGGTCCTCGCCGCCACGGCCGTCGGCACCGTCGTGATCCCGTGAGCACGGCCCCGTGACCCGGCTCCCGAACGGCCCCGAGGCGGGTGTCGTCGTGTGCGTCGACGTCGGTTCCACCTACACCAAGGCCGCCGCCGTCGACGCCGCCGGGGCGCTCCTCGGCACCGCTTCGCACCGGACGACACTGCGCACCGATGTTATGGACGGCTTGAACGCCGCCGTCGACGCGGCCGTCCCGCCCGGCGCGGACGTGAGTGAGACCCTGGTGTGCTCCTCGGCCGGCGGCGGCCTCAGACTCGGCGTCATCGGCAACGAACCGCTGGTGACCGCCAGGGCCGCCTACCGGGCGGGACTCTCGGCCGGCGCCCGCGTCGTCCACATCGGTGCGGGCGTTCTCGGCCCGGCCGACCTCGGCGAACTGGCCGCCGCCCGGCCCGACGTCGTGCTCCTGGCCGGAGGGACGGACGGCGGCGACGAAACGGCGATCCGGGCCCACGCCGAGGCGCTCGCGGCCTCCCCGGTGCGAGCACCGGTCGTCTTCGCGGGCAATGCCGCAGCGGCCGAGGACGTCCGCGCGGCGCTCACCGCCGCCGGCCGGGACGTGACCTGCGTGGGCAACGTGCTCCCGCGCATCGGCCGCCTCGACCCCGTTCCCGCCCGGACCGCACTCCGCGAGGTGTTCCTGCGTCATGTGATCGCCGGAAAACATCTGTCGGCCCACGCCGATTTCACCGACGCGGTCAAGGCGGCGACTCCCGACGCGGTCCTGGCCGGCATCGAGCTCCTGACCGACCTGACCGGCGCAGACCTGTTGGCGGTGGACGTCGGCGGCGCGACCACCGACGTCTACTCGGCGCTCACTCCCGACGCCGAACTGAGCGGCCCGCGCGCCGAAGTGGCCGGGACCGCCTGGCGTTCCCGAACGGTCGAAGGCGACCTCGGCGTGCGCCACACCGCCACCGGAATCGTCGAAGCCGCCGAAGCCGACGGCCTGCATGTACGCGCAGCGCTGCACGAGGCGGCCCGCCGCCGCTCCGACCGCCCCGGCCTCGTCTCGGACGGCGAGCCCGACCGGGCCGCCGACGCCGAACTGAGCGCGCTGGCCGCCCGCGTGGCGGTCGGCCGCCACGCCAGGGGCGAACGCGTCGGAGGCCCGACCGAGCCGCTGCGCGGCGGCAAGGACCTCGCGGCGGTGCGCCTGGTGATCGGCTCCGGCGGCGTCATGCGCCGCGACCCTGCGGCGGCGCACTGGCTGCGGGCGGCGGTCTGCGAGCACACCGCCGGAGGCTTCCGGCCGCCCGAGTCCGCGGACGTCGTCATCGACGCCGCGTACGTCCTCGCCCCGGCGGGGCTCCTGGTCGCGAACGGATACCGGGCCCGCGCCGAAGGACTCCTAGCGACCCTGCCCCACCGGTCGAAGCGGCGTTGAGCGCCCCGGACGGGTCTTCGGCCGTCCGTGCCGCGTCCCCGCGCCGCTCGGCGCGCCCGTACGTCCGGCGGGCGGCCATGCTCGCCTCCGAAGTGAAGACCGCCGCAGCGCAGTGTCGTGCGACGTGCGCCACCCACCGTCGGCTTGATAGAAATCAATGATGGCAGCAACCGAGAATCCGCCCCGCCCCGCTGATGAGGTCGTCGACATCGCGCGCGACCTCATCCGCATCGACACGACCAACACCGGCGACCCCACCACCTCGAAAGGGGAGCGCGCCGCCGCCGAGTACGTCGCCGAGAAACTCGCCGAAGTCGGACTCGAACCGAAGATCTACGAATCCCTCCCCGGGCGCGCCTCGGTGGCCGCCCGCTACCCCGGAGCCGACCCGGCCCGCGGGGCGCTGCTGCTGCACGGCCATCTGGACGTCGTCCCCGCCGAGGCCGACGAGTGGAGCGTCGACCCGTTCAGCGGTGAGATCATCGACGGCTACCTGTGGGGCCGCGGCGCGGTCGACATGAAGGACTTCGACGCGATGCTCCTGGCCGTCGTCCGCGGCTGGCGGCGCGCCGGCAAGGTGCCCCCGCGCGACCTGGTCCTGCTGTTCACCGCCGATGAGGAGGCCGGCTCCACGTACGGGGCCCGCTTCATGGTCGAGCAGCACCCCGAGGTGTTCGAAGGGGTCACCGAGGCGGTCGGCGAGGTCGGTGGTTTCTCCGTGACACTGGAGAACGACCTGCGCGTCTACGTCGTCCAGACCGCCGAGAAGGGCCTCGATTGGCTGCGCCTGCGCGCCTCCGGACGTCCCGGCCACGGCTCGATGCTCCATGACGACAACGCCGTCACCCGCCTGAGCCGGGCCGTCGCCGATATCGGCCGACACGAGTTCCCGATCGAGATGACGCCCACCGTGCGCCAGTTCCTCGAATCGGTCTCGGAGATGACCGGCATCGAATTCGACCCGGACAATCCCGATGAGACGGTCGCGAAGCTCGGTCCCGTCGCGCGCATGGTCGGCGCGACCCTGCGCAACACCGCCAACCCGACCGGCCTGAGCGCGGGCTACAAGACCAATGTCATTCCCTCCTCGGCCGAGGCGGTCCTCGACTGCCGGTCGCTGCCGGGCCGCAACGACGAGCTCGAAGCGACGCTGCGCGAGCTGGCCGGCGAGGGCATCGAATTCGATTACGAGCTCCGCCAGCCCGGCATCGAGACGTCCTTCGACGGACCGCTGGTCGACGCGATGGCCGAGGCGATCCGCGAGTCCGACCCCGGAGCCAGGACCGTGCCGTACATGCTCTCGGGCGGCACCGATGCGAAGGCCTTCGCATCGCTCGGCATCCGCTGTTTCGGGTTCGCTCCGCTGAAACTGCCCGCCGACCTCGACTTCACCGCGCTCTTCCACGGCATCGACGAGCGCGTCCCGATCGACGGACTCCAGTTCGGCGTCACCGTCATGCACCGCTTCCTCTCGCAGTGCTGAGGTCCTGAGATCCGAACGGCGGCCGGTGCGGTGAGGCCCCTCACCGCACAGATCGG
>JAJYSW010000360.1 GCA_021793335.1 Actinomycetes bacterium
ATGCGCGGGCGCCCCGGGTCAGGGCCTCGTCGAGTTCGGCCGGGAGCGGGCCCTCGGCGTCGACGGCGACGGGAACGATGTGGTATCCGGCGGCGAGCAGGAGGTCGCGGCCGTTGGCCCAGGTGGGTTCTTCGACGGCCACGGTGTCGCCGGGCGCGCAACGGGCGGCGAGTCCGCGTTCGAAGGCGTCGAGCGCCCCGGAGGTGACGGTGAATTCGCCGTGGACGCCGTCGGCGGCGAAGCGTGCGCGGGCGAGGTCGAGCAGGTCGGGGCAGGGGCCGCCGTTGCGGTAGTCGCCGCCGCCGACCTCGACGCGGGGTTTGAGGGCGGCGAGGTCGGGCAGCAGCTCGGGGTCGGGTTCGCCGCTGAGGAGGTCGAGGACGCCGGGCGGGACGGTGATGGCGCTCGGAGGGGTGAAGGCGGAGCGTTCGCGCACGGTGGTGCCCGCTCTGCCGCCGGTTTCGACGACGCCGCGGTCCCGGAGTCTGCGGTAGGCGGCCGCGACGGTGCCGGCGGCGACGCCCAGTTCGGCGGCGAGTCTGCGGACGGCGGGGAGGGTGCGGCCGGGCCGCAGGTGGCCGTCGCGCACGCCGACTTCGACGCTGGCGGCTATCTCGCTCGCGGTGGCACCCGTGATCTGATAATGTACCGACATAACAAAGATATTGTATCAGTACAAATACGAGCCGATGGGAGCCTCCCCCATGAGCACCCCCTTTGCGCAACCGGCGCCCGTGAACACCGCGTTCGCCCGGACCGAGCGCACCACCCCGCTGCGCGCGCGGCATCGGATCGACTACGCCAAGGCCTCGGCACTCCAGGTACTCGACGAAGCCCTGTTCTGCGATGTGGCCTTCACCGGCCCCGACGGCGCGCCCCGTGTGCTGCCCACCTTCCATGCGCGCCTCGGCGACACGGTGTACCTCCACGGATCGACCGGTTCCTCGACGGCGCTGGCGGCCCGGGAGGGCCTCGACGTGTGCCTGACGGCCACCGTCGTCGACGGCCTCGTTTACGCGAAATCCTGGTTTCACCACTCGGTGAACTACCGCAGTGTGGTGGTCCACGGCCGAGCCGTACCGGTGACCGACGCGCACGAACGGCGACTGGCGATGCGGGCCCTGATCGAACGCATGTCGACCGGGCGCTCGGAACGCTCGCGCGAACCGGACGCAAAAGAGGAGGCGGCCTCGGCGTTCCTGGCCGTGCCGCTGGAAGAGGTCTCGGTGAAGCGCCGCAGCGGCCCGCCGTCCGAGGAACCCGAGGACGAGGACCTGCCCTACCGGAACGGCGTCGCCGAGGTGCGGACGAGCGTCACCGGCAGACTCTGACCGGCGCGGCGGGGCCTTGGGGTCTGTTCAAGAGCCCTAGGCCGGGGCCCGCTCGCGGGCCTGGCTCGCCTCGGCGATCCGGGCGGACTCGGTGCGGTCGAGCCGCCACACGGCGATCGCCCCTCCACCGGCCACGGCCCCGACGAACATGATGAACGACAGCGTGTACGGCCAGGGCGGTGCGGCGTCGGCGGTGTTCTGCGTCATCGCGCGTGCTTCGCCCGCCGCCCACCAGATCGCCTGGCGGATCAGCTGAAGGAAGTCCCGTTCGCCCCAGCTGCCGTGCTCGCCGCCCGCCACGGAGTAGAAGACTCGCAGCTCCGGCGAGTTCCATGCCACCGGATCACCGGAGTCGAGAGTCGCCAGGACGTCCTGCTCGGGCTCGGGATCGAAGTAGTACCAGCGCTCGGTCAGCTCCAGCTCGTCGGTGAGGCCCTCGGTGATCGGCGACCCCGCGTTGAAATCGACGGCCTTCTGCACGGCCGGTTCGATCGGCGGCCCGGTCGCCGTCGCACCGAGCGTCTCGTGCCACCACGCCCAGTCCGGCCCGGTGAGGGCGGCCGAGTGCGTGGCGACCAGTCCGCCGCCGCCCTCGACGAATTCCCGGACCGCCGCCTCCTGGCGCTCGTCGAAGACGGCGCCCTCGGTGTTCAAGAGCATGACCACATCGATGCCCGAGAGGTCCTCCACATCGGCCGGTTCGCCTTCGACCAGCACGAAGTTCCAGCGCCGCGCCTCCATCCCGAGGCGTTCGAGCGCGAACTCGACGGTCTCGCCGTCGTCGTGCCCGGCGGTCAACACCAGGACTCGCGGCTCATCGGCGGCGTGGGCGGCCTGAACCGGGGCCAGAGCGGAGGCACCGGCCAGTCCGGCGATCAGGAAGAGGCGCAGCAGGGTTCTCACGCGCCCACCTTATCGGTCCCGGGCGCACCCGGTTCCGAGCGCAACGGCGGGGCGGGTCCGCATGGGCTTCCGCTTCATTTGTAGAGGGCCTTCGCCAGGCGGCGCTGGGCGATCCAGGTGCCGACCAGTGCGAGAGCCACCAGGTACAGCATGTTCACCAGCATCATCGGGCCGAAGTCGCCCAGGCTGATGCCTCGGACCAGCTCGATCCCGTGGTACAGCGGCATGACGTAGACGATCGGCTGGGCGAATCCCGGGTACGCCTCCACCGGCGTGAACGTCCCGCCGAACAGG
>JAJYSW010000072.1 GCA_021793335.1 Actinomycetes bacterium
ATCTGACCGGCGGCATGGGCTCGCGCCACCAGGACGAGGGCTTCGGTGAGGACTGGGAGCTGCCGCCCGACCGCGCCTACTGCGAGACCTGCGCGGGGATCGCCTCGGTCATGGTCTCGTGGCGGCTCTACCTGGCCACCGGGGAGGTGCGGTACGCGGATCTGATCGAGCGCACCTGCTACAACGTGATCGCCGCTTCGCCCGATGAGGACGGACGCGCCTTCTTCTACGCCAACCCGCTGCACCAGCGCACCGCGGCGGCCGACGTGCGGCCCGACCAGGTCAACCCCCGTGCCGAGGGCGGTGTGCGGGCGCCCTGGTTCGACGTCTCGTGCTGCCCGACGAACCTCGCGCGCACGCTGGCCCACTGGCAGGCGTATGCGGCCTCGGTCGAGGGCGACACCGTCTCGCTGCTCCAGTACGCGGCCGGGACGATGCGCGTGTCGCTCGGCGAGGGCGAACTGGCGCTGCGCGTCACGACCGAGTACCCGTACGAGGGCGCGGTGCGGATCGAGGTCGTCGAAGCGCCTGAGCGCGGGGTCGGTCTGCGGTTGCGGGTGCCGAACTGGGCCGAGGGCGCCACGCTCGCCGATGGCTCTGGTGTACGAGGGGTCGAGCCCGGGTGGGCGCATGTGCGCGGACCGCTCGAACCGGGCGCGGTCATCACGCTCGACCTGCCGGTGGCCCCCCGCCTGACCTGGCCCGACGAGCGCATCGATGCCGTCCGCGGCTGCGTCGCCGTCGAACGGGGGCCGCTGGTGTTGTGCGCGGAGTCGGTCGACCTGCCCCCTGGTTTGTCGCTTGAGGATCTACGTGTCGACCTCTCCCGTCCACTTCGCGCCGAGGGCGACGGCGCCCTCGTGCAGGCGATCGCCGCGCGGCCGCCTCGACCGGCCCCCGGGAGTCCTCCTTACCGTTCGGCCGCGGCGCCCGCGGCGGTGTCCGCCGCTCACGAGGTGCGGCTCGTTCCGTATCACCGGTGGGCGCGGCGGGGGAGCGCGGCAATGCGGGTGTTCCTTCCGGTGGCGTGAGGGACTGCGCTCGGGAGCTTCGTGCGACCGGAGTCAGAACGGGCGGCGTCGCGGCCGAGTGGCCGCGACGCCACCCGCGTCGCTGTCGGCGGCCCGCCGTGCCGAGTCACGGCCGAGCGGTCCGCTGAGTCTATGCATTGACAATAGTGAATGTTGTGGGATCATGGGGGCGAACAGCATCGGCATGGCGAGCGGGCCCGCCTCACCCCGAGCAGTCCATGTGAAAGCAGAGAACCAACATGCAGCGCGACACCAATCGCCTCCTCGCCCGCACGCTCCTCCCGGGCCTCGCCGCCGGGGCGCTCGTCCTGGGCCTGGGCGGTCCGGCCGCAGCCCACGTCACCGTCTCGGCCGACGGCACCGCCGCCGGCAGCTATACGCTGCTGACCTTCAGCGTCCCCCACGGCTGCGAAGGCGAGGCGACCACCGCCATCGCCATCCAGATCCCCGAACCGCTCAACTCGGTGACCCCCACGGTCAACCCCAACTGGGACGTCGAACTGGTCTCCGCCGAACTCGATGAGCCGATCGCCGACAGCCACGGCAACGAACTGACCGAACGCATCAGCGAAGTCGTCTACACCGCGCACGAACCGCTGCCCGACGGCCACCGCGACACCTTCGAACTGTCGCTGCGCCTGCCCGAGGAAGCCGCCGGAGAGCACCTCTTCTTCCCGGTGCTCCAGTTCTGCGGCGACGTCGAGCACCCCTGGATCCAGGTCGCCGACGAAGGCCAGGACCCCGGCGACCTCGACTCGCCCGCGCCCTCCATCGAGGTGACCACCGCCGGAGCGGAGGCCGCCGCAGCCGACGAGGACGCCGAGCCCGCCGCCGAGTCCGCCTCCGAGGACCGCGAATCGGACTCCTCGGGGAACCTGCTCGCCTACGCGGCGCTCGCGCTCGGCGCGCTCGGCGCCGTGCTGGGCGGGATCGGCCTGCTCAAGGGACGCCGGACCTCATGACCGCACGCCGCGACCGAGTGCGGGCGGCGCTCCACCGGACGGCGACGGGGCTGGCGCTGGCAGTGCTCCTGTGGACCTCGCTGCCCGCGCAGGCGGTGCAGGCGCACGCCTCCTTCCTCGGCGCCGACCCCGAAGACGGCGCCGCGCTCGCCGAGCCTCCCGAGATGATCACGCTGCACTTCAACGAACCCGTCCAGCCCGTCGATGAGACCATGCGCCTGGTCGACGCCGACGGCGTCGACCACCCGATCGAGGCGACCTCCCGTGACAACGATGTGGTCGTCGCGATGGGGCACGAGGTCCCCGACGGCGGGTACTCCCTGAACTGGCGCGTGATCTCGGCCGACGCCCACCCGATATCGGGCGTCGTGGGATTCACCGTCGGCGACGCGGCGGCAGCCCCGCCGATCGAAGCGGACGGTGACGAAGCGGAGGCGCAGGAGGGCCGCACGGCGGTGATGGCGGTGGCCGTCCTGCATTACCTGGGGCTGCTCGTCTTCGCCGGGCTCGTGTGCTTCCGCGTCGCGATCGCGCGCGAGCTGTGCCCGCCGCGACCGCGCCACCGGCTCCTGCTCGCCTCGGGAGCCACCGCGATCGTCGCGGCGGCCGTCGCGGTCCCGATCGGCGCGCTCGACCTCACGGGCCTGCCGCTCGACCGGATCGCCGACCACAGCGCGTGGAGCGGCGCCGTCCAGTCCGCGGCGCTCGCGATCCTCGCACTCACCACTGTAGGACTGGGAGCGGCCTATTGGTGCCTCGCGCGCGGCCGCGGCCGCTGGGCCGGCCCAACGGCGCTCGGTGCGTCGTCGGTGGCCCTCGCCGCGCCGGTCCTGGTCGGGCACTCGATGCTGTTCGAGCCGCGCTGGGGCATGGTCGCCGCCGACGTGGCGCACCTGTTCGCCGGCGCGATCTGGACTGGCGGCCTGCTCGGCCTGCTGATCCTGCTGCGAAACGCCCGCCTCCGAGGCGATGCGGGGAACGCCGCCGCCACGGCGAGCGCCGTGGCGCGCTTCTCGACCTGGGCCGGTGTCACCGTCGGCCTCCTGGGCGCCAGCGGCCTGATCATGGCCCTCATGATCCACCGGGAATGGTCGAGCCTGTTCGGCAGCCACCACGGCAGGGCCCTGCTGGTCAAGCTCGCACTGGTGGCGCTGGCGCTGGCACTGGCGCTGGCAGGCTGGAACCGGTTCCGCCTCGTCCCGTTGATCGAGAGCGCGGGGGACCGAGCCGCCGGGCTGCTGCGGCTCCGTCGGGTCTTGGCCGTCGAGGCCGCCGCGGTGGCGCTGGCGATCGCGGTGACCGGCGTGCTCGTGAATCTCAGCCCCGACGGGGCGGCCCAGGAACCCCAGTCCTCGACGGTCACGCTGCGACAGGATCTGGGCGAAGGGGAGTTGGCGGCCACGCTGGAGCCGGGCCGCACCGGCGACAACACGATCCTCCTCGAACTGACCGATGCCGAGGGGCTCCCGATCGAGCCGCTGGAGCCGCCGCTGATCCGCGCCAATCTCCCGGCGGAGGACTTCGGCCCGGTCGAGGCCCGGGCCGAGGCCGACCCCGATGGCGAGGGCCACCTGGCCCGGTTGCACCTGCCCATGTCCGGCGAGTGGAGCCTGGAGATCCGTGTGCGCGTCTCGCAATTCGAGGAGCACCACGCCTCGCTCACCGTCACCGTCGATTGAGGCCGACCGGCTGAAGACCGACCGGGCGGCGGGCCGCCACAGGCCAGGCCCGCCGCCCGATCGGTGACCGGACCGTCTGCGACGGACCTCTCACCCCCACTACTTGCACTCAGTGCATACTCATGCGTAATGTCGGACCGTGCCTTCACCACGGGATGTGCCGACCGATCGCCGTGCGCTGCTCAAAGAGCGCCACCGCCGCGCCATCGTCGACGCCGCCGCGGCCCTGATGGAGGAGACCGGCGGCACCGACTTCACGGTCAGCCGACTCGCCGAACGGGCGAACGTCTCACGCCGCACCGTGTTCAACCACTTCGACACCGTGGACGACATCGTGATCGCGGTCGGCTGCGAACTCCTCGGCGGCATCCTCGACCGCTTCGAACTGGGCGCCGCGACCGCTCCGGGAGCCGCGGCGGACCCCGAGTCGCTGTTCGACGAGATCGCCGACGCCCTGCGAAGCGCCGAACTGGTCGAACCCATGGCGTACCTCATGCGCGTCCTCGGCGGGGACGACCCGGCGGCGACGCCGCGATCGGCCGTCATCCTCCTGCGCACCTTCACCGAGGTGAGCGAACGGTTGGCGGCCCAGATCCTCGAACGGCACGCCGCGAGCGACGAGCTGACGGTGCATCTGCTGGTCGGCTCGCTCGTGAGCGGTCTCGTCGTCATCCACCGCCACTGGGTCGAAGCGACCGGCGCGGCGGTCGACGCGCACTCGCGCCGCACCTGGGCACGTCTCCTGGAACGTCTGATCGAGTCGACGCGGAGGGGATACGCATCCGTTTAGCGAGCCGATTCCAGCACCCAGCCCTCGACCCGTGATCCTCCGTCTCCTCTGACCGCCAAAGGAAACCAATGGCCGAACTGCTCTTCAAGATCGGGCGTCTCGCCGCCCGGCGCGCACGCACCGTGATCGCGGTGTGGATCGCCGCGCTCGCCGCCGCCGGCGTCGCCTTCGCGCTGGGCGGCGGCACGCTCGCCACCAGCTTCTCGATCCCCGACACGCCGACCGCCGAGGTGACCGAACGCCTTGAGACCGAATTCCCGGACGCCGCCGGCGGCACGGGGACGATCGTCTTCGGCACCGAGGACGGCTCGGCCTTCACCGAGGCCCAACAGGAGGCGATCGGCGCCGCCCTCGCCGAAGCCTCCGAAGTCGAGGGCGTCGAGACGATCCTGAACCCCTTCGCGACAGAGGCCCAGCGTTCACAGCAGGAGCAGGAGATCGAAGCGGGCCTGGCCGCGATCGAGAGCGGCTACGCCGAGCTGGAGGAGGCGCAGGCGCAACTCGACGCCGCGCGAGAGCAGGCCGAGCAGGCCGGCGGCCTGGAGCAGGCGCGGCCCGAGCTCGACGCCCAGCAGGAGGAGCTCGACCAGGGCCTGGCCGAGCTCGACGCGCAGAGCGCGATGCTCGAACAGGGCTCGGCCCTGCTGGACATGGCATCGCAGATCCGGACCGTCTCCGAGGACGGCGACACGGCGATCGCCGCGGTGCGGTTCACCGAGGACTCCCTGGCCCTGTCCGAGGAGACCACGACGGCGCTGATGGAAGTCGTCGAGGACGAGCCCGTGGACGGCGTGCGGACCGACTTCTCCGCCGAGATCGCCGGAGGCGTCCCCGACATCCTCGGCGTCGGCGAGGTGATCGGCCTGGCCGTGGCCGCGGTCGTCCTCGTCGTCATGCTCGGCACCTTCCTTGGCGCGGGCCTGCCGATCCTCAACGCGCTCGTCGGCGTCGGCATCGGCGCTCTCGCGGCCATGTCCCTGTCCGGGGCGATCGAGATGGCCTCGGTGACACCGATCCTCGGCATCATGCTCGGCCTGGCGGTCGGCATCGACTATTCGCTGTTCATCATCAACCGGCACCGCCGCCAGCTCAAGGACGGCGAGGAGCTGTCCAAATCGATCCCCCTCGCGAACGGCACCTCCGGCAACGCGGTGGTCTTCGCCGGAGCGACGGTCGTGATCGCCCTGCTGGCGCTCAACGTCACCGGCATCCCCTTCCTGGGCCTCATGGGCACCGTCGGCGCGATGTGCATCCTGGTCGCCGTCCTGGTCGCCGTGACCCTCACGCCGGCGCTGCTCGCCCTGCTCGGCGAGCGCATCCTCAGCCGACGCGAGCGCGCCGCGCTCGCCGAGTCCAGGGCCGCGACTGTCCCGGAGGCGACGGCCGCCTCGGGCGCCGGGGCCGAGGCGCGCCCCATGTCCACCGTGCGGGCGCTGGGCCGCGTCCTCGCGTGCGTCGTCGCACTGCTGGTCGTCGCGCTGCCCTCGTTCGACCTTCGCCTCAACCTGCCCAACGGCTCCACCGAGGCACACGACTCCACCCAGTACCGGGCTTATGAGACGATCGCCTCCGAGTTCGGCGAAGGCGTCAACGGGGCGCTGCTCGTGGTCGTCGATCTGCCGGGCTCGCCCGATGAGGCCGAACTCGCGGCCCACCAGATCGCCGTCGGCGAGGTCCTGCACGCGCAAGACGACGTCGTGGCGGTCGCGCCGATCGGCACCTCCGCAGACCGGACCATCACGGCCTTCCAGGTCGTGCCCGCCGAGGCGCCGACCAGCGAATCGACCGAGGATCTGGTGCACGAGCTGCGCGCGCTCTCCCCGATCGAGGGGACCTACGAGCTCGGCGTCGCAGGCTCCGCCAGCGGGAACATCGACATCTCGGAGAAGCTCGCCGACGCGCTCCCGGTCTACCTGGTGGTCGTGGTCGGCCTGTCGCTGATCATCCTGGTCCTGGTGTTCCGGTCCGTCTACGTCCCGGTCATCGCCACGCTGGGCTTCATCCTGTCCTACTTCGCCGCGCTCGGCGGGGTCGTGGCGATCTACCAGTGGGGCTGGCTCGCCGACCTCTTCGGCGTCGAGAGCCCCGGGCCGGTCCTGAACTTCCTGCCCACGCTCCTGGTCGGCATCCTGTTCGGGTTGGCGATGGACTACATGCTGTTCCTCGGTTCGGGCATGCGCGAGGCGTACTCGCATGGCGCGCCGGCCCGGACCGCCGTGGTGCTGGGCATGCGCGCGGGCCGGGCGGTGGTCACCGCGGCGGCGATCATCATGATCGCCGTCTTCGGCGGATTCATGTTCTCCCACAGTGCGATGATCCGGCCTATCGGCTTCGCGCTCGCCTTCGGCGTCCTCGTCGACGCGTTCGTGGTGCGCATGATGCTCATCCCGGCGCTCATGCACCTCGCCGGCGAGAAGGCGTGGTGGCTGCCGCGCTGGCTCGACCGGGTGCTGCCGGACGTCGACGTCGAGGGGACGGCCCTCGAACGCCGCCGCCCTCACCCCGCCGAGCACCGGTAGACCGGGGCCGAGCGCCGTGCCCAACCCGATCGCCCGGGTTGGGCACGGCGCTCGACAAGGCTTTTCCGGGACCGCACCGACCGGCCTCGCCGGTGGGCCTCAGCCCCGCTCCGGCGCGGGCCCCCGCCCCGGGCCGAGCGTGCTCTCGCGGGCGATGAGCCGGTGCGGTGCGACGACTTCGGCGGCGGGCGCCTCCCGGTTCTCGATCCGCGCACTGATGCGGCGCACAGCCTCGCGTGCGATGAACGGCGTGTCGAGCGAGACGGTGCTGAGCGAGGGCCTGGCGAAGCGCCCCTCCTCGATGTCGTCGATGCCGATCACGGCGATGTCCTCGGGCACGCTCAGCCCGGCGTCGAACACGGCCCGTACGGCGCCCATCGCGAGCAGGTCCGAGAAGCAGAAGATCGCGTCGGGCCGAGGCGAGACCGACAGCAGTGCGGTGGCGGCGGCGTAGCCGTCCGAGCGGCTGTAGTGCGCGGCCGCGGTGGCGTACTCGGGTCTGACTTCGAGGCCGGCCTCGCGCAGCGCGGCCTCGTACCCCGCCGTGCGCTGCAACGGCGTGGTGTACTCCTCAAGCGGCTGGGCGCCGATTGCGGCGATGCGCGTGCGGCCGATCGCCGCGAGATGTGAGACGGCGTCGTGCGCCGCCTGGACGTTGTCGATCGCCACGTGGTCGTAGCGGCCGTCGAACTCGTGCTCGCCGAGCAGTACGAGCGGCATGCGCGTCGAGCCGTGCATGTCGAGCAGCTCGGATTTCGTCACCAGCGGGCTGAAGAGGATACCGTCGAAGAGCATGGCGCGGTCGTCGCCGAGCAGGAGTCGGCGTTCGCGCTCGTGGTCGTGCCCGGTCTGGTCGATCATGACGCGGTAGCCGACTTCGGCGGCGGCGTCGATCACGTCGCGGGCGAGTTCGCTGAAGTAGGGGACGTCGATCTCGGGTACGACGAGCGCGAGCATGCCCGTGCGCCCCGTGCGGAGCGTGCGGGCCACGGGGTTGGGACGGTAGTCGAGCTCTTCGATGGCTCGGAGCACTTTGCGCCGCATGCGCTCGCTCACGTGTTCATAACCGCTCACCACGTTGGAGACGGTTCGGACTGATACCTGCGCCAGTTCGGCGACATCGCGGAGGGTTGCCGGCATGACGCCATCCTACCGTTTGCAACGTCGGCAAAGAACCGCTATGATTTGCAAACGTTGGCAAATCACACAAGGGAGTGTCCATGCTTCGCCACCACCTCCGGCGCCGAACCCTCGCCCTGGCCGCGGCCACCGCGGCCGGGGGACTCGGCCTGACCGCATGCGGACCGTCCATCACCTCCGACAAGGACGAAGGCGGTGGCACCGACGCGCTGCGAGCGCCCGACACCGATGCGCCCAGCGGGGAGATCACCATCTGGGACCGTTCCGGCGACCTCTTCGAGGTCTTCGAGGGCGTCATCGACGACTTCAATGCCGTCTACCCCGACATCAAGGTCAACCACGTCGCCGTCGACATCGACGCCAAACTCCAGAACACGCTCATCACCGGCGCCGACGTGCCCGACGGCGTCTTCCTCGACGACGCCAAGATCAGCGGCTACACCGATTACCTGTGGAACCTCGGTGACGTGCTGCAGCCCTACCTCGGCGATATGGCGCAGCAGAAGATCGACGTGAACACCGTCGACGGCGCGATCTATGGCGTGCCCTACGACCTCAACCCCGGCCTGCTGTTCTACAACGCCACCGCGCTGGAGGCGGCCGGCGTCGACGCGAGCGCCATCGAGACCTACGACGACCTGCTCGAAGCCGCCCGCCGCTACAAGGAGGCCGTGCCCGAGGCCGGCCCCATCCATCTCGAACAGTCGGCCTTCCTCGGCCAGCTCCAACTGGAGATGTACGCGAGCCAGCTCGGCACCTCCATCGCCGACGCCGACGGCGAACTGCGACTCGACAGCCCCGAGTACCGCCGCATCCTCGAATTCCTCGACACGGTCCGGGCCGAAGGGCTCGGCACCCGCGCCGAATACCTGACCCCGACCGACATCGCCGAGATGGACAACGGCAACCAGGTCTTCTACCCCTGGGCCATCTGGTTCAGCTTCGCCCCGCAGCAGATGCTCGACCAGACCTCCGGCGACTGGCGGGCCATGGAGCTGCCCGCCTGGGACGCCGGCGGCGCCCGCTCGGGAGCCATGGGCGGATCCTCGTTCGTGCTCCCCAAAGACGGCGCGAACGCCGACCTCGCCTGGCTCTTCTATGAATTCCTCATGTTCGACGAGGTCGGCTACACCGCCGTCTGGGGACCGAACCCCACCTACCCCACCGGACTGAACACCTCGATCCCGGCCTACGAGCCCGCCGCCGACCCCACCGCGCCGCTCTTCGAACCGGTCGAGGCACTCGGCGGCCAGGACCTGTGGTCCGTCGCCACCGAGGCCGGAGCGCAGATCCCCGGCGGCGCCCCGATCCCCGCCTGGTGGGACGGCGCCGTGGACTATCTCGGCAACGACGTGCAGCGCATGCTCGACGGCGACATGACGCCCGAAGAGGTGATCGCCTCCGCGACCGAGCAGATCCAGACGAACCTGGTCGACCGGCAGTGACGGCCGCAGCAGCCGCCCGCTTCGCGGGAACCGACCGGAAAAAACGCCGCACCAGCGCGGCGGGACGGCGCAGGCGCCTCGCGCCGTACGTGTTCGTCCTGCCGTTCGTGACGATCTTCCTCGCGTTCAGCGTCTACCCGCTCTTCTACACCGCCCGCCTGAGCTTCACGAACTGGCGGGGCACGGGGGCCGCGGAGTGGGTCGGCTGGGACAACTACGCCTACCTGCTCACCAATCCCGCGTTCTGGGGCTCGCTCGGCAACTCCGCCGTGCTCTGGCTCCTCATCGTGCCCGCGCAGATGGTCCTCGGCGTGCTCGTGGCCGTCTTGCTCAACTCCGCGAAACTCAAACTGCGCGGTCTCTACCGGGTGGCCTTCATCGTCCCGTTCGTGACGCCGCTCGTGGCCGTCGCCCAGATCTGGGTGGTGCTGTTCGACCAGCGCCACGGCGCGGTCAACGCCGTGCTCGGCCTCCTCGGACTGCCCGACATCGGATGGCTGACCACCGGCGCCTGGGCCAAACCCACCCTCGCGCTGCTGTTCTTGTGGAAGACCACCGGGTTCATCGTGATCATCCTGCTCTCGGGGCTCCAGTCGATCAACGGCTCGATCTACGAGGCCGCGGACATCGACGGCGCCTCCAAGATCCGGCAGCTGTGGAGCATCACCGTGCCGCTGCTGCGGCGGACGATCATGTTCGCCGTCGTACTCCAGACGCTCGCGGTCTTCCAGATGTTCGCCGAGCCGTTCGTGGTCACCCAGGGCGGCCCCTACAACTCCACCACCACTGCCGGTTACTACCTGTACAACCACATCACCAGGGCCGACCTCGGCACCGGAGCGGCGAACTCCTTCCTGCTCGTCATCCTCGTCATGGTCCTGTCCCTGGGATTCGTCCGCATGCTGCGAGCGAAGGACTGACGATGACCGAGACCGCCGCACCCGAACGCCGAACCCGCCCGCGCATCGGCTCCCACGCCTTCCTCATGCTGCTGCTCGTGGCCTTCCTCGCCCCCGTGGCCTGGGCCGTCGTCTCGGCGTTCAAACCAGCCGGCGACATCGTCTCCTCGCCGCTCGCCTTCGACCCCGGCACCTTCACCCTCGACAACTACCGGGCGATGCTCCAGGACGTGCCCATCGGCCAGGGCTTCTTCAACACCGGCGTCGTGCTCGTGGGCAAGGGCACCATCACGATGTGCTTCGCCCCGCTCGCCGCCTATGCCTTCGCGAAGTACCGCTTCGCCGGCCGGAACCTCATCTTCGGCGCGGTACTGGTCACCCTCATGCTCCCCACGATCGTGCTCATCATCCCGCTTCTTCTGGAGATGAAGGCGCTCGGCTGGGTCAACACCTACCAGGCGCTCATCCTGCCCGGCGCAGTCGACGCGTTCGCGATCTTCTGGATGCGCCAAGTGATCAGCGCCGTGCCCGACGAGCTGATGGACGCGGCCCGTGTCGACGGCTGCGGCGAATTCGGCATCTTCTGGCGCGTGGTCGTGCCCGTCATCCGGCCCGGCCTGGCCGGACTCGGCGTCCTCACGATCATGAACATCTACAACGACTTCGTCTGGCCCGTGGTGGTCGCGAGTTCGGAGCGGATGGCGACCCTCCAGGTCGTGCTCTCCACACTCGCCCAGAACATCACCGGCAACCGGATCGGCGCCGACTACGCCACCGTCACAGGCGAACTCCTCGCGGCGAGCTCCGTCGCACTCATTCCGCTGCTGGTGCTGTTCATCGTGCTCCAGCGGCATTTCATCAACGGCATCCTGGCCGGCAGCGTGAAGGGCTGACATGACACTGATCCGACCTGCGATCGCGACCACTCCACCCGCGACCGATGCGACCACGCCTCCCCGCCCCGAGTACCCGCGGCCCGACCGCGACCGCTCCGAGCGCTGGCTGAACCTCAACGGCCGCTGGGCTTTCGAGGCCGAAGGCTACGAGGGCCCGATCACCGTGCCCTTCGCATGGGAGAGCGCCGCCTCCGGCGTGCACCGCGCCTGGCTCGAACAGGGCACGTACCGCCGGACGGTCACCGTGCCCGCCGACTGGGCCGGGTCCCGCATCGTCCTCTCCTTCGGGGCCGTGCACCACCACGCGATCGTCCGCATCGACGGCGCCGTCGTGGGCGAGCACGCCGGCGGCTACGAATCCTTCGAATTCGACGTCACCGGCGCACTCGCCCCTGGCGAGCCCGCCGAACTCGAAGTCTCGGTCACCGCACCCGCGGACAAGCGCGCCATCCCGCACGGCAAACAGCGGTCCATCCCGCGCGACGACTACGACGGCGTCGCGTTCACGCCCACCTCGGGCATCTGGCAGACCGTGTGGCTCGAAGCCCGAGGCCGCACCTACGCGCGCTCGGTCGCGCTGCGCGGCGACAGCCTGACCGGCATCGACGTGGCCGTCGAACTCATCGGCGACGCCCCCGCCGGCGCGGACGTGACCGCGACCGTGCTCGGCACCGGCGAGGCGATCGCACTCACCGCCGATGCCTCGGGCCGCGCCGCCGGACGCATCGCGCTCGCCGAGCCGCGCACCTGGTCGCCCGAGCGCCCGCACCTGTACCGCGTCGCGGTCCGCACGGGCTCGGGCGAAGGCTCCGACCGCGTCGTCGCCACCGTCGGGCTGCGCCGCTTCGAGGCCCGAGGCGAGGAACTCCACCTCAACGGTGAACGCTTCTACATGCGCGGCGTACTCGACCAGGGCTACTGGCCCGACACCGGGCTCACCGCACCGGACGCCGCCTCGCTGCTGCGCGACATCGGCCTCGCCCGCGAACTCGGCTACAACCTCGTGCGCAAGCACCTCAAATTCGAGGAGCCGCTGTGGCTGCACGAGGCCGACCGCACGGGCATGCTCGTGTGGGCCGAGCCGGCCTGCCCGAGCCGCTTCTCCCCAGAGGCCGCGGCCGCGTTCGAGGCGCAGCTGCCGGCGATGGTCGAACGCGACGGCAACCACCCGAGCATCGTGATCTGGAGCCTCTACAACGAGGAATGGGGCCTCGACTGGGACCTCCCCGGCAGTCCCGCACGCGCCGAGGCCGCCGTGCGCGCCTACGAGCTGCTGCGCGAACTCGACGACACCCGGCCGATCGTGGAGAACTCCGGCTGGTCCCACGTGCGCACCGACCTGGTGGACTGGCACTACTACGAACCGGACCTCGCCGTCTGGAAGGACGCCGTCGCCGGCCTGGCCTCGGGGGAGCGGGAGACCTTCCCCGTCCGGCTCGCACCCGACTTCACCGTCGACAAGTCCCTGTACGGCTCCGAGGACATGCCGCGCCACGGCCTCCCGATCGTCAACAGCGAGTATGGCGAAGGGTTCACGAGCCTGGAACGGGCCTGGCACCTGCGCTGGGAGACACAGGAATTGCGGCGACACGACCGCTTCGCCGGATACGTGTACACCGAATTCGCCGACGTGGAGCACGAAGCGGCGGGCCTGCTGGACGAGGCGCGACGCCCGAAGGAATGGGGCGGGGCCGTCCCCGCCGACATCAATGCCGACACCGTGCTGGTGCTCGACCTCGTGCCGCTCGCCGCGGGCGCCGACATCGAGCCGCCGACCGGGCCGTTCGCGCTCGACGTGCACGTCTCGCACCATGGGCGGGAGGCCGTCACCGGCCTCGTCCACGCGGCGTGGACGATCGCCGGCACGCCCGTCGATCGGCCCGTCGCCGAGCCGGAGGCGAGCACGGGGCCGGTGACGGTCGAGCCGTTCCGGCTCTCGCCCGCCGTCCGGCTCACCGTGCCGCCGCCCGCCGGGGCGGCGAGGCTGCTGCTGTGGCTCGCCGACGAGGAGGGCCGCGTCCTCGCCCGATCGTTCCTCGACGCAGCCGAAGTGGAACCGCCGAACCGCCGGGGCGCCCGGCCCGGTGAGTTCACGGACGCGCCCGTCCCCGGCATCGCCTGATCGGCTCCTCGTCTGATCGGCCGTCCCGGCGTGCTCGATCCCGGTCTTCCCGGGCGTCGCCTCGCCGCTGGGCCGCCGCCCGGGAAGACCGACCGGGCGGCGCGCACGGTCCCCGCCCGTTCGCGGGGGCCGTCTTCCGGCGGCCAGGCCGCCTCGCCGCGGGAGACGCGGGGCCGGCGACGGCGCAGAGCGGCCCGGCCACCGGAG
>JAJYSW010000073.1 GCA_021793335.1 Actinomycetes bacterium
CGATCTGAGGCCGGGTACACCGTCGGCTCGCCCTCGTCGAGCGAGGTCAGCGAGACCTTGTCGAGAGTGATGTCCGAGTTCGGCAGTGTCGTCGATCCGTCGATACCGGCACGGATCGACAGCGTGTGAGCGCCTTCGGTCAGATCGACCAGGGTTTCGGCGCTGCCGCGGTACTGCCACCGGCTCGTCTCGTTGCGCGCGAGACCGGCGGTGTACTGGATCGTCCCGGCCGGGGCGTCGTCGATGAAGAGCGCGTGCCGCCCGGGGACGCCGGGTGCGGCGCCGATGACCTGGAGGCGGTACGCGCCGCCGTGCGGGACCGCCACGGTCCACTCGGCCTTGGAACCGGCCCGGTCGAAGGAGCCGACGTCCCGGCCGCCGGAAGCCGGGAACTTCCAGCCGCCGTCGGCCTGCGGGTCCTGTATGCGCACTCGCGCCTCGGTCAGCGCCATGTCCTCGGCCTCGATCGAGGCCGTCCACGCCTGCGATGCGGCCGCGGCCTCGACCTCGCGCGACTGCTCGGGGGTGATGACGAGCTGGTATCCCGCGTACCGGTCGTAGGTCGGGACCGCGATCCGCAACGCCCCGTCCCGGAGTTCGGCGCCGTCACGGGCGAGGATCAGGCGCGGCGTGCCGGCGAGGCCCTCGGCGCCGGTCAGCGTGATCTCGCGGACCTCGACGTCGACGCGGCCGCCGAAGACCGCCGGGTCCAGGCCGCTCAGGTCCAGCGCCACATCGCCGTCGGTCCCGCCCCAGACGACGTGGGCGCGGCACTGCTCGCCGTCGACGGCGGCGATGCCCTGGAGCGTGTCCGCCGTGTCCGGCGCCGGGGGCCTCACTCGCACCGTCTCGGACCCGGCGAGGTCGCCGTACCACTTGAACATCCACCAGCCGGCGTTCGCGCCGTTCGGGCGGGCGCTGTTGTCCGAGAGGTTCCCCGCGTAATTCCAGTACGCGGTCTGGGCGTCGACCTTGGTGTCCTCGAACAACGCGAACCATTGGACGAGCTGCCCGGGCACGCCCATGTCGCGCAGCATCCCGTACTCGGTGATGTTCACCGGGATCGGGTCGATGCCCAGCGACGCCTCCAGTTCGCGGTACTCGGCGAAGTGCCGCCGGTAGTGCGCGAGGTTATCGATGCCCAGTTCGTGCCAGACGAAGACGTCCGGCAGTGAGCCGTTCGCCTTCGCGAAGGCCAGGAAGTCGGCGCTGCGTTCGGGCTGCCAGCGGGTGTCGCCGGGGCCGGCGATCCGCGCGCGGCCGAGGCCGTGGCGCTCCCAGACCTCCTGGATGCGCTCGTGCACGGCCTGCCAGTCGGCGAGGAACCGTTCGCGTCGACTCGCCCAGTCGGAGTACCAGTTGCCGCCGTCGGGCTCGTTGAACGGCAGGAAGACGTAGTCCTGGGGGCGGCTGGAATCGGTGGCGACGGCCTCGGCGACGAGCTCGACGACTTCGAGGTAGTCCCATACGCCGTTCGCCCTCTCGACGTAGGTGCCGTCGGGCTCGTAGGCGCGGGTGTCGCCGGGGCGCCGACCGCCGTGGTAGGGCCAGTCGGGGTAGTAATCCTGGACGTAGAGGTACATGTCCTGGCCGTGTCCGGCGAAGAACCCGTCCTCGACCTTGATCGCGTCCCCCGAGGGGTGCTGGGTGCCGTGGGGCGCCTTCTGCGAGACGTTCGTGATGCGGGCGCCGTTGATCAGGGCCTGCGTGGGCGCGCCCTTGTCGCCGAGGCCGTAGAGCGTACCGCTCGCGCCGCCTCGGAAGGCGCCGGTGCGGTCGGCGAAGTCCACCGCGAGCACCTCGGTGACGGCTGCGGAGGCGGGCGGGCCGGACAGTCCGGTGGTGGCGCTCGCCGCCGTGGCAGCCGCGGTCATCGGTCTCCTCATCGATCGGTCCTCTCTGCATCGGGGCGCGGGGGTTCGATCGGGATCGCAGGTTGACGCTACCGAATTGTGATAACGATTTCAAGACATGACTTGAAATCGATTTCAGGTCTGGCTATGGTTCCCATGAAATCGTTACCAGGCGATCCAGGGCCTGTAGCAGCGTAAACAGTCGTAGATGAGAGGTGCCGTGGCCGATCAGTTGACTTGGGGCAGTGCCAGACTCGGATTCCGATTCGAGTGGAGCGCCGACGCGCCCGTATGCGTCGCCGCGATCGCGCACGACGGACGCGACCTCCCGGTCCACCGGACGCCGCTGGTGGAGATCCTGACCGCCGACCAGGGCCACCTGCCCGCGTCCGATCGCCTCGCGCACACCGAGGCGGGCACACGCCTGCGGTACGTCGCACACGAGGAGACCAGGAACGAGGAGGGACGCCGCCTCACCATCCGGCAGGCCGCCGACGGACTCGAAGCCGACCTCACCATCGAACTGCTCGACCGCGCCGACGCGGCGATCCGCGCCAGCGTCGAAGTCCGGGCGACCGGGACGCGGCCGCTCGTGCTGCGCTCCGTCGCCTCCTGGTCGATGGGCTTCACCCCACAGAACGGACCGGCCGACAAACTCGCCGGATGGGAACGGATCTGGGGCACCAGCGACTGGCTCGGCGAGAGCCGATGGACACGATCCCCGCTCCGCGGCCCCGACTTCCCCCGGCTCGCCGAGCACCTCACCGGCCAGAACCCGCGCGGCGCCTGGGCCCGCACCTCCGAGGGCACCTGGTCGACCGGACGCCACCTGCCCACCGGCGCCCTCGCCTCCGAGAACATCGGCATCGCCCTCGCCTGGCAGATCGAGCACAACGGCCCCTGGCGCTGGGAGATCGGCGAGGACACCGGCGGCGGACCGTGGCCGTCGGCTCCGATTTCGAAGACGCCCTCGCCGCCCTCACCGACTTCCGCCGGGCCGCCCGCCGCCCCCGCCCCGACAACACGGCCATGCCCGTGGTCTTCAACGACTACATGAACACCCTCGACGGCGACCCGACCACCGAGAAGCTCCTCCCGCTCATCGCCGCCGCCGCCGAAGCCGGCGCGGAGGTCTTCTGCATCGATGCCGGCTGGTACGACGACAGCGGAGCCTGGTGGGACACCGTCGGCGAGTGGACCCCGTCCACCACCCGCTTCCCCGGCGGACTGAGCGAAGTCGTCGAAGCGATCCGCGACGCCGGCATGTCGCCCGGCCTCTGGCTCGAACCGGAGGTCGTCGGCGTGCGCAGCCCCGTCGCCGACACCCTCCCCGACGAGGCGTTCCTACTCCGGCACGGCCAACGGATCGTCGAACACCACCGCTACCACCTCGACCTGCGCCACCCCGCGGCCCTCGCCCACCTCGACCGCGTCGTCGACCGGCTCATCGCCGACTTCGGCGTGGGCTTCTTCAAATTCGACTACAACATCGACCCGGGCCCCGGCACCGACCACGACGCCGACAGCGTCGGCGACGGCCTCCTGCGACACAACCGCGCCCACCTGGCCTGGCTCGACCGGCTCCTGGACCGCCACCCGGGCCTGGTGATCGAGAACTGCTCGTCCGGCGCGATGCGCATGGACTTCGCGATGCTCTCCCGCCTCGCGATGCAATCCACCTCCGACCAGCAGGACTTCACCAAGTACCCGCCGATCGCCGCCGCGGCCCCCGTCTCGCTCCTGCCCGAACAGGCCGCCAGCTGGGCCTACCCCCAGCCCGGCATGAGCGAGGAGGAGACCGCGTTCTGCCTCGTCACCGGCCTGCTCGGCCGCTTCTACGTCTCCGGACACCTGAACCGGATGGACGAACGGCACCGCGGCATGGTCGCAGAGGCGGTCGCGACCGCGAAGACGCTGCGCACCGCCATCGCGAACGGCCACCCGTACTGGCCGGCCGGTCTCCCCGGCTGGACCGACCCGTGGATCGCGCTCGCCCTGCGCGGCCCGACCCGAGACGGCATCGACGAGGACCTCGTGTCGATCTGGCGTCGAGGCGGCCCCAGCGGCACCGAACTGCGCTTCCCACACCTGGCCGGCCGCGACGTCACCGTCACACCGGTGTTCCCCCTCGACCTCCCCGAATGGGAGTTCCTCTGGGACGCCGCGAGCGGCACCCTCGCCGTGCGAGCGAACGACGCCGACATCGCCGCGCGAACCCTGCGCCTCACCACCGAATCCCTCGAGAAGGAATAGGAGCCATGCAATGAAGAACACGTTCCGCACCGCGCTGGCGCTCGCCGCCGCGGGCGTGCTGGCGCTCACCGGGTGCTCCGACCCGGGCACCGACGCCGACACCGGCGGACCGGTCGACTGGCCCGCCCAGGACACCGATCTCACCGGCACCGTGCTCACCATCTGGGCCGCCCAGAACTCCAATACCGTCCCTGAGGGCGTCGTCGCGGGCTTCGAGGAGCTCACCGGCGCCGAGGTCGAGATCGTCACCATCCCCGACCCTTACGAACAGGGCATCCAGACCAAAGTCGCCACCGGCGACAAGCCCGACCTCGCGTTCTGGCAGCCCACGGCCTCGCAGCTGACGGCGCTCAACGCCTCCCAGAACCTCCAGCCGCTCGACGACGCGCCGTGGCTCGACGCCTATAAGCCCGAACTGCGCGACATCACCGGCATCCTCGACGACACCCGCTACGCCGCGCTCATCACGACGCCCGCCGTCCAGGGCGTCTACTACAACAAGGAGGTCTTCGCGGCGAACGGCGTCACCGACATCCCGGCCGACTGGGACTCCTTCGTCCAACTCGCCCGTGACCTCAAGGAGGACGGCGTCACCCCGTTCCACGAGATGGCCGCCGACCGATGGGGCACCCAGTGGTGGGTCCAGGTCCAGCTCGCCGACGCCACCGCCGACGGGCTCTGGGACCGCGTGAACGCGAACGAGGAGCAGTTCACCGACCCCACCGTCCAAGACGCCATCGAGACCTACCAGGGGCTCATCGAGGAAGGACTGTTCAACGAGGACATCAAGACCGCGACCTTCGAAGACCAGGGCGCGGCGCTCCTCGACGGCGACGCCGCGATGGTGATGCAGGTGAACTCCTTCTTCGGGCAGCTCCAGTCGCTCGCCGACACCGAAACGCTCGACCGGAAGATCGGTTTCTTCCCGATCGCACCTTCGGGCAACGTCGGCACCTTCGTGCCCGACCAGGCCAACGCGCTGGTCGCGTTCAAGACCGGCGACGCCGAACGCGAGTCCGCCGCCCGACAGCTCCTGTCGTACTGGCTGGGCGAGGGCTACGAGGACTTCGTGAACGACCAGTCGACGGTGTCCCTCCAAAGCGACGTCGAGACGCCCGCGGACGTGCCCGAGGCGCTGCTCTCGGTCAGCGACTCGCTCGCCGACTCGGTCGGCTCCATGCAGGCGCTGGCGATCGCCAACCCGGACCTCTACATCTACCTGGCCGACATGATCCAAGGCACGAAGACCCCGGCCGAGGTGGCCGAGGCGACCCAGAGCCAGTTCGCCGAACTGGCGAAGGCCCAAGGCGCCGAAGGATTCTAACGAGAACCACGGGGGCGCCGACTCGCTCGGCGCCCCCGACTCCCGAAAGGCATCGCCCGCATCGTGTCCACGAACACCACGCTCGCCAAGGGGGCCGCGCGCCGCCGCCGACACGACCATCCGCTGTGGTTCCTGATCCCGGCGCTCGCGGTCCTGGTCGTGTTCTTCTTCGTCCCCACGCTGTTCAACTTCGTCTACGCCTTCACCGACTGGTCGAGTTTCAAGAGCGCCATCGGCTTCGCCGGGATCGACAACTTCGTCTCGCTGTTCTCCAACGGCACGCTCCTCAACGCGCTCAAAGTGACCCTCGTGTACGCCGTGCTCGTGGCGGTCTTCCAGAACGTCTTCGGGTTGGCGCTGGCGCTGCTGCTCGAACGCGACACGCGCGTCAACCGCGCGGTCAGAGTCGCGTTCTTCATCCCGGTCGTCATGTCCGCGCTCGCGGTCGGCTACATATTCCAGGCCCTGCTCAAACCCGACGGTGCGCTCAACGGCATCCTCGGTGCGCTCTTCGGCACGGAGATGGCGATCCCCTGGCTCGGGAGCACCACGTGGACGATCGTGGTCGTCGCCGTCATCCACGCCTGGAAGTGGATGGGCCTGTCGATGCTCATCTACCTCGCAGGGCTGAAGACCATCGGCGAGGACGTCCTCGAAGCGGCGCGCCTCGACGGCGCCGACCGGTGGACCATGTTCCGCGCCATCAGGTTCCCACTGCTCGCGCCCGCCGTGACGTTCAACGTCGCGACCGCCCTGCTCGGTTCGATGAACGGATTCGACATCGTCCAGGCCACCACCGAGGGCGGCCCCGGTGGCACGACCGAACTGCTGAACATCTTCATCTTCCGGACTTTCGGGCAGGGCCTGTTCGCCCAGGCCACGACCATGAGCCTCGTGCTGTTCCTGACGGTGACGATCCTCGCCTTCCCCGTGATCCGGTTCCTGCGCAAGCGAGAGGACGTGCTGTGACCACCACCGCGACCGGGCGCGCGCCGCGCCGCCGCATCCGCCTTCAGCCGATCGCCGCGATCCTCATCGCCGCACTGGCCCTCGGCGTGCCCTTCTGGCTGGTCATCGCGACCGCCTCCAAGACGCAGGCCGAAGCCCTCGCCCCGAATCTCGCCGCGCCGAGCGAATGGCGGCTCCTCGACAACCTCGCGACCGTGTTCGCCGACGGCCGCATGCTCTCGGCGTTCTTCGGCAGCATGCTCGTGATGGTCCCGGCCGTCGTCGGCGTGCTCGTCCTCGGCTCCATGGCGGCATGGATTCTCGGACGCCGCGGCGGCCGGCTGCTCGCCGTCGTCTACGCCCTCGCCATCAGCGGCATCGTCCTGCCGCCCGCCGTGGTCACCATCGTGCTGCTGCTACGCCAGCTCGGCCTCGCCGGGACCGCGCTCGGGATGATCGGCGTCTACATGGGCATGTACCTGTCCACGGTGATCTTCTTCGTGACCGGCTTCGTCCGGACCATCCCCTCCGAACTCGAAGAGGCCGCCCGCGTCGACGGTGCCGGGCCGGCGCGGGTGTTCGCAAGGATCATCCTGCCGCTGCTGCGGCCGGTGCTCGCCACGGCGACCATCCTGATCTGTCTGTACATCTGGAACGACGTGTTCTACGCGCTGTTCGTCATCGGCGGCAGGATCGACACGCTCCCGCTGAACCTGTACCAGGTCGCCAGCGCCGGGCTCTATCTGCAGAACTGGCATCTGATCTTCGCCTATATCATCCTCATGAGCCTGCCGCTGCTGGTCACGTTCATAGTGGCCCAGCGCAGGATCATCTCCGGCATCACCAGCGGAGCGGTCAAGTGAGCACCAGGAAAGCAGTGGGCAGGGCGATCAAGAACTCCAAGAACCCGACGATCACCGACGTCGCCGAGCGCGCCGGCGTCTCGGTCCCGACGGTCTCTCGGGTGCTGACCGGGGCGGCCCGGGTGAGTCCGGCGAAGCGGAAACTGGTCGAGGCGGCCATCGCCGAGTTGCGCTACCGGCCCAGCGCCGCGGCGCGAGTGCTCGTCTCGCGCCGATCGCAGACCATCGCCGTCATCGCGGGGAACACCTCGCGGTACGGCTACGCCGAGACCATCCGCGGTATCGAGGTGGCGGCCCGCGCCGAGGGCTATACGGTGATGATCACCGTCGTCGAGAACGCCGACGAGGACGAAGTGGACCGGGCGATCGCGGCGACGCTGACGCAGACGCTCGCCGGTGTCGTGGTGCTGAAGTTCGATCCGCCCGGGGTGGCGGCGCTCCGGAAGATCCCGGCCGACCTGCCCGTCGTCGCCCTCTCGGGGGCGCGGGAGACCGGCATCCGCCAGGCGGTGCTCGACGAGGCGCGCGCGGCCGAGGAGTTGACGGAGCACCTGCTGGGTCTCGGCCACGCCACGGTGCACCATGTCCGGGTCCCGCCCTCGCGCCGCGTCGACGGGCGGACGAGCGGATGGCGGCGCGCGCTGATCGCGGCGCAGGCGCCGATCCCGCCGGTGCGCGACGCGACCTGGCTGCCGCGCAGCGGGGTCGCGATCGGGCGGGATCTGGCCGCCGACCCGAGCGCCACCGCTGTCTTCTGCGGCAACGACGAGATCGCCATGGGGGTGATGCGGGGCCTGGCCGAAGCGGGGCTGCGCGTCCCCGAGGACGTCTCCGTGGCCGGGTTCGACGATCATCCGCTCGCCGAGCTGTGGAGTCCGCCGCTGACCACCGCGAGGCAGGACTTCGCCGGGCTCGGCGGCCGCGGTTTCCAACTGCTCCTCCAGGCCATCGACGGCACCGGCGGCCGCCTGTACTCCTCTGAACGGCCCCGGCTCGTGTTCCGCGAGAGCACTGCGGCACCGCGCGTCCGCGATCCGCGTTGAGGCGCTGCGCGGCGGGCGCCCGCCGCGCAGCACCCGGGCCGCCCGCCCGATCGCGGGTGGTCCCGCCGTTCGCTCAGCGCGGTTCGTACGTCACGCGCCGCACCAGCGCCCGCTCGCCCGCCGATCCGGCGGCGATCATGCGGCCGGTGAACCCGGTGGCGACCTCGGTCGAGAGGTAGCGGCCGTCGAGGCGGCCCAGCTCGCAGAGGCTCCCGTCGTCGCCGATGAACGACAGCACCACGGTGTCGGGCCCGATGCCGGTGGGGAAGACGCCTTCCGTCTCAGGGGCGGCGGCCTCGATCCGCAGTACCGCCGTCTCGGCGGAGCACTCCTGTGAGGCCAGTTCGTGTCGGATGTCCCCGATGCCGGCCTCGGCGCGGACCCGGCCGTCCTCGAAGACCACTTCGTACCAGTGGCGGTCGTCGATGAGCAGCCGCAGGCGACCCGAACCGGCGAATTCGGCCTCGGCGGCCCACGCGAAGTCCTTGACCCGGGCGCACAGTAGACCCGGCGAACCGTCTGGCAGGTCCCGCAGCTTCAAGCCGCCACCCTGAACGTGGACGGCGACGGCCTCGGGCTCACCGCCCGGCACGACCCACCTCAGGTCCAACTCGGCTGATCCGAAGTCGTCGGTGAAGGCGGTCTCGATCGGCGCCACCGTGTACCGGTCCTCATCGAAGACCGGCCAGCCCTCGACCCAGTCGACGCCGGCCAGGAACGTCTCGCGGCCCAGCACATGGAACTGCGGAGTGAACCCTTTGGGGCGCACCGCCAGGTACACCGCCGCCCACGATCCGTCCGCCGTCTCCACCAGGTCGGCGTGGCCGGTGTTCTGGACGGGGTGGGCGGTGCTGCGGTGCGAGAACACGGGATTGTCCGGGCACGGCTCGAATGGGCCCTGCGGGCTGTCGCCGCGTGCGATCGTGACGGTGTGGCCGCGCTCGGTGCCGCCCTCGGCCAGGATCAGGTACCACCGGCCGCCGATGCGGTACAGGTGCGGCGCCTCGGAGGCGGCCAGGCCGATGCCCTGCCACACCGGGTACGGATCGCCTTTGAACCGCCCGGTCCCGGTATCGAGGCGGGCCTGAAAGATGCCGTCCCCCTCGCCGTCGAACACGGTGCCCTTCCACGTCAGGTAGCACTCGCCGTCCTCGTCCCAGCACAGGTCGGGGTCGATGCCGATGGCCTCGGGGACGAATACCGGTTCGCTCCAGGGGCCCGCGGGGTCTGCTGCGGTGACGATGGTCTGACCGGCCCCGGCGTCGCCGACGTTCGTGGTCGCGAACCAGAACCGGCCGTCGTGGAAACGCAGCGTCGAGCCGTAGATTCCGCCCGAGGGCCGCCCGTCGCCGCGGCGGAACTGGGAGCGCCGGTCCAGGATGTTCCCGATCTGCGTCCAGTTCGTCAGATCGCGGCTGTGGAAGATCGGCGCTCCGGGGAAGTACTCGAAACTCGAATGCGCGAGGTAATAGTCCGAGCCGACCCGGCAGATCGTCGGGTCGGGGTGGAAACCCGGCACGACCGGTTGCTCGGCGGCGGAGGCGGTCGAATGGCGCAAGGCGGTTCCTCATTCTCTCGGCGGGATCGGTGCGGTTCCGATTGTCCTTCGGCGCTGCGAGCGGGGCCGCCCGGGCCGCCTCGTTCGGGGGACGGTCCGCTTCGGTGGGGGCCAGGACCGTGCCCGGTGCGCGGATGATTTGAGGGCGATCCGGCGGAATCAAGGCGTGGGCACGCTTCCATTGATCTTCGGCATAAGCCATAATATTCACGAAAGTCAATGTATTGAACATTATGGCCCGTGCCCGCGAGCGCGAGCGCGGCCGAAGGAGGTCGTCGTATGGACGTCATGCGAATTCGAGGACGACGCCGACTGCTCGGCGCCGTCGCCGCCGCATCCGGAGCCCTGGTCGCCGGGACGCTCGCGGTGATCGCGGCGAGCCCGGCGCAGGCCGCCGCCTGCGATGCGGTGGAGTACACCGTCGTCAGCGATTGGGGGACCGGCCACCAGGCGACCCTCTCGCTCACGGCGGGGACGGAGGCCGTCGACGGCTGGACGTTGGAATTCGACCTGCCGGCCGGGGCCGTGGTCCAGAGCGCCTGGAATGTCGACTGGAGCCAGTCGGGGACCGCGTTCACCGGTTCCGACGTCGGATGGAACGGCGCCGTCGCGGCGGGACAGACCAGTGAACTGTTCGGTCTCGTCGTCGGCGGCACCGCCGCCGCGCCCGAGGAGTTCAGCCTCAACGGCGCTGTCTGCGGCGAGGCCGGCGAACCCACCGAGGAGCCGACCGAGGCCCCGACCGAGGAGCCCACTGAGGACCCGACCGAAGAACCCACCGAGGACCCGACGGACCCGAGCGACTGCCCGGCCGGGGCCGTGTGCGACGGCTTCGAGGACCAGACCGGCGCCACGCCCGGCGGCGAGTGGACCGTCGGCGCCCCCGACTGCACCGGCACCGGGACCGCCACGGTCGACGACACCGTGGCCCGCAGCGGCGGCAAGTCGATCCGGATCGACGGTGGCGCGACGTACTGCAACCATGTCTTCATCGGACGCGAACTCCCCGCCGACGCCGAATGGTTCCGCGTCTACATCCGGCACACCACGGCCCAGCCGGACGCCCACACCACGATGATCGCGATGGAGGACGCGAACGATTCCGGTGCCGACCTGCGCCTGGGCGGCCAGAACGGGGCCCTGCAATGGAACCGGGAATCCGACGACGCGACGCTGCCCGAGCAGAGCCCCGCCGGGGTCTCGCTCAGCCGCCCCCTCCCGGTCGACACCTGGACCTGCGTCGAATTCCAGATCGCCGGCGGCGAACTGAGCACGTGGGTCGACGGCGATCTCGTCGAAGGTCTCGTGGTCGACGGCGTGCCGACGCACGACATCGACGGCCAGTGGCTCAGCAGGCCGGACTGGAATCCCGCTCTGGTCGACCTGCGGCTGGGTTGGGAGAGCTACGGCTCGGACGCCGACACCCTCTGGTACGACGACGTCGCCTTCGGCGCCGAGCGGATCGGCTGCTGAGACGCGATGACGGGCCGGGCGCTCGATGCCCGCGCCCGGCCCGTCGAACCGGATCGGTCGTACGTCGTTCGATCGGTGCGGACGGCCTCCCGAAGGCCCGCCGACGTCTAGGAGGCCGAGTTCGGCGGGGGAGCGGTGGAATCGCGGACGACCAGCTGCGTCGGCAGGGACACGTGCCCGGCCGTGCGAGCGGCGAGATCGTCGCTCGCGGTGTACTGGAGGAGCAGATCGACCGCGGAGGTGCCCGCGTCGGCCGTCGGCACGACGATCGTCGTCAGGCGCGGGCGCGCCAGCCGGGCGAGCACGGTGTCGTCGACGCCGATGACGCTGACGTCCCCCGGCACGTCCACGCCCAGATTGTGCAGGCCCTCCATGAGACCGATGGCCAGCAGGTCGTTATAGGCCAGCACGGCGGTGACCCCCGCGCGGGCGATCGCATCGGCCACGGTGAACCCGGCGTTCTCGTTCGGCGTGTTCGGCCCCAGCACCGTCACGCTCGCCCGATCCTCGGCCACGGAGTGCACCGTGCGGCTGATCTGGGTGTTGGTCCACGACTGGCGCGGCCCGGCCACGTACGCCAGCCGCCGGTGCCCCAGCTCCAAGAGGTGCTCTATGGCCGTCCTCGCGCCTTGGACGACGTCCATCGTGACCGAGGGGACGCCGGCCATCTTGCGGTTGACCAGCGCGATCGGGATGTCCTCGCTGAGCCGCTCGATCTTGGCGTTGGCGATGCGCGGCGCGCACAGGACCACCCCGTCCACCTGCTTGGCCAATGCGCCCACCAGTTCGGTCTCGATGGCCGGGTCCTCGGAGGCGTCGGCGATGAACAGGTGGTAGTCGCGGGCGCGGGCGGCGTGCTCGGCGGCCTTGATCATCGGAGGGAAGAACGGGTTGGCGATGTCGGCGACGATGAAGCCGATGTTGTGGGTGCGGCCGGTGGTGAGCGCCCGCGCCACCCGGCTGGGCCGGTAGCCGAGGCGGCGTGCCGCCTCCAAGACCTTGATGCGGGTCTCGGGGCGCAGCCGGTGCGGCATCGAGAAGGCACGGGACACGGTCGACATGTGCACCTGCGCTTCTTTGGCGACGTCTTTGATGGTCACGACCACTGGGGGAGTCCTCTGTCGGTTCGCTAGGATCGAAAAGCTTCCATAAAATTACGCAAACGATTGCAGGGCGGTCAAGAGCGATGCAGGGAAAACTCCGCCCAGCCTAGCGCAGTGCCGCTCGGGCCCGAATCCTCAATGGGAGCCGCCGGACTGCACCGTGGCTCGCCCGATGTCGTTGCGCGGCCCCGAGACGGCACGAGACGGCGGCCCCGGATCTCCCGGCGGGGAACGCCGTTCGCTAACGCCTTGGCCCGCGCCGACGAGCCGCGGTTCGCACTCGCCCCGGACGCCATGGGGCCCTCGATGAGCGCCCTCGCCTGCCGCGGCCCGGCCCGGATCGTCGTGAACGGCACATGCGACCCCGGCCGGATCAGGGGCCACGAGACCGTCGGCCGCGTGGCCGCCTTCGGTGAGCCCGTCCCGTGAGCGCCGGAACCCCCGTGCTCTCGGCCCACGCCGCTCGCATGACCGTGCCCGACCGGCACACGAGGTTCGCGGCTCCGGCCTCGGGCCGGCTCGACGCGAGCGAGGCCCTCGCAGTCGCCGGCGTGTGACCGCCGACCTCAGGACTCGGTGTTGACCTCGGCGAGCACGACTGCCAAAGACCAGATGACGAAGACGTCCAACGCGAGGATGACGATCGCCCACCACGGGTAGAGCGGCAGGAAGAAGAACTGGTTCACCGCCGAGAGCACCGCCAGGCCGATGCCGACGCCGTAGGCCCAGCTGCGACCGGACAGGACGAAGACGCCGACCAGTGCCACCAGCGCTCCGAGCACGAGGTGCGCCCAGCCCCAGACGGTGGTGTCGATCGCGTAGATATAGCCGGACATCGATGTGAAGACCTCGTCGTCGGCGATCGCGGCGATGCCCTGAAAAACCTGGAACAACCCGAGCGTGAGCATCACGCACCCGGCGAACACCGCTCCGGCCGTCGCCCACGCCAGTCTGCCTTCATCGGCCATGTCGGACTCCTTTCGGCTCTGCTGTGAGCGGCGAGGTGCGGACCGCCGCCTCAACTACCGTCTTACCCCTCGGGGAGCCTCGCCGGAGCACATCGGTGAAATCACCCGATGCCTTTCGGTGGCGCGGCGGTCGATCGCGGCACGGTCCGAAGGGATCACCGGGGGAAGCCGGTTCCATCCGGCTGTTCACATTCATCGAAGGCTCGCCGCACTGTCGCTGCATCGTCGCTGCGCCGCC
>JAJYSW010000074.1 GCA_021793335.1 Actinomycetes bacterium
CGCGAGCAGCATGTTGGGGCGGAACCGCTCGGCCTCCACCGGGTGTCCGACCTCCTGTTCGAGATGCCGCAGGCTCGCCTCGAACAGCACCAGGATGCGACCGGACCTGAAATCCACGCCGCCGCGCAGCTCAACGCCCGCCTCGATGCCGATGTCGGCCCCCATTTCGGCCCCGAGCGCCGGATCGTCGGCGGCCCATGCCGCGCCGCTCGGCGCGTAGATCACCGGCGTCTCGCCGACGCCGTCGGCACAACCGCACTGCGCCGGCCAGGCCGCCTCCCAGCCCAGCAGCCGAGGGTGGGCCCCGGCCCAGGTGTGCTCGCCCGTGCCCCGATCGAACACGGCCATCGTGCGGTCGCCCCCCATGCCGCGTTCATCGATCGACGCGCTTCGCACGGTCTCGCCGCGCAGGCCCTTGACCGGCCAGCGCCACATCTTCGTCACCGAACCTGAGAACACGCCCACGATGCTATCGCTCTCGTGTGCGAAGCCCATTCCGTGCGGGAGACGACATATGCGCCGCCCGCGCCGCCTTGTCCGGTTAACGTCGAGGACGCGGGCGGATGAGACACTGAGATACCGGGATCCGAGAGGAAGACGCACCATGGAACGGCAGAAGGAGTTCGTGCTCCGCACGCTCGAAGAGCGCGACATCCGGTTCGTCCGGCTGTGGTTCACCGATGTGCTCGGCACGCTGAAGTCCGTGAGTGTGGCCCCGGCCGAACTCGAATCGGCCTTCGAGGAGGGCATCGGCTTCGACGGCTCCGCGATCGAGGGCTTCGCGCGGGTCTATGAATCGGACATGGTGGCGATGCCCGACCCCACCACTTTCCAGGTCTTCCCCTTCGAAGGCCAGGAGATCGGCGAGTCGGCGCGAATGTTCTGCGACATCCTCACGCCCGAGGGCGCCCCGTCCTGGGCCGACCCGCGCCACGTGCTCCGCCGGGCCCTGTCCAGGGCCGCCGATCGCGGGTTCACGTACTACGTCCACCCTGAGATCGAGTTCTTCCTGTTCTCGGACATCTCCGGGGACGGCTCGGACCCGACGCCGGTGGACGAGGGCGGCTACTTCGACCACACCACGCACTCGGTCGCCCGCGACTTCCGCCGCCAGGCGATCCTGGCGCTCGAACGCGTCGGCATCTCCGTGGAGTACTCGCACCACGAGGTCGCGCCCGGCCAGCAGGAGATCGACCTGCGTTACGCCGACGCCCTGGCCACGGCCGACAACATCATGACCTTCCGGCATATCGTCAAAGAGGTCGCCCTGTCCTCGGGCGTCATGGCCTCGTTCATGCCCAAGCCGTTCAGTTCCCAGCCCGGTTCGGGCATGCACAGCCACATGTCGCTGTTCGAAGGCGAGGACAACGCGTTCCACGACCCGAGTGACGAGCAGCGCCTGTCCAAGACCGCCAAGGCGTTCATCGCCGGACTGCTGCGCCATGCCCCCGAGTTCACGGCGATCACCTGCCAGTGGGTCAACTCCTATAAGCGCCTGTACTCCCGCCCGCAGCCCGGCCAGATCTCCGAGGCGCCCTCGTACGTCTCGTGGGGGCGAGCCAACCGCTCGGCGCTGGTGCGCGTCCCCGTCTACGGCAAACCGAACTCGGCTCGCGTCGAGATCCGCTCGCTGGATTCGGCGGTGAACCCCTACCTGGTCTACGCGGTCCTGCTCGGCGCGGGGCTCAAAGGGATCGAGGAGGGCTATGAACTGCCCCCGGGCACCGAGGACGACGTCTCGGCGCTCACCGACGCCGAGCGGGTCGCCGCCGGCTACCAGCCGCTGCCCTCGTCGCTGAACGAGGCACTCGACATGATGGAGTCCTCCGAGCTGGTGCCCGAAGTCCTCGGCGAGCACGTCTTCGACTACTTCCTGAAGAATAAGCGCAGCGAGTGGGAGGACTACCGCACGCAGGTCACCGCCTTCGAACGCCGTAGGTACATCAATCTGTGACCGCCTAGGATGAGACCGTGACCACCGCACTCGTCATCGAGAACGACCCCGCCGAAGGGCTCGGCCGCGCCGGCGAATGGCTCGCCGAGGCCGGAATGGAATTCGACGTCCGGCGTCCGCACGCCGGCGATGAGGTACCCGGGAGCCCGGGAGGCCACGAGGCGGTCATCGCGCTCGGCGGCAGCCACGGCAGGGAATGGACCGGCGACCTCACCGGCCTGCTCGAATGCGCCGTGGCCGATTCCACCCCGATGCTCGCGCTCGGCGCCTCGGCGACGCTGCTCGCCGAGGCGTTCGGCGGCACCGCCGAGGCATCCGAGGAACCGAACGGGCCGCGCATGCTCGCCAAGCGCGACGCCGCCGGACGCGACCCGCTGTTCGGGCCCGCTCCGATGACGCTCGACGTCATCCGGTGGCGTCCCCTGGAGCTGGCGAGCCTCCCCGAGAAGGCGATGCTCCTGGCCGGCTCCCCGTACGGTTCGTTGGACGTCTTCCGCATCCGCGAGGCCGCCTGGGGCGTCCAGTCCCACTTCGAGTTCACCGTCGAGCAGCTCGCCGGATTCGGCGTATTCGACGAGACCGCGCTGGCCAAGGCCGCCGACGTCGACGGCCACATCGTCGAGACGTGGTGCCCGATCATGCAGCGTTTCGCCCGCATCGCGGCCGGGGAGCGCAGGTCGCTGCCAGTGGTCGATGCCTGAATTAATTCCGATGCCTGAACTCGAGGACGCGCGCCAGGCGGTGACCGGGGCCGGCAGCGCCCTGGGCGACTTCCTGCGCACGCATCCCGAGGTCGAGCCCGCTCTGATCGAGGACGAGACGGCCGGCCTGGCCCGTGTCCGTGAAGCCGCCCCAGCCGGACTCAACACCGCCTGGAAGGCGAACCTGCTGCGCATCAGCGCCGCCGACCTCACCGGTGAGGCCGATTTCGCGGCCACCGCCGAGGCGCTCAGCCGCTTGGCCGACGCCGTCCTCGCGCGCGGCCTGGAACTGGCCCGCGCCGAGGTCCCCGGCCAGGCCCGCCTGGCGATCATCGCCATGGGCAAGACCGGCGCCGAAGAGCTCAACTACGTCTCCGATGTCGACGTCGTGTTCGTCGCAGCCGGGGACCTCGACCTCGCCACGCGCCAAGCGGCCCGCATGATCCAGATCGTCGGCCCCGCCACCTGGCCGGTCGACGCCGGTCTTCGGCCCGAAGGCCGCCACGGCGCCCTGGTGCGGACCGTCGATTCCTATCTGTCCTATCTGAAAGGTTGGGCCCGCACCTGGGAGTTCCAGGCGCTGCTCAAGGCCAGGCCGGCCGCCGGGGACCTCGCGCTCGGCCTCGACTGGCTCGCCGCCGTCCAGCCGCTGATCTGGGACGCCGCGAACCGGCCCGGCGTGGTCGAGGACATCCGCGATATGCGCCGGAAGGTCGCCGAATCGGTGCCGCCTGCCGACCGCAGACACGAGATCAAGCTCGGCCCGGGGGGACTGCGGGACATTGAGTTCGCCGTGCAGCTGCTGCAACTCGTGCACGGCCGCGGCGACGCGACCCTACGGGTGCGCTCCACGCTGCAAGCCCTGGAGGTGCTCGTCGCCGGCGGCTATCTCGGCCGCCGTGACGGCGAGGAGCTCGCCGACACCTATGTCTTCCTGCGCACCGTCGAGCACCGGCTTCAGCTGCAGCGGCTGCTGCGCACCCATCGCGTCCCCGAGGGCGGGGAGGCGCTGCACCGGCTGGCTCGGGGCCTGGGCTACACCACCGACGACGGTTTCCTGACCGCTTGGCGGGCCCACGCCGCGACCGCGCGACGTCTGCACGAGAAGCTGCTGTACCGTCCGCTGCTCGACGCCGTCACGCGCGTGCCGACCGCCGGGCTGCGCATGCCCGAATCCGAGGCTGCCTCGCGCCTGGTCGTTCTCGGTTTCGCCGACCCCGACAGCGCCCTCACCCACATCCGCAAGCTGACCGCCGGCATCAGCCGCACCGCCACCGTGCAACGGGCGCTCCTGCCGGTGGTCCTGCACGAGCTCGCCGACTCGCCCGAGCCCGACCGCGGCCTGCTGGCCTACCGCCAGGTCTCCGATAAGCTCGGCACCACCCCCTGGTACCTGCGGCTGCTGCGCGACGGAGGACCGGCCGCCGTCCGCCTCGCCAGACTGCTCGGTACCTCCCGATACTTCACCGGCCTGCTGCTCCACGTCCCCCAATCGCTCCGCTTCCTGTCCGACAACGCCGATCTGCGGCCGAGAAACCGCGACGACCTCGTCATGGGGATGCGCCAGGCGGCGGCACGCCATACCGACCCGGCCGCCTCGGTGGCGGCGGTCCGGGCGATCCGCCGCCGCGAGCTCATCCGCATCGCCGCGGCCGACCTCCTCGGGCTCCTCGACGCCCGGCAGGTGGGCCCGGCCCTGTCCGACCTGGCCGACGCGGTGCTGGATGCCGCCCTCGTCGTCGCCTCCCGCGACGTCCCCGAAGCGCCGCCGATCGCGATCATCGGCATGGGACGCCTGGGAGGCAGAGAGACCGGTTTCGGCTCCGATGCCGACGTCGTCTTCATCCACGACGGACGGACCGACCCCGAACGCAAGGCCGCCGCCCGGATCGTCGAGCGCATGCGGACCCTGCTGGCCGCGCCCACCGTCGACCCGCCCGTCGAGATCGACCTGGGGCTGCGTCCCGAGGGCAAGGGAGGGCCCCTCGTGCCGAGCCTGGCCGCCTACGAGCGGTATTACACCGACCGGGCGCGCCTGTGGGAGCGTCAGGCACTGCTGCGCGCCCGCGCCGTCGCGGGCGATGAGCGCCTCCTCGACCGGTGGGCCGCACTGGCCGACGCCGTCCGCCACCGCCCCGGCGGCCTGTCCGAGGCCGAGCGCGTCGAATTCCGCCGCGTCAAGGCCCGCGTCGACGCCGAACGCCTCCCCAGGGGAGCCGACCCCAACGCCCACACCAAGCTCGGGCGCGGGGGACTGGTCGACATCGAATGGGCTGCGCAGTTCCTCCAGCTCGAACACGGCGACGACCCGCTGATGCGCACGACGCGGACCGTCCCGGCCCTGGAGGCGGCCGCCGCCGGTGGCCACCTCGACCCGCTCGCCCTCGACGACCTGCGATCGGCGTGGGAATTCGTCTCGCGGGTGCGGGACGGCATGACCCTGGTGCGCGGGGCGCCGCGCGACGAGCTGCCGCGCTCGGGGCCCGAGCTGACCGCTCTGGCGCAGACGCTCGGCTTCGGATCGGACACCCAAGGGTTCCTCAACCACTACCGGCGTTTGACTCGGCGTGCGCACGAGGCCGCCCATCGCATCGTCTACGGCTCCTCACCGCGTCCGGCGTCCTAGAATCGGGGCTCTGAGCACGGGAGGTGGGCATGGTCGGCTATGCGGTGATCTCCTCCGAGGGCATGACGCCGCACGAGGGCGGTCTGGATGCGGTCTCGGGGGCCGCCGAGCGGCTCGGTGAGGGGCAGTGCCTGTGGGTCGAGCTCGACGAGGAGGACGAGGAGGAGACGGCCGACGTCCTCGGCGCGGTCGGCTTGGAGCGCCTCGGCGCCGAGCGCGGTCGACGCAGGCACCCCAAGGTGGACCGGGTCGGCGACACTTACCTGATCGTGATCAAGACCCTCTGGTACGTCGAGGATTCCAACCAGATCGAGACCGGCGATCTCGTGCTCTGCACCGACGGCCGGGTGCTGGTGTCGATACGGCACGGCGAGGTCGATCCCGTTCCCTCCGCCCGCGAGCGCATCGCCGCCGACGCCGCGCTGCGGGCCGAAGGGGCCGCGGCGGTCGTCTACGCCCTGCTCGACCGGGTCGTCGACGACTACAGAACCGCGCTGGAGGAACTCGGCGACGCGGTCGATGACCTGGAGCGGGAGGTCTTCTCCGACAGCCGGCGCGATGTGATCGCCCGGATCTACTCGCTCATCCGCGAGACCCTCGAATTCCGGGACGCGGTCAAGCCGTTGAACTGGTTCGCGACCGCGATCAGGCGGCGCGAGGCATCGATGCCGGTGTTCGAGCGCTCCTACTTCCGCGAGGTCGCCGGGCATCTGCTGCGCGTCGAGGCCGAGGTCGACACGTGCATGAGTCTGTTGACGACGGTGCTGTCCGCCCATCAGGGGCAGATCGGGACCTGGCAGAACGAGGACATGCGCAAGATCTCGGCCTGGGCCGCGCTCGCGTTGGTGCCCACGGTGATCGCCGGGATCTACGGCATGGATTTCGAACACATGCCCGAGTTGGGCTGGAGGCACGCTTACCCGGTGGTGCTGACGGTCATGGTGGTGCTCTGCCTGCTGTTGTACCGCGGGTTCAAACGCAACGGCTGGCTCTGAACCTCTCTGTGGCGCAAAGAATTCGAGGACACGGAAGCGGCTGACCACCCGTATCTCCTCGGCCCTGCGCGCCTTCCGGCTCAAGCCGGTCGCGCCCGCGCCGCGGCGGTCCTGTCAGTCCTCACGAGACCTCCTGAAGGCGTTTTCCCAGGCCGCCATCGCGCTGCCGCCGCGTCCTCACATCGAGACATCTGAATTTTTTCGCTGCGAAGGGTTGACTTCCCGGAGAGCACCCGGAAAGATAAAGATACTTATCAATTAAGTATCTTTACTTTTAGGAGGATGCATTGCGACTCAAGTCCAGACGGATGATCGCCTCGCTGTCCGCGGCCCTGGCCGTGGCCGCGTCGGTGGCGATCGTCGCCGTCGCCAACCCCTTCACGGCCGGAGCGCAGGTCATCTGCTCTCCCGCGTGGCAGTCCAGTGCAATCTACGTCGGCGGCGACCAGGCCGCCCACAACGGCATCGAGTACCGCGCCAAGTGGTGGACCACCGGCGAAGAGCCCGGCACCACCGGTGAATGGGGCGTCTGGGAGTCCCTCGGCGAGTGCGGTGACGGCGGCGGGCCCACCGAAGAGCCGACCGACGAACCCACTGACGAGCCCACCGACGGACCGACCGATCCTCCGGTCGACCCGCCCACCGAGCAGTACAACGTCGCCTACTTCACCGAGTGGGGCGTCTACGGCCGCGACTACCACGTCAAGGACATCGTGACCTCCGGCTCGGCCGAGAAGCTCACCCACATCATGTACGCCTTCGGCAACGTCCAGAACGGGCAGTGCCAGCTCGACGACTCCTTCGCGGCGATCGAGAAGGCCTACACGGCGGAAGAATCCGTCGACGGCGTGGCCGACGCCTGGGACGACCCGCTGCGCGGCAACTTCAACCAGCTGGTGAAGCTCAAAGAGATGTACCCGCACATCAAGGTCGTGTGGTCCTTCGGCGGCTGGACCTACTCCGGCGGCTTCGGCCAGGCCGCGCAGAACCCCGCGGCCTTCGCCCAGTCCTGCTACAACCTGATCCACGACCAGCGCTGGGACGGCCTGTTCGACGGCATCGACATCGACTGGGAATACCCGAACGCCTGCGGCCTCACCTGTGACGACAGCGGCCCCGGGGCCTTCCCGGCACTGATGAGCGCGCTCCGCACCGAGTTCGGGAACGAACTGGTCACCGCGGCCATCACCGCGGACGGCACCTCCGGCGGCAAGATCGACCTCGGCGGCTACGACCAGGCGGCGCAGTACGTCGACTTCTACATGGTCATGACGTACGACTTCTTCGGCGCCTGGGACGCGGACGGGCCGACCGCCCCGCACTCCCCGCTGACCGAGTACAACGGCATCCCGATCGACGGCTTCACCGCTGAGACGGCGATCGGCAAACTCAAATCGATCGGCGTCCCGGCCGACAAGATGCTGCTCGGCTTCGGCTTCTACGGCCGCGGCTGGACCGGCGTCAGCGACGGGGCCCCCGGCGGCTCGGCCACCGGCGCCGCACCGGGCGCCTACGAGGCCGGCATCGAGGACTACAAGATCCTCGTGAACAAGTGCCCCACCACCGGCACCATCGCCAGCACCGCGTACGCCCACTGCGGCAACGAGTGGTGGAGCTACGACACGCCTGCGACGATCGCAGGGAAGGTCGACTGGCTCAACGGCCAAGGGCTGCTCGGCGCGTTCTCCTGGGAACTGTCGGGTGACACCAGCGGCGGCGACCTCGTCGCTGCCATCCACAACGGACTGAACTAGTCCATTCGCCGCAGGCGACTCCGGCGGGGCCGATAGGCTGGCGCGCCCCAACGGAGACGCCTGCGGCGCTCGCAGGACCGGGCGCCAAGGGGAGCCGGCGCCCGGCCGCGCACAAGCCCTCACCGACTCGCATCGCCGTGCGGACGCCGCGAGAAAAGAGGCCCCGGCCCGCACGTGCGGGCCGGGGCCTCGATCCGTCTCCTCACCGGAACGGGTATCCCGGATAGATGTAGCCCACGCCCCAGTGGGGCATGAACCCGTAGTACCCGTAGACATCCTCATAGGGACGCTCGGGCTCGGGGGTCAGTTCGGGATCGTAGACCGGACCGGAAGCGACATGAGCGCGGTCGCGGTTGACGTACACATGCGCGTCGTCGACGCTCGTGACGGCATCCACCGGCACCAGCACCTGCTTCTTCCCCATACCGAGGAAACCGCCGGAGCCCACCTCCAGGAACCGGACCCTGCGCTCGCGCCGATCGATGATCAGCCCGTCGACCTTGCCGGTCTCCTCGCCGTTCCGATCGACCACCGTGTGGCCGCGGACGTCGTCGACCTCGGCGGCGAGCGTCAGATCCGTGTCGCCGAGCCGCACGAGGGTCGCCGTCTCATCAGCCATGATGCTCCCTTCGTCGCGTATGACCCCGATCGGATACCCGAGAGTTCCGAACACGAAACGCCCGTACGAGGGTCGAGCCGCCGCCCACTCGCCGGGCGCTCAGGCCACGGCGGGCTCCGTGACGTGGAAGACCAGCTCATCGCCTTGGCGGTCAACAGTCACCCGCTGCCCGGCCCCGATCCGGCCGTGCAGCAGCATGAGCGACAGCTCGTTGTCGACCTCCCGCTGGATGGTGCGGCGCATCGGCCGGGCCCCGAACTCAGGTTCGTAGCCGTGCTCGGCGATCCACTCCACCGCCTCGGGCGTGAAATCGACGGCGATGTCCTGGGCGTGCAGCCGACGACGGGTCTCATCCAGCATCAAGGCGACGATCTGCCGGAGCTGCGCCGGCTCCAACTGCCCGAAGGTGATGATGTCGTCGATCCGGTTGAGGAACTCCGGCCGGAAGTGCTCACGCAAGGTGGGCATCAGCCGATCCCGCAGCGTATTGCCCTCCTCCGCATCGGGCGAGGTGAAACCCACAGGGCCCGAACGGAACAGATCCGCTCCCAAGTTGCTGGTCATGATGAGGACGGTGTTCTTGAAATCCACCGTGCGGCCCTGCGCGTCGGTGAGACGGCCGTCGTCGAGGACCTGCAGCAGGGCGTTGAACACGTCGGGGTGCGCCTTCTCGATCTCGTCCAGCAGCACCACCGAGTACGGCCGGCGCCGCACCTGCTCGGTGAGCTCCCCGGCCTCCTCATAACCGACATACCCGGGCGGAGCGCCGACGAGCCGACTGACCGTGTGACGCTCCTGGAACTCGCTCATGTCCATGCGGATCATCCGGCCGTCGTCGCCGAACAGCGCTTCGGCCAACGCCTTGGCCAGTTCCGTCTTGCCCACCCCGGTAGGACCGAGGAACAGGAAACTGCCGATCGGACGGTCCGGGTCGCCCAGGCCCGCCCGCGACCGGCGCACGGCCTCGGCCACCGTCTGCACCGCATCGTTCTGCCCGATGATGCGCTGGTGCAGGTGCTCTTCCAGGCGCAGCAGCCGGTGCTTCTCCTCCTCGGTGAGCTGACTGGCCGGGATGCCGGTCGAACGGGCGACGATCTCGGCGATGCCCTCCTCGGCCACCACGGAGAAGCCGTTGCCCTCGGCCCCGTCCCGCAGCTCATCGATCCGCCCTCGCAGTGAGGCAATCTCATCGCGCAGCGAGGAGGCCCGCTCGTACTGCTCGTCGGCGACGGCCTGGTCCTTGTCCCGGACCAGCTGCTCCAGCTGCTGCTCCAGATCGCGGCGCTCGGCGCCGGGCCGACGGCTCTGCAAGCGGATGCGCGCCCCCGCCTGGTCGATCAGATCGATCGCCTTGTCCGGCAGGAACCGGTCGGTGATGTAACGGTCGGACAGCTCGGCCGCGGCGACGAGGGCCTCGTCGGTGAAACGCACCTGATGGTGGGCCTCGTAGCGGTCGCGCAGCCCGTGCAGGATCGCGATCGTGTCCTCGACGGTGGGCTCGGGAGTCAGGATCGGCTGGAACCGCCGCTCCAGCGCCGGGTCCTTCTCAATGTGCTTGCGGTACTCGTCCAAGGTCGTCGCCCCGATGGCGTGCAGCTCGCCCCGAGCCAGCGCGGGCTTGAGCATGTTGCCCGCGCCGGTGCCGCCCTCCGAGGCCCCGGCGGTGACGACGGTGTGCAGTTCGTCGATGAACACGATGAGATCCTCGCCGTGCTCGCGGATCTCGTCCACGACGTTCTTGATCCGCTCCTCGAAGTCGCCGCGATAGCGGGTGCCGGCGACCAGCTCGGTGAGGTCCAGCTGCATCACGCGCCGGTCGGCCAGCGTGTCGGGCACCTCGCCGTCGACGATGCGCTGCGCGATGCCCTCGACGATCGCGGTCTTGCCCACTCCTGCCTCGCCGATGAGCACCGGGTTGTTCTTGGTGCGCCGCGACAGCACCTCAAGGGTCTGCTCGATCTCGTTCTCCCGGCCGATGACGGGGTCGATCTCGCCTCGGCGGGCCAGATCGGTGAGGTCCCGGCCGTACTGGTCCAGCGTCGGCGTAGTGCTCGACGGCGGCTGTTCGGGCGGCTGAGGCCGGCCGGTCGCCGCCGACTGGAGGGACTGCGGAGTGATGTGATGAGCGCCGAGCATCCGGCCGGCCGCCGACTCCTGGTTTGCCGACAGCGCCAGCAGCACGTGCTCGGGGCCGATATAGGACGACCCGAGTGAGTGCGCGAGCTGGTGGGCGTCCAGCAGCGCGCGCTTGGCCGCCGGCGTCAACGTGGGAGGCTCCTCCCGCCGCGCTCCTCGGGGCACCTGCCGCTCGATCTCGGCGGTCAGCTCGTCCGGTTCGACTCCCGCCCGAGACAGCAGCTGCCGGGTCGGTTCCAGCTGCGCGGCGGCCCACAGCAGGTGCTCCGCGTCGAGATCGACGCTGCCCCATTCCATGGTCTGCCGGATGGCGGCGGCCATCAGCTCGCGGGCCTGGTCGCTCATCATCCGGGTGATGTCCACCCGCCGCAGCTGCCGCTGCGGACCGGATGGGCCGAAGAACCGTGCGAGGAACTCGTCGAGAGGGCTGTGCTCGAACCTGCCCTGGTCGAAGAAGTCGGACATCGATGCCTCCGTCGTCGTCGGCGCCCGTCGGCGCGCCAGTCCACAGCGTTCCCGCTCGGCACGCGATGAAACGCCGGGCACGCGGAACACCGGGGCGGGGGCGTCGCCGCTGTCGGAGCCAGCCTCGTCCTCCCGGTGGACGGGCCTTAAATCCCCGGTTGGTCGCGGCGTCGAACGTGCCTCGGTAGGCGTTCTGTCAGGACGATCCGGCCGGTGTCCGCGCCGCGCAGAACGCGTTGGGGGAGTGCGGCGTCTGTGGCACGGCCATGCCGCGTGGTTCGACCGGTGCACGAGTCTGTGGAGGCCGGGACACGAGCGATGCATGTTCGCGTCAACATGCTTCGTTCTCACCGATTCATCGGTCACAAGCCTCAGGTACGTCTGTTTTCACGCGGGAGCCCGGATTCCAGGTGGCGTACCGCCTCGGGAGGGTGGGGGTCTCGACGCAGCGGGCCTCGCGTCTCAGGCGGCGATGAATTCGAACGGCTCGGTCGGCTCGAACCGGTCGTTGACCGCTTTGCCGAGCGGCAGCGAAGCCGGGTCCAGCCGCATCGTCTGAGAGAAGTCGAGGTCGCGCAGCTCGATCCAGATGATGTCGGGCGACGTGGACGATTCGAATGCGTACACCGAGTTGGTCAGGTCGGTCAGGGTCCGCCAGATCGTCTTGGCGATGTTGGGACGGTCCGGATCGGGGGTGCTGAACGGCTGCCCGGTGTTCCGCATGACGCTGAGCAGCGCGGCGTACGCCGATGTCGTCGTCTCGGGGCGGGGCAGCCGGTCCAGGTAATAGGAGGCCCGGACGAACCGGTCGGCGGCCTCGGTCGTCCCCGGCAACGGCAGCTCGCCGCCGAAGCCCACATAGCGTTCGAGGTGGGAGAGCTGCTCGTCGAACGGCGGCGAATTGGTCATGACGCGGTACTGCGCGCCGTGGCGGATGACGGGGTGGCCGTCCAGGTACTCGACGATCGCCGAATCGCCGCTCGCGTCGTCGAGCGCGAGGTGCACCGTCGAGTAGCGCTTGGTCCGCTCGTCGAAGACCGGGCGGGGCTGGAAGGGGGAGGAGCGCATCAGCTCGACCGCTTCCGCGACGTTCGCGCAGGTGTCCAGAAGATATTGGGCCCATATCGACACCGCGAGAGCGGGGAGTTCGGGCTTGCGCGGCCCGAAATCGGACTCGGTCAGCCACAGCAGGTGGGCGGCCAGACCGGCCTCGTTGATCCCGTCGCTGGTGGCAATGTCATAGCTGGAGGCGATGACCGAGCCGTATGAGGCCGTCCAGCGCAGTGTGTTCGCATCGCCGGGCAGGCCGGTCCGAGCGGCTCCGCGCGGCATGACCCACAGCCGGGTGGCCATGTCGATCCCCCAGTCCATGTTCCGACCGACCAGGACGGCTTGTTCGTTGTCGGCCCACAGGACACGTGTGCACATGAGCTTCACGGTAAGTCACCGCGTCGTTCGCTGTAGTCGATTCGCCGAATCCCCTTCCGCCGTCTCGGGCCGCACTCGGTCGCCTCCGACGTCGCCGCGGGCCCCCGGGTGATGCAGGAGCCCGAACGCCGGCCACGAGCGTCCGGGGCCGTCCCCGCACGGCCCGCACGGTCCAGACCGCACAGGATCGCCGTGGTTCCGGTGGTGAACGGCCGCGTCTCTATGAGGTGCCTTGGGGTTTCCGGAGTGACAGCCTTAAACTGGCTGGTAGGAAGGATGGTCCGTTTCTCATGGCCAGACCCACTTCCCGCAGCTCGGAACCCGAGTTCAAATAGCCGGCCGTCGCGATGGTCCTCGACCAAGGTGAGACCGTAGCCTCCACTGCCCGCGAGCTCGACATGTCCGCGCACGCCCCGCACGATTGGGTCGGCAAAGCCCGCGCTGAGCTCGGTATCGAGTCTTCTGCGCCCGCCCCGGCGGATGATGACAGCCAGTAGAGGGCCCGTGAGCAGGAGAGTAGCCCACGCAAGCCTGACCGGGAGCGACTTGGTGTTTCTTCAAGCGCGCCTGGCAGAGTCTCGTGGCGATCGGGACGAAGCCCGCCGCCCGGCGAGTGAGTGCCGCGACG
>JAJYSW010000075.1 GCA_021793335.1 Actinomycetes bacterium
GGCAGCGGCGGCGGCGGAGGCGACGGCACGGGCCCCGGGGGCCCGAAGCTGCCGACCACCGGGGCCGGGCTGACCTGGGTCTTCGCGGCCGCACTCGCGTTGCTCGCCACTGGAGTGGGCGCGCTGTTCCTGGCGCGCCGCCGCACGCTCACCTCGTGATCGATCGCGGTCGTCCGGCCTGAGAGCCTCGGGCCGGACGACCGAGCGCGCGAGCACGCCCCCGCATAGCCATGGACAACTTCCACCAGGTTCATTAGGCTAGCCTTGCCTAAAGTAACTGCATCATCGAATTGAAGAGGTTCCGATGCCGACCGACACCACCGATCGCCCCTTCTCTGCCCGCATCCGCGAGGCCAGCTGGTCCCGGCACCAGTCGCTCGATCCGCCCGAGGGCGAGAAGTCGTCACGCCCCGGTGTCTTCGACCGGCTCTTCAACGGCACACTGGCGTTGCACGACTACGCCCGCTGGCACGCACAACAGTATTTCGTCTACCTGGCCATTGAATCGGCCGGGGAACGCTGGCGAGACGACCCGGTGGCCGGACCGTTCGTCCAAGACGAACTGCTGCGGCTGGAGTCCATCACCGCCGACCTCGAATTCCTCTTCGGCCCCGGTTGGCGCGCCGTGATCGACCCGCTGCCTTCGACCCGCCGGTACGCGGCGCATATCGAGCAGGTGGCGCACGAGTGGCCCGGCGGATACATCGCCCACTCCTACACCCGATACCTCGGCGATCTCTCCGGAGGGCAGGCGTTCGGCAAGGCCGCCAGGAAGACTTATGGCTTCAATGGCGTCGGTGCCTCCTTCTACCGCTTCCCCATCGCGAACCTCAAGACGTTCAAGGACGCGTACCGGAGCCGGCTCGACGCGCTCGAACTCGACGAGGCGGACCAGAGCCGACTCATCGACGAGGTCTTGATCGCCTACGACCACAACAGCACCGTCCTCAACGAACTGGCCGACGGTCTCGGCGACGGCACGAACCCGTTCGACGCCGAAGCCATCGCCGCCGTCTGCAGCCACATGAACGAGGAGCACGCCGACGACACGCTCGTGATCTGCCGCGGCGCGGGCGGACGACCCGCGGCCACGGCGGCGCGCATGGTCACGCTGGACGGCGACGGCGCCGACTTCACGGTGACCGTCGACGACCGTGAAGAGACGATCCGGATTCCCTGGGCCCGGTGGCTCACCGAACGCGCCGAGATCCGCCCTGAAGTGGTGCGCCTGTTCACCGAATCGCATCGGCTGCTCCACGGGGCGGATGCGGAACGGTAGACGCTCCTCCCTCTTGCAGCTCCGCCGCCGGTCTTCTGCCCGGCGGCGTCGCCGTTCGCGGGCTCGGCGGCCGGCAATGCGACCGCCGAGCCGAGCGGGCCCGCTGCGCGCCTCCCCTCTGCTTTCGCGGTGAGCCCGCTCTCAGTGAAGTTCAGCATCGAAGCCGAGAAGCGAAGCCCAGAGCCGATGCCCGGAGTCGGGGCCCGGATCGGCACGGCGCCGGGCTTCACGTTCCTCACGGGGTGCCCTCGCCCACGCGCCGCCGCGTTCGGCACGCTCGCGCCCGGGGTCGAAGGCCGGGTGCGGGACCGATCGGCGCGGTTCGCGGGCGGCTGCGGCGAGGCCCGGCGAGCCGGGCACGGTCGAAGCGCCGCTCTCGCCCCAGGAGGCTCGGGACGGGACCGGAACGGTCAGTGCGCCAGAGCATCCGCCGAACGGTCGGCATCACAGGGCCGAGCATCCAAGACCAGGTCGACCGGTGGTATGAGAATCGCGCCGGGACACCCGCTACCAGGTATTCGGGGAATACCGCGGCCCCTCGCGCTTGCGGTGTTCTTGTAAAGTTGCCGGCACGGGTGCGCGTCGAAGCGGACCCGTCGCCGGCGATCGAAGCGACGGTGACCGTCGATGAACCAGATGCCCTTGGTGCAACGACAGGTCGACGCCCCCTCGAACCCGCCGCAGCCCGCACGCCCGACCGAGTAAGAAAACGAGAAGCCGCCCGTTCACTGAACCGTGTCCGGGCACGTACTCGCACAGAAGGACAGTGATTGCACATGGGTCTGTTCGACAGCCTTCGCGGTGAACTCATTGACATCATCGAATGGACCGACGATTCCCGCGATACGATCGTCTGGCGTTTCCCCCGCCACGACAACGAGATCAAGATGAACGCGAAGCTCGTCGTGCGTGAATCCCAAGCTGCGGTATTCATCAACGAAGGGCAGCTCGCCGACGTCTTCGCCCCCGGGACCTACACGCTTGAGACCCGCAACCTGCCCATCCTCTCGACGCTCAAGGGCTGGAAGTACGGCTTCGACTCCCCGTTCAAGGCCGAGGTCTACTTCGTCAACACCCGCCAATTCACCGACTTCAAGTGGGGCACCAAGAACCCCGTCCTGGTCCGCGACCCCGAGTTCGGCGCCGTGCGCATCCGAGCCTTCGGCGCTTACGCCATCCGCGTGATCGATCCGGCCACGCTGCTTCGCGAGGCCTCGGGCACCGACGCGCAGTTCCGTACCGACGAAATCGAGACGTGGCTGCGCGAGAAGGTCATCGGAGCGTTCGCCCCGGCCATCGCCTCGGCTCGAATCCCAGTGCTGGACATGGCGATCCACCAGGACCAGATCGGCGACCAACTGAAATCCGCGATCTCCGAGAAGCTCGCCCCGCTCGGACTCGAAGTCCCCTCCTTCACCATCTCCAACATCTCTTTGCCCAAAGAGGTCGAGGAGGCCATCGACAAACGCGCTTCCATGGGCATGGTCGGCGATCTCGGCGCGTACACGCAGTTCCAGGCCGCGAACGCGTTGCAGGACGCCGCCCAGAGCGGCGGCGGCGCAGCCGATGCCATGAGCCTCGGCGCCGGCATGGCCATGGGCAACCAGATGGCCGCCAACATGGCCGCGCATCAGGCTCAGCAGCCGGCCCAGTACCCGGCCCAGCAGCAGCCTCCGCAGGCGGCCCCGCCGCCGCTCCCGACCGCCCCCGCGTGGTACCTCGGCATCGGCGGTCAACAGGCCGGGCCGTTCGACGTGCCCGCCTTGCAGCAGAAGGTCGCCAGCGGCGAACTCACTCGAGAGACCCTGGCCTGGAAGCAGGGCCAGGCCGCTTGGACCCCCGCCGGGCAGATCCCCGAACTGTCGGGCCTCTTCGGCATGATGCCCCCGCCCTTGCCCTAAGGCCCCCTCGAACAGGAGAGACCCGTGACGAATCCGGCTCCCACCAGTCACCAGACCTACCCGTGCGGGGACTGCGGCGCACACCTCCAATTCACGCCCGGCACGACATCGATGACATGCCCCTACTGCGGCGCGCAGCAGGCGATCATGCCCCAACAGCGGGAGGTGGTCGAACACTCCTACGCCGCCCTCGGCGAGAAGCCCCGCCGCAACCCGGAGCAGGTGCCGCCGAACCTGTTCGTGTGCACCGGATGTCAGGCGCACACCGAGTCCGACGCCTGGTCGGACCTGTGCCAGTTCTGCGGTTCGCCCGTCGTCGTCGACCAGTTCAACCCGGACCTGATCGCGCCCGAAGGGCTCATCCCGTTCCAGATCGACAAGAACGGGGCGCGCCATGCGCTCAGAGCATGGGTGGCGAGCCGCTGGTTCGCGCCGAACACGTTCAAGAAGGTCGATGAGGCCGAATCGCTGAAGAGCACCTACCTGCCGCATTGGACGTGGGACGCCAAGACCACGACGACCTACCGCGGCGAGCGGGGCGAGCACTACTACGTCGAACGGGACGGCAAGCGGGAGCAGGAGACCCGCTGGTACAGCGTGCGCGGTACCGTCGCGCGCGACTTCGACGATGTGGTCGTGCCCGCCACCGCTCACGTCGGCAGCAAGCCTCTCGCCGACCTCGCCGACGACTGGAACACGCACACGGCCACGGCGTTCCAACCGCAGTACCTCTCGGGGCACTTCACTCAGCGCTATGAGATCGGCCCCGACACGGCGCTCGAAACGGCCAAGCAGAAGATGACCTCGGTGATCCGCGGGGACGTCAGGCGCCACATCGGCGGCGACGCACAGCGTATCCACCACATGAGCACCACCTACCGAGACCTCACCTATAAGCTCCTGCTGCTGCCGGTCTGGATTCTCGCCTACCTGTTCAACGGCAAGTCCTGGCAGGTCCTGGTCAGCGGACAGACCGGCAAGGTCAGCGGCGAGCGGCCCTGGAGCGCCTGGAAGATCACTCTGGCGATCATCGCCGCGCTCATCGTCATCGTGTGCATCGTCTACCTGATGTACTCGGAGCAATAGCGGAGCGGGCGCTTCGTGCCGTGGACGCCCGGGCGTCCACGGCACGAAGCGCCCGCTGTCGCCGCCGGTCGGCTCCTTGCGCTATTCGCCCTGTTCGGGCACCCCTATGTCATGGGTCAGCGGAGAACGAGCCGGCCGGATCGCCCTGCGACCTCCGGCCATACCGAGGCGATGTCGCCCTCGGCGATCCTCGCCCGGCCGACTGCGCCCGACCGACTGCGGACGGTCGGGCGGGCCGGAGCCGGCGAGGAGGAATCGGTCTGCGCCCAAAGACTCGTCTCAGTGCACCCGCCGTCGCGCATTCATTCACGCTCCATGAGCGCGGGTCCGGGGCTCCCGGCCGGGCTTCGGCGCCGGCGCGGTGCGGGAGGGCCGGTCGTCGTTGCTCGGTGGCGCGCACGCCTCCCCCATCGCAGTCCCCATGGGTTCCTCCTGCCCGGAGGCATGAGGCGGGCCCGCCGCCTCCGTCCCCGATCGCCCCGAGGTCGGCGTCGCCGTTCCCGGCACGGCCGTCCGGCCGGAGGTTGTCCGGCCTGGTCGGCGGCATCCTCGATTGCCCCGTCGCAGCCGTTCACGGCTCTGAGACGGCCACTCGCCTCAAGGTCCGGTCGGTGCCGTGGACGGCGGGGCGGTGCTGCTCTGGAACTCATAGGCCGCGCAGGATCTCAAGGGTGAGCCCATGGAGCCGGTCGGCGGCATCGGGGTCGAAGTCTCCTCCGGTGAGCGGGAGCGGCTTTTTTCGGCGGAAGGCGGCGACCGGCGCTTCGGGCGGGCTGTCCATGATCGCGCTCATCGGCACGATGGCCTGTTCGACGCGTTGCGCCAGGAGCCAGGCCAGCGTCCTGGTGATCGTCCGCATGGGCTGCGGCAGCGGGTCGGCCATGCCAGTCTTGACGAACAGCGGGTTGTAAAGGATATAGCGGACACGGGTCCTCGGATGGCGGCGGGGGAAGTCGACGCCGAGTAGATCGTTGCAGCGCGAGGCTTGCATGGCCGCGGTCTTTCCGCTGTAGCCCTCCTGGAGTTGCGGGTCGTCCCAGTGAATCCGGCCGGGCAGTCCTCCGGGCCCGGCCAGGTTGAGCACGACCGGGGACTCGGACCGGTCGAGCAGCCCGGCCAACTCGTGCCCGATGAGGAAACGGCTGACATAGGACAGGGCGAAGGTGTATTCGAGTCCATCGGGAGTCGTCTCGCGTCGCGGGCGGAACCGCTGGGTGGCGAAGACGAGCCCGTCCAAGGAATCGAGGGTGGCGGCCTCGGCGGTGGCGGAGCGCATGCCCGACACCGTGCTCAGATCGGCCTGTATGAACTGGGCGCGGTCGGCGGCTCCGAGGCTTTCGGCCTCGGCCAGGAAGGCGCGCCCCTTGGCAGGGTTGCTCGCGACGGCCATGACGCGGTCGCCGCGGGACAGGAAGTGCAGTCCCAGCCCCTTGCCGATGCCATCGGTGCCGCCGGTGATCACATAGGTACGCATACAGTACCGCCCCTCATAAGTCATCAGTCGATGACGAACATTAGCGCGACACTCTCGTAAAGTCAACAGTTGATGACTTATGCTGACCTCATGAGTGAACCCAAGCGCCGCAACAAGGCGGCCACCCGATCGGCCCTGCTGGAAGCGGCCCGCCGCCGCTTCACCGAGCACGGCTACGACGGCACCGGCGTGCGCGATATCGCCGCCGACGCCGGGGTCGACGCGACCCTGATCTTCCGCTACTTCGGCTCCAAACAAGCCCTGTTCGCCGAGGCGGTCCGCGTCGAGGTGCCCGAGGGGCTGGGCCGCGGCCGGCGAAGCGACCCGGCGGCACTGGTCGACGCGCTGCTGCGCGAGGTCGTCTTCACCGACCGTCCCGAACCCGGCGCCGAGCACCCGCTGTTCGTCATGCTCCGCTCGGCCGGACGGCCGGAAGTGCGCGCCCAGCTCCGCGAACAGGTCTGCGGGGAATACCTGGCCGAATTCACCGGCCGTCTCCAGGGAGCCGACGCCGAGCTGCGCGCCGAGCTCATCGGAGCCCTGCTGGTCGGCATCGGGCTCATGCGCTCGGTCATCGACTCACCGGCATTGTCCGAGGCTTCGTTCGAGCAGACCCGCGGCCTCGTAGCGGCGATGGTCGCCGCGCTGCACGAGGCGGCGCCGCACTGAGCGACGGGGCCCGACTCCAGCGCCATCGATCTGCGGGGCGCCGGCCGGCGCCCCGCATCGTCTCCATGGGGCCTCCACATGGGAGCTTCTGTGCGGACGAACCCTTCCACGGCGGTCGCGGACGGTGCGGGGCCGCTCAGGCGACGTCCGGCGCTTCCCGGTTGAGCCGGGCCGCCTGTTTGAACAGGTGCACTCGTTCTGCCGTGCTGGTCGCCGCCTGGGCCGCCGCTGCGTAGAGGCGAGCCGCTTCGCCATGGTTTCCGGCTCGTTCGTGCAGGTAGGCGGTGACGGCGTCTCGGCGAGGCAGGCCTGGGTCCAGCTCATCGACCGCCCGCAGCCCGGCGAGGGGGCCTTCGACGTGCCCGAGTGCGACCGCGCGGTTGAGCGCGACGATGGGGTTGCCCGGAACGATCCGAGCGAGTTCGTCGTACCACTCGAGGATCTGTGGCCAGTCGGTCTCTTCGGCCGAGGCCGCATCGTCGTGCAGGGCCGCGATCGCGGCCTGCGCCTGATATTCACCGATCCGGTCGAGCGCGAGCGCACTTTGCAGCACCATGACGCCTTCGGCGATCATCGCGGTGTCCCAGCGGGAACGGTCTTGCCACTCCAATGGCACCAGATGCCCTGAGGCGTCGATTCTCGCCGGGCGGCGCGCGTGGTGCAGCAGCATCAGGGCGAGGAGGCCCGCGGCCTCCGGATCGTCGGGGACCGAGGCGACCAGTTGCCTGGTCAGGCGGATCGCCTCTGCGGCCAGGTCGACGCCGTCGGTGTCCGTACTGTTCTCGCCCGCTCCGGCGAAGGCATGGTCGAACATCAGGTACAGCACCCGGAGCACGGCGCGCACGTCTCCGGGCCGATCGAACCGCTGCCGGGTCAGTGCCCGTTTGGCACGGGAGATGCGCTGCGCCATCGTCGCCTCCGGGACCAGGAACGCGTGGGCGATCTGTGCGGTCGTCAAGCCGCCGATCGCACGGAGGGTCAGGGCGATCGCCGAGGCCGGGGTCAGGGCCGGATGGCAGCAGCGGCTGAGCAGCAGCAGCGTGTCGTCGGCCTGTTCGACGGGGCCGGGGGGCGGCTCTCGGTGCACGGCCACCTCTCGCAGGGCCCGGGCCGAGGCCGAGCGCTGCGCGTCCAGGAACTTGCGCCAGGCCACGGTGACCAGCCACCCCTTCGGGTCGTCGGGGGTCGGGCCCGAGCGGCGCACGATCTCGGCGAGCGCGTCCTGAACGGCGTCCTCGGCCGCCGCGAAGTCGGCTCCGCGGCGGACGAGGACGCTCAGGACCTGCGGGGTCAGCGTTCGCAGCAGGTCGTTGTCGATCATCGGGCCGGTCTCACTCGACGACCGGGGGCTCGGTCAGGAACGGCCGAACCTCGATCCATTCGTGCAAGGGCCTGCCGCCCCGACCGGGTGCCGAGGACAGGTAGGCGGCGGCCTCGTAGGCGCGCTCCTTGGAATCGACGTCGATGATCATCCAGCCAGCGATGAGGTCTTTGGTCTCGGCGAACGGGCCGTCGGTGGCCGGCGGCCTGCCTTCACCGTCGTAGCGCACGAATTCGCCTTCGGGTGCGAGCGCCTGGGAATCCACGAATTCGCCGCGTTCGCGCAGGTCGTCGGCGACCTTGCCCATGAAATCGATGTGCGCGGTGATCTCTTCGGGCGTCCACTGGTCCATCGGCGACCGGGAGTTCGGGTGCTGCTGCGGGCCTCCGCGGTAGTGCTTGAGCAACAGGTACTTGGCCATGGTTCCATCCTTCGTTCTCGGGCGGCGCTTCGTGCCGCCGACACCTCTGGGACGGAGCGGGCGCGCGGTTCTCGACATCGCCCGGCGACTTCCGCTCATTTTTTTGAAGATTTCGGGTGACGGCACGGCCGTGGCGTTCCCTCGCCCGTCCCGGCGCCATCGTCCGGTACGGCTCGGGGCGATCGGACCGTTCGAGGTTCGCATGGACACCGAAAGGTTGTCCTGCGTTCCGTCCCTCCCAGTTGTGCAGGAGGCTGGCAAAGCCCCGCCGACCGGTAAGACCAGCCTGGCAAAGCCCCGCCGACCGACAAGACCGGCCGGACGGGAATGCCTCCGGCGAGCGGGCGGCACGACTGTCCTGGGCCGGGTCGTGAGCGGTCTTTTCGCCCGCCGGGCGCTCGCCGTGCGCGTCGCGGTGAGCGCGTCCACGGTTTCGATCGACCTGCTGCCGTTCGGCGTGCCGGTCGGCTCGTCGGGGGTGGGACGGCCGGTCCGGCCGCCGAAGGCTCGGGGGAGGCCGGGGGTCGTCCACGTGCGCGGTTCCGGACCGTTCCGAGCGCCCAGCGGCGCGGTCGGTGTCCTTTCCTTCGGGCGTGCTTCGGGCGTGGCCGTTGACGCCGGGAGGACAGCGTGGTCGGTGCGCTCGTGCGGGCCGCCGGGGACGTTCCGCGTCGGCCTTCCGGCTTTGGTCTCAGCGGTAGCGCCAGCCGCCGTCGAGACGGACGAACTCGCTGGTCTCCTCCTGCATTCCCGGGCCTTCGGGGTCGCGGTAGTGCGCCCGGAAGGTCACCGTGCCGCTCGCGTGGAAGACGGTGCCGTCGGTCCTTGCGAGGATCTCCAGTCCCGTCCAGTGCCGGTCGTCGGGAAGGTCGAGCTCGTCCGGTCGGGTCCGCGGATGCCATGTTCGCAGCAGGTATGCCGCATCGCCGAGTGCGAACGCGCTGTAGCGCGAGCGCATGAGGGCCTCGGCGGTGTCGGCTGCGGCGTGTCCGGCGTGGAGCCGTCCGCAGCAGGCGGTGTAGGTCTTTTCGGCGTCACAGGGGCAGGGGCGTTCGGGGGCGCGCCGCACCGGCGAGCGCCGTCGGCGAGGACGTCGAGTCATGCGTCGATTATCCCGCAGGCGTCGCGGGCCGCATTGGAGCGGTGCTCGGGGGCGTGATGCGGGAAGCCGTGACGTTCAGCGGGAGTGCGGCGGTTCCGTGGAGCCGTTCATGGAGCCATACGGCGCCTGCTCCGCCGATGCGGTGTTGCTAGCGTGGCTCCATGTCGAAGGGCGCGGGGCCGCGGCGAGCGCGCGGTGAAATCGAGCGGCTTCCGAGCGGGTCGCTTCGGGTGCGGGTGTATCTCGGTCTCGATCCGGAGTCGGGAAAGCGCCGCCACTTGGTGGAGACGGTGCCCGCCGGGCCGGGCGCGGCGCTGGAGGCCGAGCGGGTGCGGGAGCGGCTGCTCGGCGAGGTCGCACGGCGTCGCTCGGCTCACGCTCGGGTCGGGGAAGCCGCTCGGGCCACGCCCGAGGCCCCGTCGAGTACGGCCCGAGCGCGCGGCCGGTTGACGGTGGCGGGGATCGCGCGACTGGCCGGAGTCTCGCCTCCTACGGTGTCGAAGGTGTTGAACGGGCGCGCGGGGGTGGCCCCGGAGACTCGGCGGCGGATCGAACGGCTCCTGCGCGAGCAGGGCTACCGGCGTCCCGAGAAGGTCGCCCGGGCCGCGTGCGTCGAGGTGGTCTTCTACGGCATACAGGGGCATCCGGCCGTGACGATCATGAACGGTGTGAAACGGGAGGCCGCCGCGCACAGTCTGACGGTCGGTTTCACCGATGCGCTGGAGGAGGAGTCGGCGGGCCGCAGCTGGGCCCGTGATCTCCTCGCCCGGCGTCCCGCCGGAGTGATAGTCGTACGTATGGGCTTCACGCCCGAGCAGCACGGCCTGCTGAGCGCGAGCGGGATTCCCTTGGCGTCCGTGGATCCTCCCGGTGAGCCGCTGCGTCCGGTCCCGTCGGTGTCGGCGGCCAATCGGCAGGGTGGCATCGCCGCCGCGCAGCACCTGCTCGAACTGGGCCATCGGCGGATCGCGGTGATCACCGGTCCGCTGGAGCGGCGGTCCGCCGGGCATCGGCTGGACGGTGCGCGCACTGCGATGCGGGCCGCCGCCGAGCCTTTGGACGAACATCTCGTCCGCACCGGGAGTTTCTCCTTCGAGGACGGTTTCAGTCATGGATCGAATCTCTTGCGCGTCCCTGAGCCGCCGACGGCCGTGCTGTGCGGCAATGACCTCCAGGCGATCGGGGTCTATGAGGCGGCGCGGCAGGCGGGGGTGCGCGTCCCCGAGGACCTGAGCGTGGTCGGCTTCGACGACATCTCGTACGCCCGGTGGTGCGGGCCGCCCATGACGACCGTGCGGCAGCCGTTCGCGGAGCTGGGGGCCACCGCCGCGGGCCTGGTGCTGGCCGAGGCGGAAGGTCAGGCGGTCACGCAGACGCACATCGAGCTGGCTACGACGCTGGTGGTCCGTGCCAGCACCGCGCCGCCTCCGGGTTGAGGGGCCGAAACGATCCTTGTGATCAACGAATGTTTCTGCGACACTGCATAGATTGACTCACTTCAATATCCCTGGGGCGTCGCCGCGGCGGCCGCAGCCGCGCCGCGGGGCCTCCGCAGACCGGCGGTCGAGAGAGCCGACGCACCGCTCGATTCGACGGCCACGCAGAGAAGGGGCCACCATGGCACAAGACTCGAATGGAACTGGGACCTCGGGAGCGGCGCAGCTGCACCGGCGATCCCTCCTCAAATTGGGAGCGATTCCAGCGCTCGGGGCGGTGGCACCGGTCCTGGGAGCGCCCGGTATCGCCTCCGCCGCACCGACCGAGGTGATCGTCGACCCCGCCGAACGGCACCAGACGATCCAGGGCTTCGGCGGCATGAACCACACCGCCTGGATCGACGACCTCACCGCCGCCCAACGGGAGACGGCCTTCGGCAACGGCGACGGCCGGCTGGGCTTCTCGGTGCTGCGCGTCCCCGTCCACGAGGACCGGGCGCGCTGGGGCGGCGAGGTGCCCACGGCGGTCCGCGCGAGCGAGCTCGGAGCGAAGGTCATCGCCTCGCCGTGGAACCCGCCCGCCCACATGGCCGAGGATTTCGCCGGCGGCAGGCGCCTGCGGCACGACATGTACGGCGCGTACGCGCAGCACCTGAACGACTTCTACGGGTTCATGAGCGACAACGGAGTGAACCTGTACGGCATCTCGGTGCAGAACGAGCCCGACTACGCGCACGAGTGGACGGCGTGGACTCCCGAGGAGATCGTCCGGTTCCTGCGCGAGTACGCCGGATCGATCGAGACGAGGGTCATCGCTCCGGAGTCGTTCCAGTACCGCAAGGGCCTCTCGGACCCGATCCTGGACGATCCCCAGGCGCTGGCCAACATGGACATCCTCGGCGCCCACCTGTACGGGACGCCGCTCGGCGACCTCCCCTACCCTCGCTTCGAGGAGCAGGGCGGGGGCAAGGAGCTGTGGATGACCGAGGTCTACCATCCCAACAGCAGCGACTCGGCCGATCTGTGGCCCCAGGCGCTGGACGTGAGCGAGAACATCCACCACGCCCTGGTCGACGGCCGGTTCCAGGCGTACGTGTGGTGGTACATCCGGCGCTCTTACGGCCCGATGCGTGAAGACGGACAGATCAGCAAGCGCGGGGCGAACATGGCGCACTTCTCGAAGTTCGTCCGCCCCGGCCATGTACGGATCGGTGCGACCGCCGAGCCCGGGGCGGACGTCTACACCTCGGCGTACCGGGACGCCGGCTCCGGGATCGTCATCGTCGCGGTCAATAAATCGGCCTCGGCGGTGGAACAGCCGTTCACGGTACGGGGCATCACCGCCTCCAGCGCGGCCTCCTGGGTGACCGATGCGCACCGCAACCTTCAGGAGCAGCGCGCGATCGGCGTCTCAGGCGGCTCCTTCACCGCCGTGCTGCCAGCGCAGAGCGTGACGACGTTCGTGATCGATGGAGTGAGCGGCGGTGGCGGCGAGGTCTGCCGGGGCCGCGTCGAGGTGGTCGAGGACTGGGGCTCGGGATGGCAGGGCAGTGTCACTCTCAGCGCCGGGGATCAGGCCGTCGACGGCTGGGATGCGGCCTGGGATTGGCCCGGGGACCAGCGGATCAGCAGCGCCTGGAATGCCGAGTGGTCGCAGTCCGGTTCGTCGGTGACCGCCTCGGACGTGGGTTGGAACGGCCGGATCGAGGCGGGCCTGAGCCGCGAGGTCTTCGGCTTCATCGCCTCCGGCCCGGCGGTCGAGTTCGACTTCGGCTGCCGGTAGCGCCGTCGCGCCCAAGCCCCGCGCCGGGGCGGTGCCTCCGGGCTCGCCGGCGGCTCCGCCCCCGCGGCGCTCGGAGCGGGGGCTCGCGGCCGGTGCGGCCTGCGGTAAGGCGGTCGCGGGCAGGTCGTGCGGATCGAGCACACGGTCTGCTCGAATCCTCGATGCCCGGATACGAATCGACTCGGAGTGTCGTCAATGTCCATCCTGTCCGATAATCGTTCGAGTGGATGTCGTGTGCGACACGAGTCGCGTGGCGACGCCGAGGCCCTCCCGGGCCACGGCGAGTCACTGTACTCAGTGGACCTGCCGTGGAATTTCGGATAAACCGAAGCTCGGACGTGCGCACGAACGGCTCGAATCGGGGTCTGAGCAGCGCCACCTGTCGCTTTTCCGACACTGTCGAATTCATGCGGCGAGCGCATCGCGACGCCGCCCGGCCCGAGGCGATCCGGGGTCGCCATGCCGGTAGAGCCCCGATCCGGGCGCGCCGCCCCTCCGATCCGAGGCGCCCGGATCGCGGCTCGATCGAATCCCGCTCCGGCGGGTCGCATGCCGAAAAAGACCATGCGGATACGGACTCCGCCGCCTCGGAACCATGGAATCGGTCATCGGCGTTCGATATATCGATCGAAATCGAACCGACCGTCATAACATGAACACACTATCTACAGTGCTCTCAAATAAAAGCGTTCCAAGCAATTTTTACGACCGCATTGATTCACGGTATCGACCATCGGCACCATCATTCCATTCATATTGCCCCGCCCACTCGGCCACACCCGCCCCTCACGACCAGAGGCGGCCCCGCACCGATC
>JAJYSW010000076.1 GCA_021793335.1 Actinomycetes bacterium
CGATCTGCGAAACCGGCCACTGAGGTCGCAGTGGCCTCCAGGTCGGTCGACAGCAGTGCCGCCCGCCCGTCCGGCAGGAGGTGCGCGAGCACCTCGCGGGAACGCCGCCACCGCAGCCCCCAGCGCTCCAGTTCGAGCTCGGCGATCACCGGGGAGACGGCGGCCATCGGATAGAACGCGCTGAACAGGTCGTTGCGGAAACCCGGTTCGGTGACCTCCTCGGTGCGCACCGCCCCGCCAGGGCGGTCGGCGGCCTCCAGAACGGTCACCTCCCAGCCCTCCTGGGCGAGGATATTGGCGGCGACGAGCCCGTTCGGGCCCGCACCGATCACTACCGCGTCCACCGTCTCCACGCCCGTGCCGCCCCCGGCGGACACGGCGCTCCTCCACTGTGCCACGGCGTTCGATTTCCCCGCCGCTCCGGCGGCAAACCCCTTCGGCATCCCGGGCCGCCTCGATTCGATACCGATCCGCTCGAACGGGTACCCCCTCCCGCATGCGGATGCCCCCGGTATGGAACGCCGTCCTCGTCGATGTCGGGAACGGCCGGCAATTCCTGCGCGACCTGGGCCGAGGCGGCAGCGGCGCCCGCGAGATCGTGAAACAGGCGCTGAAGGCGGGACTGGCCGCAGTGGCGGCGTGGGCGATGGCCGTGCACGTGCTGGGACTGCCCCTGCCGTACATAGCGCCGTGGGCGGCCCTGGTCATGGTCCGGACCACCGTGTACTGGTCGGTGCTGACGGCGGCGCGGCAGGTCACCTCGGTGTCCCTCGGCGTCGTCCTGGCGTACGTGGTCGGCGTCGCGTCGCCGACCACGGAGCTCGCACTGGCCGTCCTGGTGCCGGTCACCGTCCTGGCCGGCCGCTGGGACCGGCTCGGCGACCAGGGCCTGTACGTGCCGTTCACGGCGCTGTTCATGGTCACGATCGGGGGCGTCGACGGTCCTTATCTCCTCTCGCGCCTGGCCGAGACGGCGCTCGGGGTGGGCATCGGCACCACCGTCAACCTGCTGGTCTTCCCGCCGGTGCGGGTCAGGACCGTCGGAGACGCGGACCGCAGGACCGGCGAGGAGGTGCAGGCCACGCTGCGCGACATGGCCGAGGGGCTCCGCGGCGAGTGGGACGCCGACGACACGTGGCGCTGGGCCGATCGCGCCGATCGGCTCGACGACCACGTCTGGGAGGTCAGGCGGGCTCTGCGCCACGGAAGGGAGAGCCTGCGATTCAACCCCCGGCTGCCGCGGCGGACGTACGCGAGCGACGTGGACCGCTACCGGACCGCGATCGACCTCCTGGGCCGCACCGCCGAGACCGTTCAATCCATCGCGAACACGCTGCGACAAGACGAACGCGTCGACGTGTCCCGGGTGATCGACGCGGCGTTCGGCGCACGGTACGCGAGTGTTCTGGACGCCGCGGCGGACGTGCTCGGCGAACGGCTCGCGGAACTGCTCCCCTACGACGCCGACCGCCGAGGTGACGCCGGCCCGTCGGGGACCGACCCGTCCGGCGTCCTGGAGGCCATGGAGCACGACATCGATCCGCGACTCGCCGAGACGGCGGCCGCCGTCGAACTCAAGGGCGCGCTGCTCGTCGCGGCCCGGCGGCTTCTCGGAGAACTGTCGAGGTGACGGAGCGCGGTCAGCGCACCGCCCATCGGGTACGGACCGGGGCGGCATCACTTCGTTTCAGGGGGTATTCATGGCACAGGAATCCGATGAGTCGCGATCGGTCGAGTACGCACAGGAGATCACTTCGCCGGACCAGCGGCCCGAGCGGCCCGGACGCTCACTGGTGACCACGAACCACGAGGTCATCCGCAAGTGGGCCGAGGAGCGCAGGGCCGTGCCGGCCACCGTGCCGGGGACCGAGCACGACGGCGGGCTCGGGGTGCTGCGGCTCGACTTCCCGGGCTACGGCGGCGAGGACCTCCAAGAGGTCTCCTGGGAGGAGTGGCTGGGGACCTTCGATCGGCGTGGACGCAACTTCATCCACCAGGAGGAGACGAAGGACGGCCGACAGAGCAACTTCTTCCGTCTGGAGAATCCCTCGCGCGAGGACGCCTGAACCGGACGCGGTGCGAGCGTCCCCCAGGGCGCGGCACAGGGACGGCACAGGGGCGGCACAGGGACGGTGCAGAGGCGGCGCAGGGGCGTGCGCGGCCGTGAATCGGGGAGGGCGCCGCCCGGTCCCGCAGTGTCATCGAACGGGGCCGGGCGCGCCGATCGAGCGCAGGCTGGCCCCCGGCCGCCGCCTGAGCGCCGGGTGAGCGCGAGACGGCGGTCCCGGCTTCACGCGGTCGGATGCGTTCGGGCCGCTCCAGGCCCGTCCGCCCACATGGTCGACTCCTGTGGACCGGGGCGGTCAGGAGACGTCGCACCCCGGGCCGTGCGAGAGCGCCGGCGGGATGCGGCGCCGATTCCGGCGGGTACAGGCGGCCCATGCCCCGCAGGGCCCAGCGGTGGCGGTGTCCCCCCATGGGGGTCGCCGCCATGGTGTGCGGCGGCGGTGCGATGCCGGTAAAGTGGGCTATTACGGCGATCCCGCCCCCGTACCCTCGGAGTTGGCCCATGCCCTACACGACACCTCCCCCGGCTTCGTCTTCGGCGCGAGCGGACGGATCGACGCCATGACCGGTGTCGTCCGATGCGCCCTGCCCGGCTGCCCCGGTCGGGGTCACGGCCTCGTGGAGGACGACGGCCTGTGCGATCAATGCGGACGCGACCCTTCCGTGCCCACTGAGGATCCCGCCCCGCTCCCCTCTTTGCCGCGGCAGCACGTCCCGAGCGGTCCGTCCGCGCCCGCCGACGTCCACACCCCCGGCCGGCTCGGCACCGGACTGTCCGACGTCCCCAGTGCCCCGGTCAGCGATCCCACTTCGAACCTGCTGAGCGATCCCGTGGTCCCCGAGAACCGCAGGCGGTGCCCCAACGGCCACGAGGTGGGTCGCACTCGAGACGGTCGGACCGCCCCGCTCAAGGGCCTTTGCCGCGAATGCGACGCCGCCTACGACTTCACGCGCACCCTCGCCAAGGGCGAGCTCGTCGCCGGACAGTACGAGGTCGAGGGTCTCATCGCGCACGGCGGACTCGGCGGGGTCTACCTCGCCGTCGACCACCACTTGGAGAGCCGGGTGGTGCTCAAGGGCCTCCTCGATCCCACCGACGACGCGGCACTGCGCGCCGTCCGCGACGAACGCCACTACCTCGTGGCCGTGAACCATCCCAACATCGTCGACATCCACAACTACGTCAAGCACCGCGACCGCGGCGACGGGACCGAGCACGACTACCTGGTCATGGAATACGTCGGGGGCGTCCCTTTAGACGATCCGCGCCACCCTGGGCGGGTCGAGGGCGGCACGATACCCGCGCACTGGGCGATCCCCTTCGCACTGGAGATCCTGTCCGCCTTCGACTATCTGCACTCGAACGGCATGGTCTACTGCGATCTCAAGCCCTCCAACATCATTCAGTCGGGCAACCGGCTCAAACTCATCGATCTCGGCGCGATGCGGCACATCGGCCGAATCGGCGGTGACATCTGGAGGACGCCCGGCTACAGCGCGCCGGAGACCGGCCGGGCCCGCCCACCCGACGTCGCCTCGGACCTGTACACCGTCGGCCGGACCCTGGCCGTGCTCACGCTCGGGTTCCGGCCCGTCGAGGCCGGCGGCGGGCAGCCTCGCGAGGTCCCGATGCCGTCGCGTCCGGCGGACTACGACGAATCGCTGTACCTGCTGCTCCAACGCGCCTGCGCACCCGATCCCGCCGAACGGTTCGACTCGGCCGCCGCCATGGCCGACCAGCTGACCGGGGTGCTCCGCCAGATCCGCGCCGGGATCGATCACCGTCCCTACCCGGCAGCCTCCGTCCACTTCGGGCTCGAACGTGGTGCCCTGGCGAGCGCGCTGGCGGACTCGGAGCGGACCGTCTTCGCCTCGCCGCGAGCCGAGGAGGCCCGCCAGGTGCTGCCCGTGCCACAGGTGGCCGACCCCTCCGATCCCGCCGGTCCCGCGCTGACCGCGCTGGCGCTGCAGCCGGCGGCGAAGACACGCGAGCGCATCGAGGCGCTCCCGGCCACCAGGGAGACGCGGCTGGCACGGCTCAGGATCGCCGCCGAACTGGGCGACCGTGACACCGAGTCGCGGATCGAGCGGGCACGGGCGGAGTTCGGCGACGACTGGCGGCTCGATTGGTACAGCGGCGTCGCCGCGCTCGGCGGGGAGCCGACGGCGGCGGCCGCGCACTTCAAGGCGGTGCGGCGGCGGCTCCCAGGCGAGACGGCGCCGATGCTGGCACTGGCCGTCTGCGAGGAACTGGGGGCGAGCCGTCCGTGGCGTGCCGCCGGGCTGTACCGCGCCGTCTGGCGCACCGACGGCAATCACACCAGCGCCGCGTTCGGGCTGGCCCGCACGTCGGATTCGGCCGAGGAGCGCCTGGCCGCCATGGCGGAGGTCCCGCATTCTTCGAGCCACTACCTCGACGCCCAGCAGGCCATCATCGCCGAGCATGTGCGCGTGAACCCGAACCTGGAGGCGATCGTCGCGGCCGGCGGGCATCTGGAGAACCTCGGCGGTCTCGACGGCGACCGGGCCGCGCTCATCGAGGCCGAGGTGTGGCGGGCCGCACTCGCGGCAGTGGTGACCGGCACCGAGGAGCCGCACCGGAGCATCCGGGGAGTGGCGTTGACCCGCGACGCGCTCGGGCGGGCGTACGAGACGGTGCTGCGCCGTGTCTCGGCCGCTCGCTCATCGCCGTCGACGCGCCGGGCGCTCATCGGCGAGGCGAACCGGGCACGGCCCAGGACCTGGCTGTGACACGCCGACAGAGAGGAATGTCTTGACCGATCAGACCGGATTCGCGATCAGCGTGGCCCAGAACCCCTATCTGGCGCCGACGGAGACGACGATGCACGCCGTCGTCACCGTCGAGTTCGAGCCGGCGGGCGAGCCTGCCGCCGACGTCGCCGAGATCATCGTCATCGACCGGTCGGCCTCGATGACCGGCCCGAAGTTCACCGAGGCGAAGCGGGCGGCGAAGGCCGCGATCGGCGCGGTCCGCGAGGACGCCTCCTTCGCGGTCATCGCCGGGGGCACCCGCGCCACTGAACTCTATCCGGGAGGCGGGGGGCTCACGGCCGGCACCGAGGCGCATAAACGCGCCGCCGGGCGTGCGGTCGACGCGATGAAGCTCGGGAGCGCCACCGCCATCGGCACGTGGCTGCGGCGGGCGGCCGATATCGCCGCGACCAGACCGGGGGCCATCGGGCACGTGCTCTTGCTGACCGACGGGCAGGTCAACCAGCGCCCGAGCGACTACGACGCGGATCTGGACTACTGCAAGGGCCGGTTCGCGTGCGATGCCATCGGCATCGGCACCGGATGGAACGCCGAGGAGCTGGGGCGGATCGCCCGCCTGTTCCACGGCACCCGCGAGTATTGCCGGGACCTGACCGATCTGGCGGGGTTCTTCACCGCGGCCTCAGAGCGGGCCATGGGTAAGGCCGCCGATGATATTGCCTTGGCCGTCAAGGGCCCCAAGGGCTTCGAGCTGAAAGGGCTGTGGCAGGCGTACCCGACCGAACGCGATCTGCTGCCGGACGGTCGAGCGGAGGCGGCTCGCAGGACCGTCTTCGATCTGGGCGTGTGGGGGGCCGAGCGACGGCAATACCTCATGGAGCTGACCTTCCCGCCCACCGGCGTGGGATACGGCCGTGACGTCAGAGTGGAGCTGCTCCGCCGCGGCGAGACCGTCGCCGACGGCACGGTCTCAGCACGCTGGACGGACAATCCGGCCGAGAGCGAGGCGTTCCATCCCGATGTGGTCCACCACCGGGCGCAGTTGGCGGGCATCGAGCACATCAGAGACGGACTGCGGCACTGGCGGAGACGGGACCCGGCCGCGGCCACACGGCGGCTGCTGACGGCCCTGGAGCACGCCGAGCGGGTGGGGAACGGGGCGCAGGCCGAGAGCATCAGGGAGTTCCTCGACTTCGACGGCCGCGACGTCACCATACGGACCGACGTCTCCAGGGAGCACGAGCTGTGGCTGGAGACGCGCGGCGACTACACCGTCCAGACGCCGTCCTCGCTCGAAGGAGGCGGCGCATGACCTACCCTTGCCCGAACGGACACGACTCGGCCAACCCGATCCGGTGCCAGCGCTGCGGCGCAGTGCTGGTGGAACTGCCGGACTTCAGGACCCGCCGCGGCACCGCGCCGATGCAGTTCGAGGCGGTGGTCGACGCCGACAGGGACTTCTACGATCGGCTCGGCAACGCCATCGGTGGCGACGATCCGATCCCGTTCCCCCCGTATGCGCCGCAGCGCGTGGTGCCGCTGGACCGCGACGTGGTGTACATCGGACGGAGCGATTCGGGCGATCCGGATTCGCGCCCGTCCATCGACCTCGGGGAGGTCCCGGCCGCCGACCTCGGCGTGTCGCGGCGCGTCCACGCGATCCTCAAACGCCACGGCGACGAGTGGACGGTCCACGACATCGGCTCGGCCAACGGCACTCGCGTCGACGGCCAGAAACTCGAACGCAACGTCGAGACGCCCTTCGGCCCCGACTCGGTCATCCACATCGGCCTGTGGACCGCCATCAGGGTCCGGGAGCGGTCGGCCGAGAGCGAGGCCGAGCGATGATGAAGCTCCGTGATCGGGCCGCCCACCCGCCCGATGCCGACCTCGCCGTGTTGGCCCGGCTCGGGCTCACGCGCGGTGACGGGGGTCCGCGGGTGCTCCTCGTCCAGGCCACGGCGGTGATCGCGGCATTGGCCGTCGTATTCGGGGCGCTTTACCAGGCCGTCGGCGCCGCCGAGGAGTCGCTCGGTGTCATCGGCCACACTTCAGGTCGGCAGGTCGTGGCCACCACCGACCTGTACTACGCGCTCAGCGACGCCGATTCACAGGTCGCCACGGTCCTGCTGCTCGGCGGTACGGGCTCGCCACTCGCCGACGCGGCCTCGGAGCGTTTCGAGCAGCGGCGCGGCGATGTGGCCACGGCCCTACTCGAAGCGCACCATCTGGCGGGCGCGGCCGATACCCAGCGCGGCACGATCGAGTCCATCATGGTGCAGTGGGGCGAGTACCAGCAGCTCGCCGCCGTCGCGCTGTTGCTCGCCGAACGCGCCGACTACTCTGCCGGATCTCCGCCTCCGGCGGTGCTGAAGGCCTATCGGGAGGCGACCGAGCTGATGAGCGGGCAGGTGCTCCCGGAGGCGTACAACCTCACCTTGGAGAATGCGACGATCGTCCGGGCGTCCTACGACGACGCCCGCGGCGGCATCGACGCCGGGTTCATCGCGGCCGCCCTCGCCGGTCTCGCCGCGCTCGCACTGCTCGTGTGGCTCCAAGTCCATCTGACGCGGCGCTTCCGACGTGTCTTCAATCCCTCGCTCGTGGTCGCCACCGCGGTGACCGCGCTGTCCCTGTTCACCGGTCTCACGGTGCTCGATACCGAGCGCGATGCGCTCACCGAGGCCAAGAAGGACGGTTTCGATACGGTGCTGTCGCTGGAGCGGGCCAAGGCGATCTCCAACGGTCTCCATGCCGACCGGGTCAGATTCCTGCTCGACGAAGACGCGGCCGACGTCTACGAGCAGACCTATTTCGACAAGGCGCAGCAGCTCGTCTACATCGAGGCGGTGAGCCTGCCACGGTACCGGGACGCCTTGGAGGACGGCGGGGGCGGTGCACTGACCGGCCTGGTCGGGAACGCGCTCGACGGCAGCGCCGAGGCCGAGCGGGTCTTCTCGGCCTATACGGACCTCATCCTCGCCGATGCCCGTATGCGGGTGGACGACGGCGATCCTTCAGTGCGGATCGCGCCGGTCGACGAAGCCCGCGCCGACTACGAGGATGCGCTCGACACGCTCTCGAAGCGGTATCTCGACCGCTTCGAATCGGCGATAGCCGCGGGTGAGGACGCGGTCGCGGGGTCCACGTTCCTCCTGACCGCTGCGATGGCCGCGCTGAGCGCGTTCACTTTCGGCGGTATCGTGCCGCGGCTGCGAGAGTACCGATGAAAGGATGGTCCGATATGGCCGGACGGGCACTGGCCGCCCTGTGCGCCCTGCTCCTGGCGCCGCTCGCTGCCTGCGGCGAAGCGAACGGCGAGTCGATCCTCGACAAGGACGTCCTGCGGATCGGAGTGCGGACCGATCTGTCGCTCATCGCCGAGATCGTCGACGGCGAGTTCGTCGGCTACGAGATCGACGTGGCGGAATTCATCGCGCGCGAGCTCGGCAAGGAGGCGGTGTTCGTCCCGGTCGACCTCCACGAGCGCGCGCCGCAACTGCTGGCGGGGAAGATCGACATCGCGATCGCGACCTATTCGATCACGCAGGAACGCAAGCAGAGCATCGCCTTCGCGGGGCCGTACGTCATCGACCACTTCGATGTCCTGGTCCGGGAGGATGATGACACGATCGCCTCGCTCGATGAGCTCGCGGGGAAGCGGGTGTGCGAGATCGAAGGGTCGAACGCGGTCGAACGTCTCACCGACGAGCACGGCATCGAGGCGGAGATCCGCAGCGTCGAGAGCTACGAACGGTGTCTGACGATGGTGGACGCCGGCGAGATCGATGCGATCGTCACCGACGAGCTCACGCTCGCCGGCCTGGCATTGCACGCCGACTTCGGGGCCGATCTCCTCGGAGCGCACTTTTCGCAGGAACGCATCGGCGTCGGCATGCGGCCCGGCGACACGGCCGGCTGCGAGGCGATCAACCGGGCCATCACCGCGATGTACCGCGAGGGCCACGCCGAGCGGTACCTCGAAAAATGGTTCTCCGACACGGTGCTGGATCTCTCGCGTTTCCCCGTCCCGCAGTTCGAAGGGTGCGAATGACCGCAGCCGCCGCTGCCTCCGCCGGGGACGAGACGCCACGCGAGGTCGCCGGGGCCTGCGCACCCGGTACGTCCCCGGCGGGGTGCGGCCGCTTCCCCTACGCAGCGGCGAGGTCCGCCGGGTCCGGTCAGTCGGGTTGGAGCAGCGCTGCGTAGAGGGTCAGTCCCGGTCCGAAGGCCAAGGCCACCAGCGGGCCTCGCGGAGGCTCGCGGCGCAGCAGTTCGCGCAGCACCAGCAGCACGGTGCCGGAGGAGCAGTTGCCGTGTTCGGCCAGGACCGCACGGGAGGGCTCCAGCGCGGTCGGCGCCAGGCCGAGGCCGTCGCCGACGGCGTCGAGGATGCGCGGCCCGCCGGGGTGCACCGCCCAGCCGCGCACGTCGTGCACGTCGAGTCCGTGCCGGGACAGCAGGTCCTTCACGAGCGGGCCGACGTGCGCCCCGAGCACCTCGGGCACCTCGGGCGACAGGCCCATACGGAATCCGAGGTCGGTGACGTCCCAGGTCATGTGGCCGCTGGTGTCGGTGTCGGTGCGGGCGGCGACCTCGGCGACGCGCAGTCCGGGTCCCGTGCCGTCGGGTCGCAGCACGACGGCAGCGGCCGCGTCGCCGAACAGGGCGTGTGTGACCATCTGCTGCGGGTCGGCCGAGGCCGGTTGGAGGTGCAGCGAGGTCAGTTCGAGGCAGAGCAGGACGGCGGGCCGCCCGCGCGCCGCCGCGAAGTCGGCCGCCGCACCGAGGGCGGGCAGCGCCGCGTGGCAGCCCATGTGTCCGATCAGGAGTCGCTGGGCGTCGGGGCGCAGGCCGAGCGATGCGGCGAGCCGGATGTCGATCCCGGGCGTGCAGTAGCCGGTGCACGAGGCGACGGCCAGCAGGCCGATCTCGGCGGGGGCGACGCCCGCGGCGTCCAGCGCCTCGGCGACCGCCCGGTGCCCCAGCGGCGGTGCCAGCATCCCGTAGCACCGCATGCGTTCGGCTGTGGACCATCCGGATATGTCCTCGCCGCCTGAAAAATCGATCACCGAGTGGCGGCGCCGCACCCCTGAAGCGGCGAAGACGCGTTCGGCGACCCGGTGCGAACCGAAATGCTCATGGAAGAACGCGGTCCACAGCGCATCCTGCTCGTAGGCGGGCGGCAGTGCCGCTCCGAGCCCGGCGATCCGCGCGTTCACCACCGGGCCGCCTCAGCGTCATCGGGGTCGTCGCCGATCTCGGCCATGCCGAGCCAGTCGGCGCAGACGTCGGAGGTCGCCGGTTGGAGGGCGCCGCAGCGGGCATCGCGGTAGAGCCGCTCCAAGGGGTTGCCTCTGCGGGTCGCCGACGCCCCGGCCGCTTCGAGCAGCGACGAGGCCACTTGTGAGGCGGTGTCGCCGGCGATGAGTTTGGCGCGCCAGACCCAGCGGTTGGTCTCGGGGTCGCCGGGCGCCTCGTCGATGCGGGCGGCGGTCTCGGCGACGACGAGTTCCGCGGCGGCCACGGCCGCGTCGGCACGGCCCAGCCGTGCCCGCACCGCGGGCAGCGCCGCGAGGCCCCGGCTTCGGATCTGCTCGCCCGCCGCGTCCACCGCCGCGCGTGCGACGCCGCCGTACACTGCCGCGTACGAGGCCACGAGCCACTGCGGCATCACCTGGGCCAGCAGGAGCGTCATCCCCTCCATGCCGCCGAGCAGGGCCTCCTCTCCGACTTCGACGTCGAAGTGCACGTCCTGGCTTCCGGTGGCGCGCATTCCCAGCGAGTCCCACGTGAGCTCTACGTGGACGCCCTCACCGGCGGGGACGAGGAAGTAGGAGACGCACGGCTCCTCGGCGTCGGGGTCGCGCGCGGTCACCAGGTAGGCGTCGACGTGTCCGGCGCCGGACACGAACGCCTTGCTGCCGGTGATCCGGTAGCCGCCGTCGGTGCGGCGGTAAGCGGTGGCGGTGCGCGAGAGCCGCGATCCGGTGCCGCGTTCGCTCATCGCGACCCCGTACAGGGCGCCCTCGGCGGCAGCGGCCAGCGCCTTGTCCCGGGCGGCGAAGCCCGTCTCGGGCGCGCCCCACTGCCGGATCAATTCATCGGGGGTCTGCGCGAGGGCGCCGGTCACGGAGGCGTGCATGTTGAAGATCAGGGCCGTGGCCCCCGCTCCACGCGCGAGCGAGGCGGCGACGTCGGCGTAGTCGGCGAAAGCGGCGCCGAACCCGCCGAGGCGGGCGGGCGTCATCAGTCCGAGCAGTCCCGACGCCCGCAGGTCCATGAAATCCTCGGTCGGGAACGAGCCCGTCCGGTCGTGCGCTCCGGCCCGCTCGGCCAGGCGCGGGGCCAGGTCTCGGGCCAGAGCTCGGGCCCGGTCCGGGGTGCGTTCGAGCGTCTTCGCGGCGTCCGGTGTTCCGGTGTTGTCGTGCGGTGTGTCGGTGAAGGTCTTCGTTGCTGACACCGGTCCTCGCTTTCGGGTAAGGCGCGCCCCCGCCCGGCGCGGGACACGGTTTCGGTGACGACCGTTCCGGCGGGCCTGTGCCGGCGCACCCCTCCGCCCGGCACGGGACACGATGGCGTGTCGGGCGGCGGATGCCCCGCATGCCGGTCGCCGAAACCCGTCCGTGCCCGGCGGTCACCCGGCGGCCACTCCGGTGTGGAGTAGTAGTGCCACGTCGATGAGGGCCACCAGGACCACGGCGCGGAACGCCGCCCTGGACTGCGGTCGGCGTCGGTCGGCGAGCACACCGACGGCGAGGACTGCGGCGGAGAGCGGCACGGCGGCCAGGCCCGCCGCCGCGGGCGGTCCGGGCGGCCCGAAGGCCAGCAGCGCCGAGGCTCCCAGTACCAGGGCGGCCGCGGTCGCCCGGCTCGCGTTCGGACCGAGGCGGTGCGGCAGGCCGCGGACGCCGGTCGCGGCGTCGGCGGCGAGGTCGGGCAGGACGTCGACGAAATGCGCCGCGCAGCCCAGGCACGCGGCGGCGGCCATGAGCCACGGCGGCGGCAGCGGCGCTCCGGGCAGTCCTGCCGAGACGAATGCGGGCAGCAGTGCGAAGGACACCGCATACGGCAGCGCCGACACCGCGGTGGATTTGAGGCCGAGGTCGTAGGCCCAGGCCGAGACCAGGGCGGCGGTGTGCGCGGCTGCGGCAGTCAGACCCGAGGGCAGGGACAGGAGCACGGCCAGCGCCGCCGCGGCGACCGCACCGGCGCGCACGGTCGCCGGTCGGACCTCTCCGGCCACCAAGGGCTTCCCGGTGCGGCCCACATGCGAGTCCCGCGGCGCGTCGACGAGATCGTTGAGCCATCCGACGGACAGTTGACCGGCGAACACGGCTGCGATCACGATCGACGACGCGCCGAGCGGCCGGTCGGTGCCGAGGGTCAGACCGGCGGCGACGGCGGTGACGCCCACGGTCGGCAGCGGGTGACAGGCGCGGGCGAGCGCCCATGTCACCGTCAACGCCCGTTTCACGGCCGCCAGTGTGCCATCCTGAGCGCATGCTGGGTGCCACGATCCGTTCGAGGGAGCGGCCGAAACGAGGCGACATCGCGCTCTATGACGAGCTCGTCGACCAATGGTGGCATCCGCAAGGCCCGTTCATGATGCTGCACTGGCTCGCGGCGGCCCGGGGTCGGCTCGTGCCCGAGGCCGCCCGTTCCGGCGCGGTCCTGGTCGATCTGGGGTGCGGTGCCGGGCTGCTCGCGCCGCATGTCGCGGACAAGGGCTATCGGCACATCGGAGTGGACCGTTCCCTGCCGTCACTGCGGCTGGCCGCCGAACACGGCGTCGAGGGCGTGCTCGGCGATGTCCGCGCCACGCCGCTGGACGAGGGCTGCGCCGACGTGGTCGTGGCAGGCGAGATCCTCGAACACGTCCCCGACCTGCCCGGCACGGTGGCCGAGGCGTGTCGCCTGCTGCGCCCCGGCGGCGCCCTGGTGATCGACACGCTCGCGAACACCGTCCTGTGCCGGTGGGTCGCGATCGAACTGGCCGAGCGCGTGCTGCGCCTCGCTCCGCGGGGCATCCACGATCCGAAGCTGCTGGTCGATCGCGGCGTGCTGCTGGAGGAATGCGCGCGGCACGGGGTGCCCCTGGCGCTGCGGGGAGTGCGGCCGTCGATAACCGATCTGGCGGCCTGGTACGCGCGGCGCAGGACCGCCGTTCGCATGGTGCCGACCTTCAGCACGGCGATGCTCTTCCAGGGGTACGGGCGCAAGCGGTCCTGAGCGGTTCGGTGCGGTTCCGATCGGCGGATTCGGCGGCACGGTCGAGTTCGGCTGGTTAGTGTGAGGCCGGAGGGGCTTGTCGGCGCCC
>JAJYSW010000077.1 GCA_021793335.1 Actinomycetes bacterium
GTTCGCCTCCAAGCCCGAGATCGCCGAGGCCAATATCGCCGCGCTCAAGGCCGGCTGGAACTACGGCGAGACCGCCGAGTCCTTCGCCGTCCAGTACGAGATCCCGCCGGCCTCGCTGCCCGCGGGAACGTACCGCAACATCACCGGCAACCAGGCTCTGGCCTGGGGCGTCGTCGCCTCCGGTGTCGCGAGCGAGCTGCCGGTGTTCCTCGGCGCCTACCCGATCACCCCGGCCAGCGACATCCTCCACGAGCTGTCCAAGCACAAGCGCTTCGGTGTCACCACCGTGCAGGCCGAGGACGAGATCGCCGCGGTCGGGGCGGCCCTGGGCGCCTCGTGGGGCGGCGCGCTCGGCGTCACCACCTCTTCGGGACCGGGCATCGCCCTCAAATCCGAGACGATCTCGCTGGCCGTGTCGCTGGAGCTGCCGCTGGTCGTCATCGACGTGCAGCGCGCCGGGCCCTCGACGGGCATGCCCACCAAGACCGAGCAGGCCGACCTGATGATGGCCATGTTCGGCCGCCACGGTGAGGCGCCGATCGCCGTGGTCGCCCCGCAGTCCCCTTCGGACTGCTATGACACGATGCTCGAAGCCACCCGCATGGCCCTGCACCACCGCACGCCGGTCATGCTCCTGAGCGATGGCTACATCGCCAACGGCGCGGAGCCGTGGCGTCTGCCGGACCTGGCGGACCTGCCCGATCTGTCCGTGGCGTTCGCGACCGAGCCGAACGATGTCGACGCCAAGGGCGAACCGGTGTTCCTGCCGTTCAAGCGCGACCCGGAGACGCTGGCCCGCCCGTTGGCCCTCCCCGGCACGCCGGGCCTCCAGCACCGCATCGGCGGTATCGAGAAGGCCGACGGCACCGGCGACATCTCCTACGACCCGGAGAACCACGACCACATGGTCCGCACGCGCGCGGCGAAGATCGCCCGGATTCCGGTCCCCGATCTGGAGGTGGAGGATTCCGGCGACGCCGATGTCCTCGTCCTCGGTTGGGGTTCGACGTGGGGCCCGATCGGCGCGGCCGTCCGCGGCCTGCGCGATAAGGGCGTGCCGGTGGCCCGGGCGCACCTGCGCTATTTGAACCCGATGCCGGCGAACCTCGGTGAGGTCCTGGCCCGTTACGACAAGGTCGTCGTCCCCGAGATGAACCTCGGGCAGCTCTCGCTGCTGCTGCGCGGCGCCTTCCCCGGCGTGGACGTGGTCGGCTACAACAAGGTGCGCGGTCTGCCGTTCACCTCGAACGAACTGCAGGACGCCCTGGAGGAGGTCATCAAGAATGGCTGACGCTATCAAGCTCGATGCGCCCAAGCTGAAGGCCAAGGACTTCAAGTCGAGCCAGGAGGTGCGTTGGTGCCCCGGCTGTGGTGACTACGCGATTCTGGCCGCGGTCCAGTCGTTCCTGCCCGAGCTGGGCCTGGAGCGCGAGAAGATCGCGTTCGTCTCCGGTATCGGCTGCTCCTCGCGGTTCCCGTACTACCTGAACACGTATGGGATGCACTCGATCCACGGCCGCGCCCCGGCGATCGCCACGGGTCTGGCCACGGCTCGCCAGGACCTGTCGGTGTGGGTCGTGACCGGGGATGGCGATGCGCTGTCCATCGGCGGCAACCACCTGGTGCACGCACTGCGCCGCAACGTGAACATGAAGATCCTCTTGTTCAACAACCGGATCTACGGTCTCACCAAGGGCCAGTACTCCCCCACTTCGGAGCCGGGCAAGCTCACCAAGTCCAGCCCGGTGGGCTCGGTGGACGCGCCGTTCAATCCGCTCTCGCTCGCGCTGGGCGCGGAGGCCACCTTCGTGGCCCGCACGCTGGATTCGGATCGCGCCCATCTTCAGGAGGTCCTGCGGGCCGCCGCCGAGCACGAGGGTTCGGCGTTCGTGGAGATCTACCAGAACTGCCCGATCTTCAACGACGACGCGTTCGAGACGCTGAAGAATCCGGACACGCGCGATGCGGCCCTGATCCGTCTGGAGGACGGTCAGCCGGTGCGCTTCGGCGATAAGGCCGTGGTCCAATCCGGATACGGCCTGGCGGTCAAGGACGCCGCCGAGGTCGAGGAGTCCGATGTCGTCGTCCACAAGGCCGATGTGGATGATCCGGCTTATGCCTTCGCGCTCTCGCGTCTCTCGGGCACGGAGCTGGATCACACGCCGATCGGCGTGTTCCGCAGCGTGCAGCGCCCGACCTATGACGCGCAGGTCCGCGAGCAGGTGGACCACGCCGCCGAAGGCGTCGACCGCCGTGATGCCCTGGAGCGTCTGCTGAATTCCGGCGATACCTGGGCGGTCCTCTAACTCGTAGCCCGCCATCGACGACGAAGGCCGGTCGCCCCTCACTCGGGGCGGCTGGCCTTCTTTCGCTTTCGTGCGGGCGGTCTCACAGCAGTGGCTGGAGTTCGACGGCGGCGCGGCGCAGGCGTTTGGTGAGCACCGGCCAGAACCGGCCGATGTCCGCCAGGGGCATGGCCGCGGCCAGCACGACCCGGTCGGCGGGTTCGTCGGCGTCGCGTACGAGCACCGCGGCGCAGCCGACGCCTTCTTGGAACTGGCCCATCTCGGCGTATACGCCCGACTCGGAGTAGACCATGAGGTCATGCTCGAATTCTTCGGGTTCGGTCAGGGTCTTGCCGGTGAAGCGGCGCATCCCGGCGGCTCTGAGGAACGTGGCGCGCTCGGTGGATTGGAGCGTCGCCAGCAGGGCCTTGCCGAGCGCGGTGGCGTGGGCTCCGTCGTCGAAGCCGACGATGAGGTCTTCCACGTGCGGGCTGCGGTTGCCCTGGGTCACCGCGGTGACGGCGGGCCGTCCTTCGACGAATTTCGCCACGAACGTCGAGTATCCGGTCTCGGTGGACATGCGACGCATGAAGTCGCCGCAGGTGCGCGGGCCCGCCATGGCCTGTTTGAGTTCGGAGTAGCGGTCGGAGACCTCCAGGCCCAGGGAGTAGCGGCCTTCGTCGTCGCGGCGCAGGTACCGCTCGTAGACGAGCGTGCGCAGCAGGTTGTAGGCGGTGGCCCGGTTCAGGCCGCATTCGAACGCGATGCGTTGGGCCGACACGCCTCCTGAGTGGCGGCCCACGAGTTCCATGATTCGCAGCGCCCGCCGGACGCTCTGGATCATCTTGGTCGGTTCGTCCTCGTTGCCGGGTCGAATACCGACGTGTTTCGGCAGCCTGCCGTCAGGTCGCCGTTGCTCCGTCATTGCCGCTCCGTTTGTGACTGGACGCGTCCGCCGTCCCGCGGCGAGGCCGGTCGGCCCTCGGGGTACCGCTTTGGACAGCGAATCTAACTATATAAACAACCGATACTTGCGTCATCCTCCTTGAACGGGCACTATCGAACATGTCAGCACCGTTCGGGACTTGGTTTCGATCAAGTACCGAACAATCTCCGCGGCGGTGGCGTCGAGTCCCCACCAACTTCCTCGTCGCCGCCGCGGAAGCACACACCACATATACGAAGCGCGGCGGCTCCTCCCACCTGAGTCGCTGCGCTTCGTGGTCTCAAGGCTCGGCTCGGGATCAATACCGGGGATCAGCTCGGGCTCAGCTCGGGCTCAGGTCGGGCAAGGGCGGCGGCGGGGGCCCGCGCCGGTGTCCCGAAGCCTGGCACGGGCGCGGTGACCGCGTCAAGGCGACTCACTCGAACTTGCGATCCCCTTTCACCTTCGCTCGGGGGCTCGCCTGCCGCATTACCGCGGAGTACGGTTGCCACCGTGCCCACCACGACCGTCCCGAGAACCTCGTCGACCGTCGCGACCGCCCTCAGCGTCACCGTCGCCGTCGTCATGCCGGTGTTCCTCTTCGGCGGCCTCGCCGTCCAGATCACCGAGGAACTGGGCATGGGCGTCGGTTCCATCGGGCTCATCGTCGGCCTCTACTTCGCCGTCTGCGGCCTCACCGCCGTCCCCTCCGGACATCTCGTGGAACGCTTCGGCGCGCCGATCGTCGCTCGCGGCGCCGTCGCCCTCGCCGCCGGGTCGATGCTCGCCGTCGCCGCCCTCGCACACGAGGCGATCGCCCTCACCGTCCTGTTGGTCCTCAGCGCCCCCGCCAACGGCCTCGGCCAGCTCGCGGCCAACGCCGTCCTCGCCGATTGGGCCCCGAATCGCCGCAAGGGCCTCCTCTTCGGTGTCAAACAGGCGTCGGTGCCGTTGTGCACCATGCTCGCCGGGCTCATGGTCCCGGTCCTCGCGCTCACCGTCGGCTGGCGGTGGGCCTTCGTCGCCGGCGGCGCCGTCGCCCTGCTCGCGCTCGTGCCCCTCGCCGGGCTGGGCCGGCCCGCCCCCTCGGTCTCCAGCGGTACCGGGCAGCGCCTCGACCGGCCGCTCTTGGCGTTCACGGCCGCGACGTTCCTCGGCGGCGCGGCCGCTCCCCCGCTCAGCTCGTTCCTGACCACCTACGCGGTCGAGGTCGGCGCGTCCGAATCCTTCGCCGGGCTCAATCTCACCGTCGGCGGTCTCGCGGGCGTCGTCGCCCGCACCGCCGCCGGGGCGCTCGCCGATCGGCGCGGCGATCGCGAGTTCGGCATCATCGTCGTCATGCTCCTGGGCGGCGCGGCCGGTGTCGCCACGTTCATGACCGGGCTGCCGTGGCTGCTGCCGCTGGGCACCGCCGCCGGGTTCGCGCTCGGCTGGGCGTGGCCCGGGCTGATGAACTTCGCGGTCACCAAGCGCTATCCCGCCATGCCCGCCGCGGCGACCGCCCTCACCCAGACCGGCGTCTACGCGGGCGGGGCCGTGGGCCCGATCGCGTTCGGCCTCATCGTGGACCATGTGGGCTGGAACGCCGGATGGACCGTCGTCTGCGTCGCCATGGCCGCCGCGGCCGGATGCGTCCTCCTCGGCGCCCGGCTCACCGCCACACGGGAGCGCCCGGTGTCATGACGCGACACGATCCACGTCTCGGGCGGCTTCCCGCCCCCTCTTCGATCCGATCCGCACAAGATAAGGTGAGCCTGTGGTGACCACCGGAAGTGCCCAGACGGCGCTGAGCTTTACCGACGCTGCTTTCGCCGACCAGATACGCGAGGCCCTCGATGCCGTGGAGGCACGGCTCCTCAAGGCCGTCGACACGGACCAGCCGCTATTGCGTCAATCCGGCTCCCACCTCATCAACGCCGGTGGAAAACGTTTCCGCCCCATGCTCACTCTGGCCTGCTCGCATTTCGGCGATCCGAACAGCACGGGCCTCATCGACGCCTCGACCGCGCTCGAACTCACCCACTTGGCCACGCTCTACCACGATGACGTCATGGACGAGGCCGAGCTGCGTCGCGGCGCGCCCAGCGCCAATGCCCGCTGGGACAATTCGGTGGCGATCCTCACCGGCGATTACCTGTTCAGCCAGGCCGCCCAGATCATGGCCGAGCTCGGCACCGAGGCCGTGCGCGTCCAGGCGGCCACTTTCGCGCGGCTCGTGCGCGGTCAGATCAACGAGACCATGCCCCGGCCCGAGGGTATCGACGCGGTCGAATGGCATTTGGAGATCCTCTCGGAGAAGACCGGTTCGCTCATCGCCACGTGCGCGAAGTTCGGGGCCTGGTTCTCCGGCGCGGACGAGGCGACCGTCGCGACCGCCGAAGAGTTCGGCGAGATCATCGGTGTGGCGTTCCAGATCGCCGACGACATCATCGACGTCGTCTCCGATACTTCGGGGAAGACGCCCGGCACCGATCTGGTCGAGGGCGTCCCGACCTTGCCGGTGCTCTACGCGCTGGCGGGGACCGATCCGGCCGATGCGCGGCTGCGGGAGCTGGTCGCCGGGCCGGTGTCCGACGCGGATCTTCCCGAGGCGCTTGAGCTGCTGCGCGCATCGCGGGCCTTGGACGAGGCGAAGGCCACGCTGCGGCAGTACCAGGAGCGGGCCAGGGGCCTGGCCGCTTCCCTCCCTGCGGGCCCGGCCCGTCAGGCCCTGATCGACATCTGCGAGTTCATGGTGGACCGCGACGCCTGAGGAACAGGCCCCCGATGGAGCCCGAGCCCGATGGAGGCCGAGCCCGATGGGATTCGAGGTCGACTGTCCCGAGCGGGGCGCGGCGCGCGCGGACGCGCTTCCGGCCGGATACCGCCGCTTGAACGCGGCGACCGTGCTGGAGGCCCGATCGCGGCCGCCGCGAAGCCGGGGCATCGGGTGACCGGGCTCGGCGGGCCCGTCTCGCGGGCGCTTCAGACCCGTTTCACCGGCCGGTTCCTGGACCAGATGCGCGGGGCTCTGAAGCGGGGGCGATCGTGACGGCCCTGGCGGCCGGTGGGCGGGGATCGTCGGACAGGCGCGCCCAGCGGGCCGTGTCGTAGCGTTCGCCGCCGTAGCGGAGCTTGCCGCGTTCGATGCCTTCCTGGAGGAATCCGGCTTTGGCGGCGATCGCGCCGGAGGCGGGGTTGTCGAGGCGGTGGCCCAGTTCGAGCCGCCAGATCCCGGCCGCATCGTGCAGCCATGGCACCAGGGCCGTCAGGGCGTCGCCCGTGATGCCCAGGCCGCGGGCGCGGGCCGTGGCCCAGTAGGAGACCCAGGCGACGTCGTGCGCGTCGATGTTCGCGGCCGCGATGCTCGCCACGGGCCGGTCGTCTTCGGCGCAGACGGCGAAGGCGAAGCCGTGTTCGCGCTCGGTCATCGCGCTCGCCCATGTCAGCCAGGCGTTGACACGTTCGGTGTCGCTGCTTCGGAGGGGGAATTGCCGGTCCATGTCGGGGGAGGCGAGCGCTTCGGCCACGGCGGGGCGGTCGGCGGGGGTCCAGGGCCGCAGGTGGAGCGGCGTGCGGCGGTTCAGTTCCATCACCGCATGATAGGCGGCTCCGGGGCCTGTTCCAGGGGGTCCTAGAGCGGGACGCCCGCCTCCAGGTGGGCGAGGCTGCGGTCGATGATGTCCATCAGTTCGCCGCCGCCGTCTTCATCGCCGCCTTCGCTGTTGCCTTCGCCGCCGCCTTCGATCCAGATGAGGACGCTGGTGCCCCATGTCGCGATCAGGTTGGCCGAGAAGTTGCGGACTTCCAGGTCTGAGGGTGAGCGGCCCGCGCGCTCCGCCACGATCTCGCAGATCAGGCGTTCGGTGGCCACCATCTGCTGGATTTGCCGGGCCCGCAGCGCCGGCACCGAGAAGATGAGTTCGACGCGGCGGCGGAGGCGCTCCATGTCTTCTGGCGTGAATCCGCTGAACAGCTCGGCGAGCGCGGCGCGGATCGCGGCGAGCGGCGGCGTGTCCTCCGGTTGGTTCTGGAAGGCCCCGATGATCATCGGGTCGTATTCGTCTTGGACGACCACGTCCTCCTTGGTCGGGAAGTAGCGGTAGAACGTGGAGGGGGAGACTCCGGCGGCCTCGGCGATCGCTTCGATCGTGGTCGCTTCGTAGCCTTGCTCGTCGAACAGTCGCAGGGCCTCGGCCTGCATGCGGCGGAGCGTCTCGGTCTTCTTGCGTTCACGCAGTCCTGGTCGGCTCATCCTGTGATTGTGCCTCGTGGTCGGTCTCCAGCGTCTTGGGGAACTTGAGGGCCGCGGCGATCTTCACGATTCCGGCGAGTGCCGCGCAGCCGAGGAAGACCACGGCCATGGCGTCGGTGAAGGCGGTGTTCGCGGCCGCGGTGATCTCGGGCATGCCGAGTGCGGCGGCTCCGGCGATGGAGTCTTCGGCGGCGCGTTCGGCTTCGGGCGGGAGCGCGGGCAGGTCGAGCCGGGCGAGGTAGACCGAGGAGGAGACCGAGCCGAGCACGGCCACGCCGATCGCTCCGCCGGTCTGGCGCAGTGTCTGCATCAGGGCCGAGCCGACTGCGGCGCGGTCGGTCGGGAGTGATCCGAGGACCGCGTCGGTCGCCGGGACCAGTGACATGCCGAGGCCCGCGCCGAGGACGGCGAACCAGGCGGCGGCGAGGCCGTAGCCGCTTTCGGGGCCGGTGGCCGTGGCGATGAGGCATCCGGCGGCGAGGGTGCCCAGGCCGGCGGTGACGGTGACCCGGTAGCCGAAGCGTGCGGCCGTTCGTTCTGAGGCCAGGCCGCCGATCATGAGCCCGCCGATCATCGGCAGGAGTCGCAGGCCGGTGCCGAGCGCGGTGTGGCCTTGGGTGATCTGGAGGTATTGCGGGACGAGGAACAGTGCGCCCATGAGGACCATCGAGGCGGCGGTGGCGACGATCGAGCCCCACAGGAATGCTCGGCCTCGGAACAGGCCGAGGTCGACCATCGGTTCGGTTCCGCGCAGTTGGGAGGCGATGAAGCCGGCCAGGAGCAGTGCGCCGCCGATGCCGCCGGTGAGGGTGGGTGCGGAGGTCCAGCCGTGGACGGGGGCTTCGATGACGCCGTACACGAGTGCGCCCAGGCCGAGTACTGCTGCGGCGATGGGGAGCGGTTGTAGCCGGGGGGCGTGGTGGTCGGTGGATTCGGGTAGGAACGCCGCGACGGCGATGAAGCCGATGACGATGAGCGGGATGTTGACGAGGAAGACCGAGCCCCACCAGTAGTGCTCCAGGAGCCAGCCGCCGAGGAGGGGGCCGAGCGGCAGGCCGATGGCCATACCTGCGGTGATCAGCGCTACGGCTCGGGTGCGTTCTTTGCCGGTGAACATGCTGGGGATGACCGCCATCGATACGGGGATGATCACGGCGGCGCCGATGCCCATGAGTGCGCGGGCGGCGATGAGCATGCCGACGCCGTCCGCGAGGGTGGCGGCGATGCAGGCGGCGGCGAAGATCGCCAGGCCTGCGAGGAGGACTTTCTTGCGGCCGATGCGGTCGCCGAGGAGTCCGGCGGGCAGGAGCAGGGCTGCGAGCACCACGATGAAGGCGTCGACGATCCATTGGAGGTCGGCGGTGGAGGCGTTGAGGTCGGTGGCGAGGGTCGGGAGGGCGACGTTGAGGATCGTCACGTCGAGCCCGACGACGAGGACGCCGAGGAGGAGGGCGGCCAGTGCCGGCCAGCGGCGGTCGGAGACGGTTTTCATGGCACTACTTTCTGAGAGTCACTGTCATTTGACAGTAGCTCTCAGATTTGGGGCTGTCAAGCCGCCCTCGACCGGGCGTGTGACGCCGATTCGCTAAAGTTCATAGCGCCGCCCCGGCCCCAGACTCGGCGGCGGGATCTCCGCCGCCCCGGTTCCTTGAGGAGCGCATTGAACGCCAGCCGACCCGGGCCCCTCTCGTCCCGACCGATCGCCGTGCGCCTCGCGCAGGCGCTGATCTGGGTCCAGTTCACGGCCATCGTCGGCCTGTACAGCATCGGCGTGTACTTCCTCTTGGCCGCCACGACGGCCGCCGCGAGCCGTGAGACGACGGCCGAGGTGCTGCTGGCCGGGGGCGCCGAACGCTGGATTCTGGTGCTGATCGCTACCGCGGTGACGGTCTCGCTGCCGGTGATCGCCACTCGGCTGGGACGCCGGGACAAGAGGGCGATCGAGGCCGCGTGGTACGCGCTGGCGCTCGTGCCGTTCTGCATGTACGCGTGGGTGGTCGTCCGCGCCTATATGGCGACTTTCCCGGACGGGCCGGAGTTCTTCCTCAGCGCGGGGGCGATGTTCGTGGTGTGCGCTTCGTTGCCCGCGGCGATCTTCCTGTGTCTGGCCATGCCTTCGGCACGGGCCTGGTTCAGGGCCGAGGAGCGGGCCGAGGCCCCGGCTGCGACGCCGGAGCGGAGCCGCGAATCCGAACTGGTGGGCAGCGGCGTCTGAGGCCTGCCCGCGGCTCGGGGGCGGCCTGGCCTCCTGTGGTGCGTTAAGCTTTCATTTCAGCCGGTCGCGGTGGGCGGGGGCCGCCGGACCACGAACCCCGGATTGAAAGTGGCGCAATGGCGACGACCGTGCATGATCTTTTGGCGCAGCTCCGCGCCACCGCTGCGAACAACCGCGATCTGGGTACGGCCTTCGAACGGCTCATGGTGGCCTATCTCAAGACCGATCCGCAGTGGACCGCGCAGTTCTCCGATGTCTGGACGCTCGCCGAGGCGCCTTTGCCGCCGGGTATCGACCGTCGGGATCTGGGCATCGATCTGGTGGCCGCCGATATCGCGAGCGGCGGGCTGTGCGCGATCCAATGCAAGTTCTTCGAGCGCGGCCACACGGTGTCCAAGGCCGAGGTCGATTCCTTCTTCGCCGCTTCCGGGAAGGGCGGTTTCACCCGCCGTCTGATCATCTCCACCACCGATAAGTGGGGCCCCAATGCCGAGGCCATGCTGGAGGGGCAGCAGATACCGGTCTCTCGTATCGGCATGTCGGAGCTGGAGGCGAGCCCGGTCGATTGGGAGGCGCTGGCCTCCGATGGTGCTTGGAGGACCGGCGGCGCTCTGCCCTGGGATCATTTCCGTCGGCCGAAGAAGGAGCTGCGAGCGCACCAGAGCGCGGCCCTGGAGGCGGTCTTCAAGGGTTTCGCCGAGCACGATCGCGGCAAGATGATCATGGCCTGCGGTACCGGTAAGACTTTCACTTCGCTCAAGATCGCCGAGCGTCTGGCCGCCGAGCGCGCCGAGGCCGGGCATGAGCGCACTTCGGTGCTGTTCCTCGTGCCGTCGCTGTCGTTGCTGTCGCAGTCGCTGCGCGAGTGGACCGCCGAGGCGGCCGTGCCGCTGCGTTCTTTCGTGGTCTGTTCGGACGCGAAGGCGTCCAAGCGTGTCAGCGCCGCCGATTTCGGCGATCAGGCCGTCTACGATCTGGCGTTCCCGGCCACTACCGATCCGGCCGTCCTGACCGAGCAGTTCGCCCGCGTGGAGGGCGAGGCGGGCTTGACGGTCGTGTTCGCCACTTATCATTCGCTGCCGGTGGTGGCCGAAGCTCAAGGCACCGGCACCGGCACCGGCACCGGCGGCAGCGGCGGCATCGGCGGTTTCGATCTGGTGTTGTGCGATGAGGCCCACCGCACCACCGGTGTCACGCTCGCGGGCGAGTCCGAATCGAATTTCGTGCGTGTCCATGACGCCGAGTACCTCAGGGCCGCCAAGCGCCTGTACATGACCGCGACGCCGCGTATCTACGCCGAGCAGTCGAAGGCGGATGCGCAGACCGCTTCGGCCGAGGTCTGCTCGATGGACGATGAGGCGAAGTTCGGTCCCGAGTTCCACCGGCTGGGCTTCGGCCGGGCCGTGGAGCTGGGTCTGCTCACCGATTACAAGGTCTTGATCCTCACCGTCGATGAGGATTACGCCGCCACCGCTTTGCAGCAGCAGCTGGCCGATGACGATATGGAGCTCAGGCTCGCCGATGCGGCGAAGATCATCGGTTGCTGGAACGGCCTGTCCAAACGCCCCGGCGGCGGCCCCGGCGGCGCGGGCGGTGGTTTCGCGCCCGGTGAGGTCCCGATGCGCCGCGCGGTGGCCTTCGCGGCCGATATCGCCTCTTCGAAGCGTTTGACGAAGACTTTCGCCGAGGTCGTCGCCGGGCTCAACGCCCGCCCCCACCCCGAACCGGCCGAAGACACCGACACCGCCGACACCGCCCACAACTCTGCCGAGGGCGCCTCGGAGGCCCCGGTGCCGTTGTCTTCTTGCGAGGTCCGTCATGTGGACGGCACCATGAACGCGCTGGAGCGAAACGAACGCCTCGATTGGCTCAAGGCCGAGCCGGAGCCGGGGACGGCCCGCATCCTCTCCAACGCCCGCTGCCTGTCCGAGGGCGTGGACGTGCCGGATCTGGACGCGGTGCTGTTCTTGCATCCGCGCAATTCGGTGGTGGACGTCGTGCAGTCGGTGGGGCGTGTCATGCGCAAGGCCGAGGGCAAGGATTACGGGTACATCATCTTGCCGGTGGCCGTCCCGGCCGGCCTCGCGCCGGAGAAGGCCTTGGCGGACAATAAGCGTTTCAAGGTGGTCTGGCAGGTGCTCAACGCCCTGCGCACGCACGATGAGCGTTTCAACGCCATGGTCAACCAGATCGATCTGAATAAGAAGCGGCCGGACAAGATCCTCACGCAGCACGCCGCCGCCGGGGACGACGATCTCGCCCCCGAGAGCACCGCGGCAGGCGAAGCCGCCCGGGATGGTGAAGCGGGCGCGGGCGGCGACGCTCGCGAAGGCGGCGAAGCGGGCGGCGAGGGCGGCTCCTCGTTCCAGCAGGAGGCCATAGCCGGGTTGCTCGCGATAGAGCAGTGGCGGGATGCCATCTATGCTCGGATCGTGAAGAAGGTGGGGGAACGGCACTACTGGGAGGACTGGGCGGTCGAGATCGCCCAGATCGCGGGCAGTCATGTCTCGCGCATCAAGGCCGCCATCGATCTACCGGGCAAACGCGAGGCCTTCGCCGCGTTCGTGACTGCGTTGCGCGCGAACCTGAACCCGGGGGTGAGCGAGGCCGACGCGATCGACATGCTCGCTCAGCACTTGATCACCAAGCCGGTGTTCGATGCCCTGTTCGCCGATTACGCCTTCGCTTCGCACAACCCGGTTTCGCGGGCCATGGAGGCCATGCTCGGCGCGCTCGAAGACCAATCGCTCGAATCCGAACTGGAAACTTTGGAGGGTTTCTATAAACAGGTGCGGGTTCGGGCTGAGGGTGTGGACAACCACGAGGGCCGTCAGCAGATCATCAAGGATCTGTACGAGCAGTTCTTCAAGACGGCGTTGCCGCGCACTTCGGACCGGCTGGGCATCGTCTATACCCCGATCGAGGTCGTGGATTTCATGCTCAGGGCCGTGGATCAGACGCTGGGCAGGTACTTCGACGCTTCGGTCTCGGATGCGGGCGTGCATGTCATCGATCCGTTCACCGGTACTGGCACGTTCGTCACTCGGCTGCTGCAATCGGGTCTGATCCGGCCGGAGGATCTGGCACGGAAGTACACGAGCGAGCTGCACGCGAACGAGATCGTGTTGTTGGCGTACTACATCGCGGCGGTGAACATCGAGGCGGTGTTCCACGATCTGGAGGGCGGGGAGTATCGGCCGTTCGAGGGCATCGTGCTCACGGACACGTTCCAGCTCGCCGAGAGCGACGAGGCCCGGCTGTTCGGGGTCTTGGAGGGCAACTCTGAGCGGGCGAAGAAGCAGCAGGCCACCGATATTCGGGTGGTGATCGGCAACCCGCCGTATTCGGTGGGGCAGGACAGCCAGAACGACGACAACCAGAACCTGAAGTACCCGCATCTGGACGCCCGCATCGCCGGTACCTACGCGGCGCAGTCCACGGCCACGAACA
>JAJYSW010000078.1 GCA_021793335.1 Actinomycetes bacterium
CTGAGCCGCGCCCTCGGCACGGCCCTCTTCACGACCTTCTGCGCGGCCCTCTTCACGGCCCTCTTCACGGCCTTCTTCGCGGAACTCCTGCTTGAGCTCGGAGACGTATCCGTAGGTCATGGTCTTCATTATCTGCTTCCAAACCTCTCGTTGACAACTTTCGCCGAGTCCACCCTCGACGAACTCGGCGTAATAGCGGGCGGTGTCGTTGTCGAGCGTGTTCAGCGCCTCCATCAGCGGAGGCATCGCCTGCTCGACCTCGGGATTGAGCCGTTGAGTGAGCAGCGCGAAAACGGCGTAGACGACGTCTTCGGATGCCTCGGCGGCATCGGTGATCAGCGGCATGTTGTCAGGGCTGACCACGTGTGGATCCAGCCGCATGACCGGCCGGCGAAGCGGCCCGAGCGAGAGCTCGGTGCATGCTTGTGCGGTCTGGGTCTTGGGAGTGATGATCAGCAGGTTCGCCGGCATCTGATACTTGTTCTCCAGGAACGAGAGATACCACGCCCAAGAACGGACCTTGTGCTGCAAGGGCCGCTCGGTCTGCGGTTCGATGACCAGGATCTCCTCGCCCTCGTCGGTGGTCACTCGCAGTGAGGTATCGATATAGCGCTCGATGGCCCCGATGCTCGTGGTGTCGACGATGATCTCGGCGACTTCTTTGACATCGGGGAACGTCTCGCCGAAGACCCGACGCACGGTCCGCGTGAACAGGCCGGGGTCGTCTCGGAACAGGTGATGGAGTGCTTCATGGGGGATCTTCGCCATGCAATGACCTTAAGCGAGCTTTCACCTCGTAAGGCCCATGCGACACGCGAGTCTCATTATCGGATATTTGTCGGGTAACTGACACCGGTTCGAGCCGGTGACGGCGTGCCGCCACCGGTGTCCGCCGGGCCGGTGGTGGGCGTTCAGCCGTCGCAGGTGCGGATCATGGCCTCCGTTCGGCACCAGAAGTCGGTGGCATGGTCGAGCACGGCAAGGGCGCGGGCCGGAGACGGGCTATCGAGGGACGGGGCTCACGCTCCCGCGCCCAGGCGCGACCCGACTCATGTTCCCGCACCCAGGCGCGACCCGACTCACGCTCCCGCACCCAGGCGCGACCCGACTCACGTTCCCGCACCCAGGCGCGACCCGACTCACGTTCCCGCGCCGAGGCGCGGGAATGGCCTCATGGAGAAGACGATCTCCACCGCTACATCGAAGTACTCGGCGATCTTCAGCGCCAAGTGGAGGCTCGGGCTGTACTCGCCGCGTTCGAGGTAGCCCACGGTCTGGTAGTGCACGCCGAGGGCGTCGGCGAGCTCGCGGCGGGAGACGCCCCGCTCGGCGCGCAGCATCGCGATGCGGTTGTACACGACGTCATCGGCCACGGCCGCTTACCCCCAGTCCTGCTGCATCTTCTCGCGCCTGGCCGCCATCGTCGAGCCCGACTCACGGCGTGCCATGCGGCTCAACAGCTTCGGCGCGAACGCCATCGACGCCGCCGACCAGGCGGCGAGCACGATGAACATCGTAAGCGTCCGCCAGCTCTGGCCGATCTCCACCGCCACGGCACTGTCGGGCAATAGCGCGTGCCGCATGCCGAGTCCGGCCCAGTAGGTGGGGAAGACCTGCCCGATGGCCTGGAGCCAGTCCGGCAACGCCGTGATCGGGTAGAAGATGCCGGAGATCGCGATGAGCCCCATGAACGGCAGCATCACCAGCGCCATGTTGTTGGGATTGTCGAGCAGCGCCCCGAGGACGGCGCCGAGCGGGACGGTCGCGGCCAGGATGAGCACCAGCACCGCCAGGAACAGTAGCCAACGGTCGGGGGAGGCGAACTCCAGGCCGTCGAAGAACACCAGGCCCACGACCAGCATCACCATGACGCTGAAGGCCGTGAAGATCGCTATGGAGCCGAGATGCCCCACGAGGTATCCGGTCATACCGCCGGGCATCGACTTGGCGCGCAGCATGGTCCCGTTGGTGCGGTCCATCACCATGGTGCCGAGGACGCCGAAGACCCCGCCCCAGACGATGAACATGCCGATCAGGCTCGGCATGCTCATCGAACCGAGGGAGACCGGGGCGCCTTCGATGTCGACGCCGCGCAGGAACAGCAGCACCGTGACCCCGATGACGAGTGGGAACAGGGTGCCTATCACGTCAGAGGGGGTGGTCAGCGTGACCTTGGTTTCGATCAGGGCCCGGCGCCAGCCGGTTTTATAGGCGTGCATGGTGGGGTTCATCGGGTGGCCTCCTGGAAGGTGTCGGCGGCGGCCTGGACCTCGCCGGCCTCGAACTGCTCCACCAAGGCCAGGTAGGCGTCTTCGAGACTGGCTCGGTGAATCTCCAAATCGGTGACGGCACCGTCGTCGGTGGCCAGGAGCTTGCGGGCGAAGGCCGTCGCATCGTCGGTGGCATGGACCTGGAGCCGTCCGTCCTGCATCCACTTGACCTCGGCGGTGGTCGCGGCGGCGCGGGCGAGCGCATCGGGTGATCCGTCGGCGATGATGCGGCCTCCGGCGAGGATGAGGATGCGTTCGGCGAGCTTCTCGGCTTCGGCGAGGTCATGGGTGGTGAGCAGGATGGTGGTGCCTTCGAGGTCGGTGAGCCGGTGGATGAGCTCGTGGAATTCACGGCGTGCGTGCGGATCGAAGCCGGTGGTGGGCTCGTCGAGGAACAGCAGGGCGGGGCGGCCGACGATGCCGGCGGCGACATCGAGGCGGCGGCGCTGGCCGCCCGAGAGGCGCATGAGACGCTGCCCCGCCTGTTCGGTGAGGCCGACCATGTCGAGCAGTTCGTCGGCGCTCCACGGATCGGTATAGGGGCGGTAGTAGTCGGCGAAGTGGGCGAGGAGGTCCCGCACGCGCCATTTGCCGTTGTCGCGCCATTCCTGGAGGACGATGCCCATGCGGGCCCTCCAGTGTTCGTCGCCGTCGGCGGGGTCGGCGCCGAGGACGCTCACCTCGCCGCCCGAGCGGGCGCGGAAGCCTTCGAGGATCTCGACCGTGGTGGTCTTGCCGGCGCCGTTGGGGCCGAGGAGCGCGGTGACGCTGCCGGTCTCGACGGTGAAGTCGACGCCGCCCAGGACGTCCTTATCGCCGTATCGCATCCGCAGGTCGGACACGGCGATGGCGGGGCCGACCGGGAGTTGCGGTTCCGCCATGATCACCTCCGTCGTAGAAGTCGGTTCTTTGATAGCAGTCATGCTACATCTTGACGTAGAACTCTACAATCCAGTAGATGCCAGTAGACGACGAAGGCCGCAGACCAGTGCGGTCTGCGGCCTCGGAGCAGGGGAAGGGGCGCTACCCTTTTCGCTTCTCCCCCGAGCGGGCCAGGACCCGCTGGAGCAGGATGAAGGCCAACAGCAGGACGCCGACGACGATCCTGGCCCACCACGAGGACAGGTTCCCCTGGAAGGCGATGATCGTCGTGAGCATCCCCATGACCATGACGCCCGCGACGGTGCCGAGCACGAAGCCGGCACCGCCGGTCAGCAGCGTCCCTCCGACGACGACGGCGGCGATCGCGTCCAATTCGAGGCCGACACCGGCGAGCGGGTTCGCGCTCTTGGTATAGAAGGCGGCCACCACGCCGCCGAGCGCGGCGCAGAAACCGCTGATGGCGTACACGCCGACCTTGGTGCGCGCCACGGGCAGACCCATGAGCAGCGCGGACTGCTCGGAGCCGCCCACGGCGTAGACACTGCGGCCGAACCTGGTGTAGTGCAGGACGATGAACGCCAGGATCACGACGCCGAAAGCGATGAACGAGATGTACGGGAGGCTGAAGCCGCCGTCCCTCGGATCACCGAACTCAATGCGCTGCATGCCCCACGAGAAGAAGTCGATATCCCTGATGGACATGTCGTGGTCGGAGATCTGGAGTGTCAGGCCCCGGTAGAGGAACAGGCCCGCCAGCGTCGCGATGAACGGCTGCACGTTGAAGTAGTGGATGATCGCTCCGGTGAACGCGCCCGAGAGGACGCCGAAGACGAGCACGGCCGGGACGACGATGCTCGCCGGCAGCCCGGCCTCGACGGTGAGCCAGGCGCAGGCCATCGTCGAGAAGGCCATCACCGATCCCACTGAGAGATCGATGCCGCCCGAGAGGATCACGAAGGTCATGCCGACGGCGACGATGAGGAGCCCGGCGTTGCCGATGAACAGGTCCGGGATCAGCTGCGGGTTGTCGAAGTTGGGATAGTTCGCGATCCCGCCGAGGTACATCGCCGCCAGCAGCGCCACGGTGGCGCCGATGGGGATGTAGCGGCTGAGGCCGTCGAACAGCGTGGAGCGGGTCGGGCGCTCGGTCAACGTGGGGCTGCTCATTTTGCGGGGGCTTTCTCGGGGTCGTGGGCGGCGGGCGTCCGCCCGGGCCGCCCGGTCCGGAACGGTCTGAGGATCCAGGCGCGGAACTCCGGCGACTGGAGCATCGCGACGATGAACACGACGATCGCCTTGGCGGTGAACTGCCACTGGCTGGACAGGCCGACGTTGATGATGGTGACTTCGAGCGTCCCGATGATGGCCACGCCGATCGTGGTGCCCACGAGGAAGAATCTTCCGCCGAGCAGTGTGGTGCCGCCGATGACGACGGCGAGGATCGCGTCCAGCTCGATCCACAGGCCGCCGTTGTTGGCGTCGGCGCTGCCGAGGTTGGCCGCGCCGATGATCCCCGCGAGCCCGGCGCAGATCCCGGCGATGAGGTAGGCCAGGACGGTGATCCCTTTGGCGCGGATGCCCGCCAGGCGGGACGCCTCGGGGTTGCCGCCCACCGATTCGAGCAGCATGCCCAGAGCGGTGGTGCGTGTGAGCAGGACGAGTGCGGCGAAGACGGCGACGCCGATGATGATCGGCACCGGGACGGTCGCGATCGCGCCGCGCCCGATGGAGACGAAGGGGGAGTCATCGGCGACCGAGGGGATCTGCCCGCCGGTGATGAGCTGGGCGATGCCGCGCCCGGCGATCATGAGGATCAATGTCGCCACGATCGGCTGGACTCCGAAGTAGGCCACCATGGCGCCGTTCCATGCTCCGATGAGCGCGGCGATCGCCAGGGCCAGGGTCACGGCGGTGACGACGACGCCGAGGGCGGACTGGTCGCCGTTGAGGATGTACTGGCAGGCGATGGCCGCGCCGATGGCGTAGACCGCGCCGACCGACAGATCGATGCCCTTGGTGGCGATGACGAGTGTCATGCCGAGGGCGATCAGGAGCAGCGGGGCGCTGCGGCGGAGGATGTTGACGAACGCGCCGCCGAGGCGCCCGTCGTGGACGCTGGGGACGATGAAGTCGAAGCCGGTGACGGCGATGTTGACGATGAGCAGCGCCGCCAGGACGATGAGCGGCCACATGAGCCGCTTGAAGTAGGCGCTCGCGCGGCCGCCGCCGGCCGTCTGCACGGGGGAGGCCAGGTTCATTCGGCGCTCCCTCGGGTGACGATCGTGTCGACGATGCGGTCAGTGGTCATGTCGGACTCCTCGTGGAGGATGTCGATGAGCTCGCGGTCGCGCAGGACGGCGATCCGGTCGGAGAGCCGGGTGACCTCGTCGAGCTCGGCGGAGATGAACAGGACGGCCATGCCCGCATCGGACAGTTCGGCGACCAGGCGCTGGATATCGGCCTTGGCGCCGACGTCGATGCCGCGGGTGGGCTCGTCGAGGATGAGCAGGCGCGGCTCGATCAACATCCAGCGGGCCAGTAGGACCTTCTGCTGGTTGCCGCCGGAGAGGTGGCGGACCGGCAGGTCGGGATTGGCGGGCCGGATGTCGAGCTTGTCGATGAATTCGGCCACCAGCTCGCTGCGGCGGGCCGGCGGGATGGCCCTGGCCCAGCCTCGGGAGGCCTGCATCGCGAGGATCATGTTCTCGGCGACGGTCAGGTCTCCTACGAGCCCTTCGGTCTTTCGGTTCTCGGGACAGAATCCGATGCCGCGGGCGGCGGCGGTGCGAGGGCTGTGTCCGCCGATGCGGCGGCCGTCGAAGGCGATCGTACCGGTGTCGTGGCGGTCGGCTCCGGCGATGAGGCGGGCGGTCTCGGTGCGGCCCGAGCCGAGCAGGCCGGCCAGGCCGATGACCTCGCCTTCGTGGATATCGAGGTCGAACGGGGCGACGGCGCCTTTGCGTCCCAGGCCCGCGGCGGACACCAGCGGCGTGGACTGGGCGGGGCGGTCGTGGGGACGGCGGCGGTCGAGTGCGTCGAGCGTTTCGACTTCGCGACCGAGCATATGGCCGATGAGCTCGTTCTCGGGCAGGTCGGCCGTGGCCCACTCGCCGACGAGCGTTCCGTTGCGCAGCACGGTCATCCGGTCGCAGATCTCGTAGACCTGGTCGAGGAAGTGGGAGATGAACACCATGGCGCAACCGCTGTCGGCGAGCGAGCGCATGACGCGCAGCAGCACGGCGACCTCTTCGCGGTCGAGCGAGGAGGTCGGCTCGTCGAGGATGAGGACCTTGGCGTCGATGTCGACGGCGCGGGCGATGGCCACCAGCTGCTGCGTGGCGATCGAATAGGAGGACAGGGGCGCGGCGACATTGAGGTCGACGCCGATGTCGGACAGGAGCGCTTTGGCTCGTCTGCGCATCGCCCGGAAGTTGATGAACGGCCCGAGGCGCGGCTCGCGCCCCGCGAAGAGGTTCTCGGCGACCGAGAGGTTCTCGGTGAGGTTGACTTCCTGGTAGACCGTGGCGATGCCGCCGGCTTGGGCGTGGCCGGGGCTGTTGAATCGGACCGGTTCGCCGTCGAGGAGAATCCGGCCGGCATCGGGGCTGTGGACGCCGGTGAGGACCTTGATCAGGGTGGACTTGCCGGCGCCGTTCTCTCCCATGATGGCGTGGATCTCGCCGGGCCGGAGGGTGAAGTCGACGCCGTCGAGCGCGCGGACCCCGGTGAAGTCCTTCGTGATGCCGGTCATCTGGACGATCGGCTCGTCAGACATGGGCTTGTACCTTCGGGTTCGTGGAGGGTGCGGGGGTCGGGTCCGGGGCCGCTGTGGGCCCCCGACTCGGTTTCGGAGGTTGGGGTCTGTCCAAGGGCCCTGGACGGGCGCCGTCCGGCCCGCTCGCCGTGTCGTCGGGCCTCCCGGATCCGACTCCGGGATCGGGGAGGCCCTCCGCCTTCTCAGCGAGCGAGTGGGCTCGGATGCCGCCTCGCCCCGAGTCCTTGAACAGCTCCTAGAACTGCCGGTTGGGAAGCTCGGCCTCGAATTCGTCGACGCCGAAGGCGTCCTCTACGACCGGCGTGAACTTCTCGACGTCCGCGCCGTCCGCGACCTGGACGACGAGATCCATCAGCTGGTCGCCGAAGACGGGGTTGCACTCGACGATGTAGTTGAGTTTTCCGTCGACGCCGGCCTGGAACCCGGCCTTGGAGCCGTCGACGATGATGATCTGGATGTCCGTGCCCGGCTCGTATCCGGCCTCTTCGATCGCCTGGATGGCGCCGAGGCCCATCTCGTCGTTGTGGGCGTACAGCAGGTCGATGTCCTCCAGGCCGTGGGTGGAGATGAAGGTCTCCATGACGGCCTTGCCGCCCTCGGCGGTGAAGTCGCCGGACTGGGAGTCGACCAGTTCGTACGAGAAGTCTTCGCCGTCGAGGATCTCGAAGAAGCCGGCCTCGCGGTCGTTGGCCGGAGCGGAGCCGACGGTGCCTTCGAGCTGGAGGATGCCGGTGGTCTCGTTCTCGGCGAACTCCTCGACCGTCCACGTGCCGGCCTTGCGGCCCTCTTCGACGAAGTCGGAGCCGATGCGGGTGACGTAGAGGTCCTCGTCGGCCTCTTCGATGCCGCGGTCGGCGAGGATCACGGGGATGCCGGCCTGTTCGGCGTCGGTGAGCACGTCGGTCCAGCCGGTCTCGACCACGGGCGCCAGGACGATGACGTCGACCTTCTGGGTGATGAAGTTGCGGATCGCCTCGATCTGCTTTTCCTGCTGCTGCTGTGCGTCGACGAACTGGAGATCGGCGATGCGGTCGTCGGCGTCGGCCGAATCCCGCACGGAGTCCGAGTTCGCGGTGCGCCAGGCGGATTCGGCGCCGACCTGGGCGAAGCCGACGACCAGGCCGTCGGAGCCGCCGCCGCCTTCGTCGTCGCCGCCGCCGCAGGCCGCCGCACCGAGGAGCAGTGCGCCGGTCGCGATGCCGGCAAGGGTCTTCTTAAGCACGGGGTGCTGCCTTCCTATTGGATGTGATCGTGAGGGATTTGAATTCATCCAAGCTCATGTTATCGGTCATATCTTTGCCCTTGGCACCGGACGGGTCAAGACCGAACAGACTTCATGGCGTAACAATTCGGCAACACAGGGAAATCGGATGCGAAGGGAGCCGCGTGTTACGCCTGGGTCCCCCGAGGCCGCCAGAGCACGTCGCCGCCCGGATTCGCCGTGCGCGCCAAGACGAACAGCAAGTCCGAAAGCCGGTTGAGATAGGTCGCCGGGACCGGATGGGTGTCCTCCGGCTCCGCCTCCAGCAGCACCCACGTCGAACGCTCGGCGCGCCTGGCCACCGTGCACGCCTGATGCAGCAGCGAAGCGCCCGGCGTGCCACCGCGCAGGATGAAGGACCGCAGCGGTTGCAGATCGGCGTTGTACTCGTCGATCCAGCCTTCGAGACGCGAAATATAGCCCTCGTCGATGCGCAACGGCGGATGCTTCGGGTCCTCGACCACCGGAGTGGACAGATCGGCGCCCACATCGAACAGATCGTTCTGGACGCCCAGGAGCACTTCGGTCATGCGATCGTCGATCTCGCCTCGGTGCAGCGCCAAGGCCGTACCGACGACCGCGTTCAGTTCGTCGACGTCGCCGTACGCGGCGAGCCGCCGGTGCGTCTTCGGCACCCGTGAGAAGTCCGCGAGCCCGGTCGTGCCGTCATCGCCGGTTTTGGTGTAGATCCTGGTGAGATTGACCGCCATACCGTCGACCATATAGCCTCGCCTCATGGCGCAAGTGGCGGTAATCGGTTCAGGACTCATGGGTTCGGGCATCGCGCAGGTGGCGGCCCTCGGAGCATGGGACGTGACGCTGATCGACAGCGATCCGCGCGCGTTGGAACGGGCGGAGGCGGCCATCGGCGACTCCCTCGACAAGTTCGTCGCGAAGGCCGAGCTCGAACCCGACGACGCTCAGGCGGCCCGCCGCCGGATCGCCCCGACCACCGATCTGGAGCAGGCCGCCGAAGCCGACATCGTCGTGGAGGCCGTCTTCGAGCGCCTGAACGTCAAACAGGAGGTCTTCGGACGACTCTCGGCGATCTGCGGGCCCGAGACCGTCCTGGCGACGAACACCTCGGCGATCCCGATCACGGAGATCGCGGCGGCCGCGACGCACCCCGAACGGGTCGTGGGCACCCACTTCTTCTCCCCCGTGCCGATGATGCGGCTGTGCGAACTGGTGCGCGGGCTGCACACCAGCGACACGGCGCTGGAGCGGGCGCGGTCGTTCGCCGAGAGCACCGGGAAAACATGCGTGGTGGTGAACCGCGACGTGGCCGGCTTCGCGACGACGCGGCTGATCTGCGCGTTCATCAACGAGGCGGCACGGCTCGTCGAAGACGGGGTGATCTCGGCCGAGGACCTCGACACGGCCTGTCGGCTGGGCTTCGGCCACCCGATGGGCCCCCTGGCCACGGCGGACCTGACGGGCGTGGACGTCATCACGCACGCGACGGAGAACATCTACGACGACACGGCCGACCCGAAGTTCTTTCCCCCGGCGCTGCTGCGCCGGATGGCGGCGGCGGGCGAACTGGGCCGCAAGAGCGGCAAGGGCTTCTTCTCTTACGAATGAGCGGACGCCGCGCGGTCAGTTCGCGGTGAGCGTCGCCCGCGCCGGGGCCAGGACCTTGTCGCCGCCGCTGAGGACCGCGATCGCGAGTTCGAGCGAGTCGGCGTCGACCTTGCGGACCTTGGCCTCCATCTCGACGACGGCGCCGGAGTCGGCCGGGACGACGACGGGCTTGGCGAAACGGGCCGAGAACGCGCCGAGCGAGGCGTCGAGTTCCGCTTCGGCCGCCCATTCGAGCACCGCGCGGGAGACCAGACCCATCGTGTACATGCCGTGGGCGATGACGTTCGGCAGCCCGGCGGCCTTGGCCGCGGCCTCATCGAGATGGATGGGGTTGTGATCCCCCGAGGCTTCGGCGTACGCCGTGAGATCGGCGCGATCGACGGTGAACTCGGTGGTGAACACCACGTCCCCCGCGGAGAGTCCGGCGAAGACGCTCATGCCTCACCCCCGGCCACGAAGAGCGTGGTCCAGACCTCGGCCGCAAGGCCCTCCTCGTCGGTGACGTCGGTGCGCAGGGCGAGGAGGTCGTTGCCCGAGACGGTCTTGATCGACTCGACCGTGACGGTGCAGGAGACCCGGTCGCCCGCGCGCAGCTCGCGGTGGTACGCGAACCGCTGCTCGCGGTGCAGGACCTTGCTGAAGTCGAGCCCGAAATCGGGGTCTTCGATGAGCGGGTCCGCCGCGGGGAGCGTGAGGGAGATCAAGTAGGTGGGCGGTACGGCGTCGGTGTCGCTCATGCCGAGGGCACGCGCGAACCGCGTCACCGACTCGGCGGTGATCACCGCCGGTGCAGTGGTCGGCAGGGAGCGTCCCACATACGAAGTGTTGAGCATGCCGGGCGAGTGGAGCCTAGCGGGTCTCTTTGTGCACCCGTGAGGTCTTGCAGCGCGCGCAGTACTTCTTGAGTTCGAGCCGGTCGGGGTTGTTCCGCCGGTTCTTCTTCGTGATGTAGTTGCGCTCCTTGCACTCCACGCACGCCATGGTGATCTTGGGGCGAACGTCAGTAGCCTTGGCCACGATGAGTGCCTTCCTCGTAACTCGGCGGACCCTCGGGGCCCACCTGATTGACAAAACACAGGACGAACTGAGAACAGCGTCGACCAGTCTAGCTCGGTAGTCGACGCCGAACAAAAGTAGCGATGGCCGGGATCGAACCGGCGACACAACGATTATGAGTCGTTTGCTCTACCACTGAGCTACACCGCCGTGTGCCCACTGCCACCGGAAGCATCTGCAGAAGGCGGCCGAGGCACTGCGTCGACGTCCGGATAGCAAGCTTCACCGGGGTCTGCGGACAGCGCCACCGAGCCCCAAAACGGAATCGAACCGTTGACCTTCTCCTTACCATGGAGACGCTCTGCCGACTGAGCTATTGGGGCGCTCGCGTTCTCACGCGGCCTTGACAAGAGTACATGATCCAGTCCGGTCTTCCGAAGCGGGGCCTGCGGTGCGGTTCAGACCACAGCCCGGCCCGCGGGCCGGGGCTCAGGCCGGCCCAGGCCGCTCGGGGCCGCCCCGAGCGCCACCCTGCGTCTCCAGCCAGGCCGCGAAGCGGTCGGGCGGGAGGGGCCTGGAGAAGTAGTAGCCCTGACCGGTCTCGCATTCCATCGCCCGCAGCTGGTCGACCGTCTGGTGCGTCTCGATGCCCTCGGCGACCACGTCGATCTCGAAGTGCCTGGCCAGCCCCAGCACCGCCTTGACGATCGCGCGGTCGTCGGCGTCGGTGTCCATGCCCTGGACGAACCGCAGATCGATCTTGATCTCCTGGACCGGCAGCCGCCGCAGGTACGCCAGCGAGGAGTACCCGGTCCCGAAATCGTCGACCGACAGCCGCACACCCATCGCGTGCAGCCGGTCCAGCCCCGGTGCGCGCTTGGAGCCGTCGGCGACCATGTCGTCCTCGGTGATCTCGAACGTCAGCCGCTCGGGCGGCACCTGGTAGCGCTCCAGCAACTCGGCCACCCGGCCGGGGAAATGCGGATCGGCGAGCGTCCGCGGCGAGAGGTTCACCGCCATCCGCAGCGGGCCGTCCGCTCCCGCCCACTCGACGGACCGCCGCAGGGTCTCGGCCAGCACCATCTCGGTGAGCTGCCCCAGCTGCGCGGTGCTGCCGGCGATCGCGACGAATTCCTCCGGCCCGACCGGTCCGTACGTCGGGTGCGGCCAGCGCACCAGGGCCTCGGCTCCGGCCAGAGCCCCGTCGGCGAGGCGGACCTTCGGCTGGAAGTGGACTTCGAGCTCGTCGCGGTCGAGGGCCCGGCGCAGGTCGGCGGCCAGGCCGATGCGGCGCAGGCTCTCGGATTCGAGGCCCGAGTGGTAGGTCTGGACGCCGTCGCCGGTGTGCTTGGCCTGCCGGGTGGCGGTATCCACTCTTTGGAGGAGCTCGTCGGCATCGGTGGCGAAGTCCGGGTGCGTGACGACGCCGACGGCGGCCGAGACCTCGACGGCGATCCCACCGAACTCGAACGGCCCCTGGACTTCGAGGCGCAGCCGCCGAGCGGTCTCGACGGCGGCCTCGGTGGAGGGCAGGCGCGTCTGGAGGATGAACTCGTCGGAGTCGATGCGGCCGATGAACGAGGCGTCCGGGGCGTACCGGGTCAGGCGCCTGCTGAACTCGACGAGGAGCGCATCGCCCGCGTCGTGGCCGAGGGCGTCGTTGATCTCGTGCATGCCGTCCACATCGAACATGAGAACGGCGGCGACCTCGCCGGGCACGGTGATGGCGATCGCCTCCTGGAGGGCCTTGAGGCTGCGCCGCCGGTTCGCCAGGCCGGTGACCGGATCATGGTAGGCGTCGTAGCGGAGCTGGTCGACCAGGCGCGCATTGTCGACGGCGACGCCCACCTGCGCGGCGACGGTTTCGAGCAGCTGCATGTCCACTTCAAGGAAGTGGGTGTTCTCGCCGCCGATGCGGTCGACGACGGAGAGACAGCCGTAGACCTCCTCGCCCGAGCGCAGCGGGACAAGCATCGCACCGCGCAGACCGGCTGCGGTCAGGATTTCGCGATGGCGCTTGCTGCCCGTCTTGGGCCCGAGGAGCATGGGCCGATGGGATTCGATCACTTCGCGCTGGAGCTCCCGGGGCAGTGGGTCGAGGTCGGTGAGGCCGAGGTCGTCGACGCCCGCGGTGAGGCGGGTCTCGGGGTAGCGCCCGGCGG
>JAJYSW010000079.1 GCA_021793335.1 Actinomycetes bacterium
TACCCGTTCACCGTCGAGAACGGGGACGACTGGGACAACATCGTCTCCGACCCCGAACCGGTCGCCGGCCATCCGGCGAGCCCCGGGAGCCAGTCCTCGATGCTGGAGGCGATCGCCGACGTCGTCAAAGGCGTCCCGGACCGACTCGGGCGCGGGGTCTTCTGGTGGGAGGCCACTTGGACCGCCATCGAGGGCAACGGGTGGGACTCCGAGGACCCGTCCACCGGCAACGGGTGGGAGAACCAGGCCCTGTTCGATTACGAGAGCCGGGCGCTACCCGGACTGCAGCCCCTCGGCGGACTCTGAGCGCCGACACGGCGGGGCCGCGGAGCGCCGCGCGTTCCGCGGCTCAACCGGTCGCGAGCTTGGCCGCGAAACCGACCATGGCCGCGCCGACCAGGCCGTTCCCGGCGGCCGTGAGGCGTCGGCGCTCCCGGAAGAGCTGCGCGAAACGGTCACCGGTGAGGATGAGCGCCGACAGATAGACCATCGAGCAGGTCTGGAGAATGACGTACAGGACCAGATAGCTCAGCACCGGCCACTGGTAGGAGGGGTCGGTGAACTGGACGAAGAACGCCACGAAGAACAAGATGGCCTTGGGGTTGAGCAGGCTCGCGACGAGGGCGCGCGCGTACGGGCGCTCGGTGCGCGCCGCGGGGGGCGGGGCCGACGCGCCCCGCTCCTCGGACCTCCAAGCCCTCCAAGCGGCGACGAGCAGCCCGAAGGCGAGATAGGCGAGGTAGGCGACCCCGGCCCAGCGGACCGCGTTGTACAGGACCGGGGAAGCCGCGAATACCGAGGCGAGGCCGGCGGCCGAGGCGACCATGAGGACCGAGTCCCCGCAGAACACGCCTGCGGCCGCCGCGAGACCGGCCCGGCGTCCACGTCTGGAGGCCACCGACAGCACATACAGCGAGTTGGGGCCGGGAAGCAGGATGATCAGGACGGTGGCGGCCACATAGGTCCACAGGTCGACGGTGCCGAACACGGGCGGATCCGATTCTCTGACGGCGGGAGACGGCGGCGCGGAAGCGAATGCCTCCGCCGGGCCAGCCTACGCCCGGGCGTCGGCGGACGCCCACCGCGCCCCGCATCGGCCCCGCCCCGAAGTCAGATCGCCTGGTACGCGTCGTAGAGGCTCAGCAGCCGACCGTACAGCTCGTCGAGTTCGGCGTCGGAGACGTTGCGGCTGTCATCGAACGCGAAGATCTCCGGCAGGTGCAGCAGGACGGTGTCGTGGTCGATCTTCTCGGCGGGGAAGGGCCTGGCGGCGCGGATGAGCGGCGGGACGGGGGCGTCGGCGGGCCTGCGGCGGATCGAGTCGTAGACGCACAGGGTCCGCGTCCCGTCCTCGCCGGTCTCGACCGCGCAGGGGTAGATCGCCTCCTCGTCGGCGGGCGGTGACATCAGGACGTAGACGGTGCCGGTGTCCGAGTCGCGCATGGGGCGGTTGCGGGGCAGGCGTCTGAGCAGCTGCCACAGTCGGGCGACGGCGTCGCGGCGGTTCCGGGCATAGCCGCCGAACCTCCAGACGGTGAGCGCCCGGCGGGCCTTGGTCAACAACATCGTCATCACGGTACGGGCCACGAGGCGGCGGCGGGTAGTCCAGTACCACGGGCCGCCGGGCGATCCCCCGATCGGGGCGATTCGTCCCACGGCCCCGGGCCCGTCAGCTCCGGTCGAGCCGGGGGAAGACGATTTCGCGGACCACGAGGCGGATCGCGGCGTAGAGCGGGATCGCGAGGATGACGCCGACGACGCCGAACAGGGTCGCGCCGGTGAGGACGCTGACGATCGCCGCGAGGTCGGAGACCTCGACCGCGCTGCGCATGATCCTCGGGTAGACGACCCAGTTCTCCAGTTGCTGGTAGATCACGAAGAAGATCACCGAGGCCACGGCGGTCATCGGCGAGACGGTCAGAGCCACCGCGGAGACGACGATCGCGCCGATGGTCGCCCCGACCTGCGGGACGAGGTCGGTCAGAGCCACGACCACGGCCAGGATCGCGGCGTAGGGGATGCCGGCGATGGCCATGAAGACCCACGCGGAGACGCCGGCGACGAGCCCGATGGTCAGAGCGCCGACGATATAGGCGCCGACCTGCTGGAGCATCCGGTCGAGCAGGTCGGCGGCCCGGTCGCGTTCGGAGGCGACGACGAGTCGCAGTGCGCTGCCGCGGATGCGGTCGTGGCCGCCGAGGATGAACAGCGCCAGCAGCAGGCACGTGACGAACCATCCGATCGCGCCGGCCGCGGTGGCGACGCCGCCGAGGAGGCCGCCGAGCGCGCCCGAGACGTTCTCACCGGTCATGAGGGACTGCGCCTGCTCGACGAGTTTCGCCTCGCCGCCGAAACGCTCCAGCACGGGGCTGTCCATGAGCCGTTCCCAGTAGTCGGGGGCGGACTCGATGAACTCGCGGCCTTCGCCCACGATGACCGGGATGACGAGACCGACCCCGCCGCAGACCAGCAGGAACAGGCTGACGATCAGGATCGCCACGGCCAGCGGGCGGGGCAGGCCGCGACGGGTCATCAGCGTGACCGGGCGGTTCATGCCGACCGCGAGGAACCCGGCCACGGCCAGGACGATGAGGAGCGTGCGCAGTTCGGTGACCGTCCACACCAGTGCGGCGGCGAGCGCGAGTCCGATGCCGAGCATGACGCCCGCTTGGACGGGCGGGGTCTCGGCGAGACTCCTGCGCGTGGGCAGCCCTGCCATGTCCGCACCTCCGATTCGACGGGTTTCGATGATTACAGCAGTTCGGCGGCCGGCGCGCGCCGATTGCGCTCAGGAGCGTCGCAATCGCGGGGCACGGTCGTCGGCGGTGACGCCCGTCCGGTCAGCGCAGCGGGTCACGTGCGAAGGCGGCCATGCCCTCCTTGAAGTCGGTCGAGGCGCGGAAGCCGAGTGCTTCGGCGGCGAGGTCGGGCGAGGCGACGACGTGGCGGACGTCGCCGAGCCGGTATTCACCGGTGACCAGGGGCCGCGGCGCATCGGGGAATTCGGTGGCGAGCGCCTCGGCCATCTCGCCGACGGTGTGCGGCTCGCCGCTGGCGATGTTGCACGCCCCGGTCCAGTCGGAGTCGAGCGCGAGCAGGTTGGCGCGGGCGACGTCGTCGACGTGGACGAAGTCGCGCGTCGAGGCGCCGTCCTCGAACACGTGCGGCGCCTCGCCCGCTTCGAACGCGCTGCGGAAGATGCTCGCCACGCCCGCGTACGGTGTGTCGCGCGGCATGTGGGGGCCGTAGACGTTGTGGTAGCGCAGGGCGCACACGCTCGCTCCGGACTCGCGTCCGTACAGGGACGAGAGGTGCTCGGTGTGGACTTTGGTGGCGGCGTAGACGTTGCGCGGGTCGAGCGGGGCGTCCTCGGGCACCGGCGCCCACGTGAGATCGTCGCCGCAGCGGGGGCAGCGCGGCTCGAACCGGCCCGCGTCGAGGTCGGCCCGGTGTCGCGGTGCGGCGCGGATGTCGCCGTGCTCGGCGCACCGGTAGCGGCCTTCGCCGTAGACGACCATGGAGGAGGCCACGACGAGGCGGCCGGTGAAGGAACGCCGCCACAGGGCCCGCAGGAGGTTCGCGGTGCCGCCGTCGTTGTCGGCGACGTAGTCGGCGACGTCGTCGAAGTCGACGCCGAGACCGACGCGGGCGGCCTGGTGGCACACCGCGTCGACCCCGTCGACGGCGCGGCGCAGCGCCGACTCGTCGGCGAGGTCGCCGATGATGAGTTCCGCCGAGTCCGGGAGTCGCTCGGGCGGCTTTTCGTGGGCGGCGAGGGAGTCGAGGACGACGACCTCGTCGCCGCGGGCGGCGAGCCGCTCGCAGATCGCTCCGCCGATGAATCCGGCCCCGCCGGTCACCAGTACACGCATGGGTTGCGGCCTTTCTGTCGGGTCACCACTGCACGCGCAGCGTGGCGGCGATGACGAGTGCGATGGTCAGTTGGAGGGCCAGCCAGGGTCGCGGCCGCGGCAGGGCGCATCCGGCGAGGAGCACCAGCGGCATGAACGGCTGCCAGATCCGCTCGGTCTCGGACGAGGACATGCCCGAGACATCGGCGACGGCGACGGCCGCGAGACACGATCCGACGACGATCCACATGCGCCGGTCTCGCAGCCGGGTGAGGGCGACCGCGATCGCGGGCCCGAGCGCGAGGGCGAACACCGCCGGGTTGGCGATGAGGAAGTACCAGTAGCCGCGTGCCGAGGCCACGCCTGCGTAGTACCGCACGCGGGTGGCCGCCAGGCCGTCGAGCCACCAGTAGCCTCCCAGCATCGGAGCGAGGACGACCAGGGCCGCCAGGGCGGCGCCGGCGAGGAGGACGCGGAGGCGGCGGCGCGTCACGGCGACGGCGACGACGGGGACGGCGAGCAGGGCGCTGGAGAACGACAGCATGAGCGCGGCCCCCGCGAGCAGGCCTCCGGCGAGGGTCAGCCCGGCGGCCTTCGCTCCGGCCCGGTTCGTGGCGAGGATCAGGCAGGCGGCGGCGGTGAGGACGACGCCGCCGAAGACGATGTCGGCGTTGTTGTGCCAGAACGCGGCGGGCGCGATGACCAGGAAGGGTGCGGACCGGCGGGCGAGGCGCTCACCGGCGACGTCGCGGGCGATCACCAGTGCGGCGAGCACCGAGGCCGCCGCGGCCAGCATGATCACTGTGTTCTCGAACAGCAGCCCGGCCAGACCGATCTGCGCGGCGGTCCACAGGAGCAGGACCAGGCCGGGTGGGTGGGACTGGAGGTGGATGGGGAAGTCGCCGGCCAGTTGGAGGTCGACGTACGAGGCCAGGAACGGGCCGATGCCGCCGGCGTCGTCGACGAAGTGGATCGCCTGGCCGTAATTGCGGTGCATGTCCTCCCAGGTGCCCGGGTGGGAGTGGGCGTAGGCCAGGGCGATGCTGAAGGCGACGGCGGCGGTCGCGGTCGCCAATGCCGTCCAACGCCATCGCCATCGTGCAGCGATCGCGGGCAGGAGGGCGATGATGAGCGCGCCGGTGGCCGCAGGGACGAGCAGGTGCGCGCCGACGTGCGTCTCCCACCGTCCGAACAGGGGCATCGCGCCGAGCGCGAGGTGCTCCTCGGTGCTTGCTTCCTTGTACTGTCCGAGCAGCCACACGAGGAGGAGGAACAGCGCCCAGGCGGTCAGGACGGCCGCGGGCTGGAGCGCCGCACGCCGGCCGGTCGCCGGTCGGTCCCGGCCGCCGCCGCGGCTGGGCGCTCGGACGGGCGGGCCGTCCGGCGCGGGATCGACGAGCGGCGTGCACGGCTCGGTTTCGGAACTCATGGGGATACTTTGGCCGACTCGGTGGCGTTCAGTCCTGGTTTACGGCGATACTTTCGAATGTCATCGGTTGACCGGGCCCGTACCGTCCGCCTGAAACGTACCATCGCACTCATGGGGCGGACGCATCTTCTCGTCATGGCGAAGGCTCCCGTGCCTGGCCGGGTCAAGACCAGGCTCACGCCCGCGCTGACCGCTGCGGAGGCGGCCGAGGTCGCGGAGTCCTCGCTGGCCGACACGCTGGCGGCCGTCGCGGCGTGCGGCGCCGAACGGCGCATTCTCGCGCTCGACGGCGAGCCGGGGCCTTGGCTGCCCGAGGGTTTCGAAGTGGTCGAACAGGTCGAGGGCCCGTTCGGTGAGCGCTTGGCCGCCGCCTGGGCGGCCGCGGGCGGTCCGGGCCTCCAGATCGGTATGGACACGCCCCAGGTCACGCCCGGATTGCTCGATCGGTGCCTTGCGACGGTCGCCGAGGGCGGCGGCGAGGCGGCGCTGGGTCTGGCCGAGGACGGCGGCTGGTGGGCGATCGGTTTCGCCGCGCCGCGACCCGAGGCGTTCGCGGGCGTGCCCATGAGTCGAAGCGACACCGGGCGACGCCAGCACCGGCGGCTGCACGAGTTGGGTTTGGCCGTGGCGGATCTGCCGGTGCTGCGGGACCTCGACGAGGTCGAGGACGCCCGAGCGATCGCGACGCTGGCGCCGCGTACCCGTACCGCGCGGCGGGTCCGCGAGCTGTTGCTCGGCGCCGAGGCGGCCGCGGTCGATGTGGTGCTGCCGGTGCTGAACGAGCGCGAGGCGCTGCCGTGGGTGCTGGAGCGGATGCCCGAGGGGTACCGGCCGATCGTGGTCGACAACGGTTCCGATGACGGCTCGGCCGCGCTCGCCGCCGAGCTCGGCGCCAAGGTGGTGCCGGAGTCCCGGCGCGGTTTCGGTGCGGCCTGTTATACCGGTCTGGCCGCGGCGAAGGCCCCGGTGGTGGCGTTCATGGACTGCGACGCCTCCCTCGACCCGGGTGATCTGCCGGGGGTCTGCGCGCCGGTCCTGGACGGCGAGGCCGATCTCGTGCTCGGGGCGAGGCCGCCGGGGTCGCTGGCGCCGCACAGCCGGATCGCGAACCGGTACCTGGCCGGGCAGGTCCGCCGCCACTGCGGCGCGAACGCGACCGATATCGGCCCGATGCGGGCTGCGCGTCGTGAGGCCCTGCTGGACCTGGGCATCACCGACCGCCGCTCCGGTTGGCCCCTGGAGATGGTGCTGCGGGCCGGGGCCGCGGGATGGCGGATCGCGGAGCTGCCGGTCCCCTACCGGCCCAGGCTCGGCAAGAGCAAGGTCACCGGCACGGTCGGCGGGACGCTCCGCGCCGTCAAGGACATGCGGGCGCAGCTGGTGCGGGCGCGTCGAGCCGCACGCGAACGATGAGGAGCCGAACGTGGACGATGTGATCGAACCGATCGAGGAGGCCGAGGCGGGGCGGCCGTGGGCCGACGTCGGCGTTTTCGGCGGGACCGGCTTCTACACGCTGGGCGAGGCGGCGGAGACCTTCGAGGTCGAGACGCGCTGGGGTGAGCCCAGCGCGCCGGTGACCATCGTGGACGTCGAGGACGTCGAAGGCGGGGAGCCGGTGCGGGTGGCGTTCCTGCCCCGGCATGGCGCCGACCACCGTTTTCCGCCGCACCAGGTCAACTACCGGGCCAACGTGGAGGCGATGCGGCTGCTCGGGGTGCGGTCGCTGCTCTCTCCGTTCGCCGCCGGTTCGCTGCGCCCGGAGATCGAGCCGGGTGATTTCGTGGTGTGCGACCAGATCGTCGATCGCACCTGGGGCCGGCCGTCCACCTTCTACGACGAGTTCGAGGAGGGGCCGGCGCACGTGCCGTTCGCCGAGCCCTACGACCCGGTGCTGCGCCAAGTGCTGCTGGATGCCGCCGCGGAGATCGGCGTGGCCGTCCACGACGGCGGCACCGTGGTGGTCGTCAACGGTCCGCGGTTCTCCAGCCGCGCCGAATCCGAGTGGCATCGCGCCGCGGGCTGGCACGTGGTGAACATGACGCAGTCTCCAGAGGCGGTCCTGGCCATGGAGGCCGGAATACCGTTCGCGGGGATCGCGCTGGTCACCGACTACGATGCCGGGCTCGAAACGCATCCCGGCATCGCGTCGGTGACGCAGGAGGCGGTCTTCGCGATGCTCGAGGCGAACCTCGACAAGGTGCGCGAACTGCTCGCGGCGGCGATCCCGAAGCTCGCCTAGGGCACGGCCCCGGCGCGCTCGGGCGCCCCGGGGCGGCGTTCACGATCCGGAGCCGAACACCGCGTCGAAGGACGCCTCGGGGCGGTCGAAGAGCCGATCGCGGACGAACGCGACCGCTTCGGCCGCGCCGCGCAGCCGGTCCATCCCGGCGTCCTCCCATTCGATCGAGATCGGACCGGTGTAGCCGATCGCGTTCAGCACCCGGAAGCAGTCCTCCCATGGCACGTCGCCGTGCCCGGTGGAGACGAAGTCCCAGCCGCGTCGCGGGTCGCCCCACGGCAGGTGCGAGGACAGGCGTCCGTTGCGTCCGTCGAAACGGCGGCGCGTGTCCTTGCAGTCGACGTGGTAGATCCGGTCGCGGAAGTCCCACAGGAACGACACCGGGTCGATGTCCTGCCACAGCATGTGGCTGGGGTCCCAGTTCAGGCCGAACGCGGTCCGGTGCCCGACCGCCTCCAGCGCCGCATGCGTCGACCAGTAGTCGTAGGCGATTTCGGAGGGGTGTACCTCGTGGGCGAAGCGCACGCCGACCTCGTCGAAGACGTCCAGGATCGGGTTCCAGCGGTCGGCGAAGTCGGTGTAGCCGGCCTCGATCGTGGCCTCGGGGACGGGCGGGAACATCGCGACGTACTTCCAGATCGCCGAGCCGGTGAAGCCGACGACGGTGTCGACGCCGAGCCGGGCCGCGGCCCTGGCGGTCGTCCGCATCTCCTCGGCCGCGCGGCGCCGCACCCCTTCGGGTTCGCCGTCGCCCCACACGTGGGCGGGCAGGATCGCGCGGTGGCGCTCGTCGATCGGGTCGTCGCAGACGGCCTGGCCGACCAGATGGTTCGAGATCGCCCACAGGTTCAGGCCGTGCTCGGCGAGGATAGCTTTGCGTTCGGCGACGTAGTCGTCGTCGCTCGCGGCACGGCGGACGTCGAGGTGGTCGCCCCAGCAGGCGATTTCGAGCCCGTCGTAGCCCCACTCGGAGGCCAGGCGGCACAGCTGCTCGAACGGCAGGTCCGCCCACTGGCCGGTGAACAGCGTGATGGGTCTAGGCATCGGTCAGACTCCTCAGATAGGCCAGTCCGTCGACGGCGATGGCGTCCTGCGTGGGAGCCAGCGGCCGCCAGATGGACGCGGCGGTGGCGATCGCGGCGTTGTGCGCGGTGAACGATTCGATGACCATCGGACCGGTGTACCCGGCCCGGTCCAGGGCTTCCAGGACGGAGCGCCAATCGATGTGGTCGCGGCCGGGTGCGCCCCGGTCGTTCGCGCTCACCTGGACGTGACCGATGCGCCCGGCGGCCCTCTCGATGGCGGCCGGGAGATCGGTCTCCTCGATGTTCATGTGGTACACGTCCAGGGCCAGTGCGGTCCCGGCGAGGCCGTCCAGAGCCTCAAGGGCCTGGTCGACGGTGTTGATCAGGCTGGTCTCGTAACGGTTGAGCGGTTCGACGGCGATCGTGACGCCGCGTTCGGCGGCGTAGTCGGCCACCGGTGCGAGGTGCTCGCGCAGCTCGCGGCAGGCGGCGGCCCGGTCTTCGATCCGCCAGGTGCGGCCCACGGAGGCGTAGGCCGGTCCGGCGATGACCGGCGAGCCGACGGCGACGGCGGCGTCGACGACGCCGCGCAGGTATTCCTGCGTGTCGGCGACGACGCGGCCGGGCGCGCCGACCAGTTCGCGGCCGGGCCCCATGACCAGGACCACGGTGGCGTCCAGGCCGAGTTCGCCGATCAGCTCGGCGGCTCGGGCCGGGTCCCAGTCGCCGAGGTCCTCGACGGGCAGTTCGATCGTGTCGAAGCCCCATGCACGGATGCTCGGGGCGAGCCGGGCCAGGGCCTCGTCGTCGAGCGGCGAGGCCCAGACCCACGTGTTGACGCCGATGGCGCGACTCAACGGTCCCTCCAGGCGTCGGGGAAGCCGGGCAGGTCCTCGCCGCCGAACTTAGCGTAGTGCAGCGAGGGCATGTCGGCGTTGCGTTCCAGGTACTCATCGAGGTCGGCCTCGGTGATCGGCTCCTGGGGCAGGACCCATTCGGCGGGGACCTGCTCGCCGTCCAGGATCATCGTGGCGGCCAGGACCGGCGTGCGCCACTGGAAGTTGGAGTAGACCGGGGCGAGCGCGGTCATGCCGGTCTCCTCCCACTTGCGCATGAAGGACAGTTCGTCCTCACCGGTCATGACCGGGTAGGGCTCGCCGGCGTCCTCGAACGCCTCGACGGCGGCGACGGCGCCGTCGCCGGCGTCCATCCAGATGCCGTCGACATCGCCGCGCTGGAGGTACTGGGTGACGATGTTCTTGATCTCGGCGGCGTCGCCACCGGTGAACTCGTCGCCGAGGATCTCCAGTTCGGAGTCGGCGAAGACCTCCTGGGCGGCGGCCCAGCGGTGTTCGAGGACGTCGACGCCGGGCAGGATGCGCAGTGCGAGCACGGTCGCACCGGGTTCCAGGTTGTCGACGAGGAACTCGGCGGCGTCGGCTCCGAAGGCGTAGCCGCCGATCGGGTGGATGAAGGTGACGGCGCAGTCGGTGTTGACGCCGCGGTCGAAGACGATCACCGGGACGCCCGAGTCGCATGCGGCCTGGACCGCGGGTGTCAGGGTCGCGGTCGTCGACGGCGAGATGATGAGCGCGTCGCATTCGCCCGAGTCGACGAACGCCTGGATGTCGGAGATCTGCTGGTCGTCGTCATCGGCGGCGTCGGAGTGGCGGAACTCGCCGATCGCGCCGGATTCTTGGAGGACTTCGACCTGCTGCTGCATGGTGATCCAGCCGGTGACGCGCCACGGGTTGGACACCGAGGCGTTCGAGAAGCACACGGTGGCGTCGCCGCCGTCGCGTGCGAATTCCTCGGTGTCGACCCATTCGGGTTCGATGGCCTGGAGCCATGGTGCGGCCGGGTCGCCTTCGGGTTCGATGTCGCGCTGGGCGATCTGCTCCTGGTAGTCGGCTTGGACGAACCAATCGCCTTCGGCGGTGTCGGCGGCCTGGTCGGTGGTCTCCGGCTCTTGGAGGTCGTCGGTGGTGCAGCCGAGGGTCAGCAGCAGCGCTGCGACTGCGGCCGACGCGAGGGCCGGGCGGGTGATCTGCATGGTGCGGCACCTTCTTCTCATGAGGGATCGGTGGTCGTGGTGGCTATTGCCGGGACAGGCCGGCGTGCGCTGCGCTTTGCGGCGTAGGCGACGGCGGCGATGATGATCAGGCCCTGCACTGAGGGCCGGAGCGTGGACGGGAGGGCCAGCTGGTTGAACAGGGCGAACAGGGCCTCGATGGCGAGCGCTCCGGCCATGGCGGCGACGACCGAGCCGCGGCCGCCGCCGAGGACGACGCCGCCGAGGACGACCGCGGTGATGACGGTGAACTCCATGCCTTCGCCGACTTGGGCGCTGACACCGGCGTAGCCGCCGATGAGGACGCCGGCGATGGTCGCCGAGAGGCCGGAGAGGACGAACGCGGCGGTGCGGACGGTGTCGATGCGGGCGCCGGAGCGTTCGGCGGCGAGGTCGTTATCGCCGGTGGCCACGAGGATGCGGCCGAAACGGGTGCGCATGAGCCAGACCGCGGCGGCTCCGAGGCCGATCATGGCGAGCAGCGCCCATGGGAGCTGGCCGATCAGCGGCAGGCCGTCGATGCCGCGGCGGCCCGGGCCGCGGAACGCCTCGGAGAGGCCGCCGGTGGGCGCGCCACCGGTCCACAGCCGGATCGCGCCGTAGAGCACGAGCATCATGCCGAGAGTGGTGATGAACGACTGGACTTTCAGGGCGGTGGTGATCAGACCGTTGGCCAGTCCGACGGCGAGCCCGAACAGGAGCATCACACCGAGGACGGGGAGGGTCCGGGATTCCTCGCCGTCGATCAGACGCGCGGCGATGACGACCTGTGCGCCGACCAGGGCGCCCACCGAGAGGTCGAAGTTGCCCGAGACGATGACGAAGTACTGGCCGGCGGCGAGGATCACCAGTGGCGCGGCCTGTTTGAGGAAGGCCATCAACGACGGCCCCTCGAAGAATCCGGGGTTGGCGACGGCGATGGCGGCGAAGACGAGCGCCAGCAGCGCGATGACGGGGCCGGTGCCGCCGGACAGGGCGGAGGCGGCGGTGCGAAGACGGCTCATCACGACCTCCCGGTTTCCGCGGCGGTCCCCGCGTCGGCGAATCGCGGTCTGCGGGCGGTGCGGCTGAGCTGGCGGCGGGCGTAGACGGCGACGGCGGCGATGATGATCGCGCCGCGCAGTACGTCTTTGGCGAAGGGGTTGACCTGCATGACGTTGAAGACGGTGTCGAGGACGGCCAGGATCGCCACGCCCGCGACGGTTCCGGCGACGCCGCCGCGTCCGCCGAGCAGGAGAGTGCCGCCCAGGACGACCGCGGCGATGGCGTCGAGTTCGTACAGGTTGGTGTAGGACTCGGCCGATCCGGTGCCGAAACGGGCGGCCAGGAGGAGCCCGGCGACGCCGGCGAGCACACCGCACAGAATATGGGCGCACATGAGCACCCGTTCGGTGCGCACGCCGGACATGCGGGCGATGTCGCTGTCGCCGCCGACGGCGTACATGTGGTGGCCGGTGCGCGTCGAACGCAGGAACCAGATCCCGGCGGCGGCCAGGACCAGCATCACGATCGTGGAGACGGGGACGAACGCGATGCGGGTGTAGCCGAATTGCTGGAAGGCGGTGGGCACGAGGCCGGCCGGTCCTTGGTATTCGGTATCGAGGTAGCCCTTGATGATCAAGCCGACGCCGAGCGTGGCGATGAAGGGGTTGACGCCCAGGAAGGCGACGATCGCGCCGTTGGCGGCCCCGATCAGGCCCGCGATCAGCAGGGCCGCGGCGGCGCCGAGGACGATGCGGTCCGGGTCGCCGTCCATCGTGGTGGCGGCGACGAGGCTGGAGAGCGCGGCGGTGTAGCCGACCGACAGGTCGAGGGAGCGGCACAGGATGACCAGGGTCATGCCGATGGCGAGGAACCCGGTCAGGCTGGTGCGGGTGAGCATGTCGACGAGGTTGGCCGTGGAGAACAGGTTGCCGCCGCGGACGGCGACGGCGACGCCGCCGAGGGCGACGATGCCGGCGAGCGCCAGGTAGATGAGGGCGGTGGTGTCGAGTCGGCGCGCGCTCATGCCGGGCTCCGTCCGGTCGCGTAGGCCATGACCTGCTGTTCGGTGGCCCCGGCGGACAGTTCGCCGGCGATGCGACCGTCGTGGAGGACGACGATGCGGTCGGACAGGCCGATGGCCTCGATCAGTTCGGAGGTGATGAGCAAGACGGCCAGTCCTTCGGCGGCCAGGGAGCGGATGACCGAGTAGAGCTTGTGCTTGGCGCCGACGTCGACGCCGCGGGTCGGTTCGTCGAGGACGATGACGCCCGGTTCGGCGGCGAGCCATTTGGC
>JAJYSW010000080.1 GCA_021793335.1 Actinomycetes bacterium
ACGGGGTCCGGCCGGTTCCGGCCGGACCCCGTCCGCCTCATGGGCCCGTCACCGCCGGCCGATCTGCCGGAATTCGATGACGGTCACCGAACAGGGCTCGAAGCCGCAGGTGAACTCGTCCCCAGGCGTTCGACGCGCTCGCTCACCGGGTAGACCACCGGCTCCGCGCCGAGGACGTTGCCGCAGCCAGGGCCACAGGCGCTCGGGGTGACCATGCCGTGCCGCCGGGCCTTCCCGCTTCGAGTTCGATGTCGGCCGTCACCGTCCGGTCCTGCGCGTTCGCGACCTTCAACGTGGCGGCACCGGTTCCTCGTCGTATGTGACGACCTGGTACAGCGGCTCGATCCGTTCCTCGTCCACGACGCTGAACACCCGCCGCCGTCCACGAAACCGGTGATCGTGCGGCCTGCGGCCTCGATGCGCAGGCCATAGGCCCGGCCGGTCTCGATCACGGTGTCGTGGTCGACCCGGGTCGACCGGTCATCGCCGCTGGACTTCTCCACCGCCGAACTCATATTACCGCTCGCTCAATCAAGGCCCGGGCCTCCGGGACACCAGTCCCACACGTTCCTCATACAATCCGGTGGTGACTCCTCGCCTCTCACCGAACGACCGGATTCTCGGCTGTCTCATCGGCGGCGCGGTCGGCGACGCCCTGGGCTACCAGGTCGAATTCGACTCCTGGTCGCGGATTCGACGCGAATGGGGCCCCGCGGGGGTCACCGAACTGCGCCGCAACCGGGTCTCCGACGACACGCAGATGACGCTGTTCACCGCCGAAGGGCTCCTGGAGGCCGCCGAAGGAGCGGAGGCCGCCTCGGTCCGCCGCGCCTACCTGCGCTGGTACGACACACAGACCAAGCCCATGCCGCCGGCGAGGTCCCGCGGCCTGGCCGCCGAGCCGTGGCTCTACACGCGACGGGCACCGGGCAACGCGTGCCTGTCCGGACTGGCGGACGGCGGCGGCCCCGGCGTCAACCCCGATTCCAAAGGCTGCGGGACGGTCATGCGCTCGGCCCCATTCGGCCTCCTCGCCCCCTCCCCCGCCGAGGCCTACGAACTGGCCCGCGAGTGCTCGGCGATCACCCACGGCCACCCCACCGCGGGAGCGGCGGCCGGCGCGTTCGCAATGATGACGGCCCACCTGCTCGACGGCGAGACCGTCCAGAAAGCCGTCTCGCACACCATGCTGCACCTGCGCCGGACCCTCGACCGTTCCGAGACCGCCGACGCACTCCAGCGCGCCTTCGAGCTGGCCGGGAACGTGCCGCCCGCCCCGAACTCATGCGCTCCGCTCGGCGAAGGATGGGTCGCCGAAGAGGCCCTCGCGATCGCCGTCTACTGCCTCCTGGGGACCGCCTCGGCCGATTCCACGGCGCACCGGCTCGCCGAGGAGGCGCGCACGGCGCTGATCGCGTCCGTCAGCCACGGCGGCGACTCGGACTCGACCGGGGCGATTCTGGGGAACCTGCTCGGCGCCGCCTACGGGCATGCCGCACTCCCCGCCGAGTGGTCCGCCCGCGTCGAAGGCCGCGATACCATGACGGCCCTGGCAGCGCGGATCAGCGCGGCCAGGGCTGGCCGCTGACCCGGCTTCGAGCACGCCGGGGCACGGATTCGCCCCGGACTCGCCATCACGGCGAGGCATCACGGCGAGCTTCGGAGTGCCCTCCTCCGCCGAAGCACCGTTCCCTGTCCGTGTATCCGGCGTTGAGTGCACTCCCCAGCTCTCACAAAGCCGTCCCGTGCCGCGCTTCGGACGCCGATGTGCAGGAACGCGTTCGGCGCGGAGGCCGACATCGTTCCCGGTCAGGGACGGACGGTCTACCGCCCCTGACCGGGTGACGCATGCGAGGGCGACATCGCCTTCACCGGCGTCGACGGCGATCACCGGCGCTCGATGCACCGGTCGCCGCCGAGCCCGAGCGGGCCCGCTCGTGGCGGGACGGAGCCGCTCCGTGCCCGCCGCATCGGCGGGCACGGAGGGCACGCCGCCGGCTCAGGCGGCGGCCTTGACCGCTGCGGCGACGGCCGGGGCGACCCTTTCGTCGAGCGCGGAGGGCACGATGCGGTCGGCGGCCAGGTCGTCGCCGACGCAATCGGCGATCGCCTGCGCGGCGGCGAGTTTCATGTCCTCGGTGATCGCCTTCGCGCCGGCGTCGAGCGCGCCGCGGAAGATCCCGGGGAAGGCCAGCACGTTATTGATCTGGTTGGGGAAGTCGCTGCGGCCGGTGGCCACGATCGCGGCGTGTTCGGCCGCGAGCGCCGGGTCCACTTCGGGACGGGGGTTGGCCAGCGCGAACACGATCGCATCGTCGGCCATCCGGGCAAGCGCGGGCTCGGGCACGAGACCGCCGGAGACGCCGATGAGGACATCGGCCCCGTCGAGGGCCTCGGTCAGGCCGCCGGTGCGCCCGAACCGGTTGGTGGTCTTGGCGAGCCTTTCCTTGACGGGGCTCAGCCGTTCCCTGCCGGGGTGGATGATCCCGGTCGAGTCGCAGACGATCACGTCCTCGACGCCGGCGAAGCGGAGGATATCGGTGATCGCCACGCCCGCGGCGCCCGCGCCGACGACGGCGACGGTGACGTCGTCGGGCCCGCGGCCTTGGAGCCGCAGGGCGTTGCGCAGCGCCGCGAGGACGACGACGGCGGTGCCGTGTTGGTCGTCGTGGAAGACGGGGATGTCGAGAGCGTCCTTGAGCCGTGATTCGACCGCGAAGCAGCGGGGCGCGGCGATGTCTTCGAGGTTGATGCCGCCGAATGAGGGGGCGATGGCGGTCACGGCCGCCACGATCTCGTCGGGATCGGTGGTGTCGAGGCAGATCGGGACGGCGTCCACGTCTGCGAACTGTCGGAACAGGGCCGCCTTGCCCTCCATGACCGGTAGGGAAGCGGCCGGTCCGATATCGCCGAGGCCGAGCACGGCGGTGCCGTCGGTGACGACGGCGACCAGATTGGACCGCCAGGTGTAGTCGCGGGAGAGCGCCTCGTCGGCGGCGATGGCCTCGCAGACTCGGGCGACGCCGGGCGTGTAGGCGATGGACAGGTCGTCGCTGCTGTCCAGTGGAACGGTGGCGGTGGTGCGCAGCTTTCCGCCGCGGTGGGCGAGGAAGATCGGGTCCTGCATGTCGATCATGTTGTTTCAAGCCTCATTGCTTCGATGATGATCGCCGACTGGCGAACCCGGGACGGTGTCGAACCGGCGTTCGCGTGGCTGGAGATGCTGGGTGTCGCCCAGAGACGGGTCAGTGTAGCTCGGCGGTGACGAGCGTCCGGATCGCGGCTTCGGTCCAGGCCGCGGTTCGCGCGGCATCGTCGTCTGCACTCAACGCTTTGGACAGTTGCACGAAAGTGCTTGCGGCGCTTCGGAATCCGACAGCATGCAGTGTAGCGGCGGTGGTTTCGACGCGCCGCCGGGAGGGCTCGCGGGCCTGCCGAAGTCCGCGGTGGGCGAGGTCGGCGCAGACGTCGAGTGCGTCCTCGACGGCCTCGGCGAGCGGGTCGCGTTCGGCGGCGTGGACGGCGTCGAGGGCGGCCGAATCGTCACCTGGGGCGAGGTCGGGGACGATCATGCCCTCGCCGGTGAGGAGGGCGGTCGGTTCGACGACGAGTTCGCCGCGGTGGCGGCGCAATGTTCCTGCGATGGCCCGCGTCCCCTGACGCAGCGCGGCTTCGATCGCGCCGAGCGCGCCGGGCGCGGCGGCGCGGTGGGCGGCCCGCAGTCGTGCGCTGCCGCCGTCGGGGGCGGTGAGCACGGCCTCGAAAGTCTGCGCGGCCGGATCGTACCCGGCCGTCGCTATCCGGTCGACGGCGATGACGCGGACGAGTTCGGCGGCGACTCGTGGGCGGATCATGCTCGGGGGCATCGCGTCCAGTCGTTCGCGGGCGGCGTCGAGGTCGGTGATGTGCAGACTCGGGGGCAGTTCGCTCCACGACCGGCCCAAAGGCAGCACTTGGGTCTTGGCCAGACGGCCCGCGCCGAGCCTGAGGGAGCGGGCGGCGGTGCGGGCGGCGGCCTCGGAGACGACCTGGCCCGCGGCGAGCGCGCCGATCCGGCACCCGGCGAGGCGGCGCTCGGCCACCTCGTGACCGGTGAGGGTCCGTTCCGCGGGGATCTCCCAGTCGCGCGCGACGGTAAGCACCATGCCGGTCTCGGGATCGGCGAGGAAGAGTTCGGCGGTCCGGCGTTCGCCGTCGGTACCGATTCGGCAGCCCAGGCCGATGAGCCGCACCAGTTTCAGCGGGGTCTGGGCGGCCTCGTCGCCGCCGAGTATCTGTGAGTTCGGCGTGCCCGAGGGCGTCCGGGCGGCGCGGGCGCGGGCGGGCAGTTCGGCCAGGAGGGCGGCGAAGCGCTGCGGGTCGTAGGACGCCGAGCGGTCGTGGTAGCGCCGGACCTGGTCGATGAGGTCGCGTACGGTGTCGGCGGGCCAGTGCATGCGGCGTTTCGTGAGCGCGTCGGCTTCGCGGGCGAGAGCGGCGGTCAGGACGCCGTCGGCGCTCTCGACGCCGCCGAGGAGGACGCGGTCGGCCAGGGCCGTGGCTTCGGCGAGCGTCTCGCCTCCCGCGCCGCCGCCGACGCTGATCAAGGTCGTCGCGGTGTTCTCGGCCGCGCGGAAGGCCCAGACGGCCTGGACGATTGCGGCGTCGCGGGCCGGGCCGGCGGCATCGGAGTGGACGTAGCCGAGCCTGCCGGGGACGAGGAACGAGACGGTGCAGGAGGGCAGTTCGGCGACGGCCGGCCGGTCGGGCCCGGGCCAGGTGAGCCGTGCGGTGTAACCGGCGCGGCGGGCCTTCTCGGCGGCGGCGAGGGCGTGGCTGCCGAATGCTTCGCGCAGCTCCTCGTCGGTGACCTCAGCGGGCGTGGGGATCGCCTCGGGTTCGGCGGTGTCCTCGTTTTCGCGGTGCCGCTGCTGGTAGGCGAGGACGACGCCGACGCGGTGGCGGCATTTCGTGGCGGCCGAGCACGAGCAGACGGCGGCCTCCAGGCCGCCTTCGGCGGGGAGGGCGGTCTCGGTGCCGTCGGGGAAGACGGCGTGGACCGCGCCGTCGGCGGCGACGTCGAGTTCGGGGACGGTCCCGGCGTCGAGATCTTTGGCGGCGCGTTTGACCAGGCCCCGGTTGGTCAGGGCGGCGAGACTGTCGTGGGTGAGGGCGAGCAGATCGTCTCTGATCACGTTCCGAGCCTTTCGGCGACGAATTCGGCCAGGTGCGCCGGTGTCATGGCGCCGATGTGGGCGCCGGCGGAGGCCAGGCGTCCGGCGAGCGCCCGGTCATAGGACGGGTTGGCGTCCTCATCCAATGAGGCCAGTCCGAGGAATTCGGTGCCCTGATCGCATAGCTGCCCGACGGTGTGGATCAGGCGTGTCTCGCTGCCGCCCTCGCGGAAGTCGGTGATGAGCGCGATAACGGTGCGCCTCGGGTTCTCGATGAGACCGGCCGCGTAGTCGACCGCTCCGGCGATGTCGGTGCCACCGCCGAGTTGGACCTTCATGAGCAGTTCGACCGGGTCGTCGACCTCGCCGGTGAGGTCGACGACGTCGGAGTCGAAGGCGATCAGGTGCGTCTTGAGGCCCGGGAGGGCGTGGAGGCACGAGGCGGTGACCGCGGAGTGGACGACCGATCCGGCCATCGAACCGGACTGGTCGACCACGAGGATCATCTGCCACTGTTCGAGCCTGCGGGCGGTGCGCGAATGAAAGTGGGGCCGTTCGATCGCGATACGGCCCGCTTCGGGGTCGTAGTGTTTGAGGTTGGCCGCGATGGTGCGGCGCAAGTCGAAGTCGCGGGCACGGCGGTGGTGGCCGGGGCGGCGGGCGCGGCTGCCGGTGAAGACGGTGCGGACCTCGGCCGAGAGCTGCTCCGTGAGTTTTCGCACCACTTCGGCGATGAGGCGGCGCGCGGCGGCCAGGACCCGCGGGTTCATCAGGTGTTTGGTGCGCAGCACGGCTTTGAGCAGCGCGGCGTTCGGTTCGACGCGTTCGAGGACGTCGGGGTCGGTGACGATGTCGTCGATCTCGTAGCGCTCGATGGCGTCCTGTTCGAGCCGCTCGACGGTCTCTTTGGGGAAGAGCCGGTGAATCCGGTCCAGCCAGTCCACTGTGGTGATAATAGCGTCCGCGTTGCCCGTCCCGCGCAGGCCACCGCGGCGGATCTCGCGTCTGCCGTGGTCGCCGTCGCGGTCGTAGAGCCAGTCGAGGGCGGCGTCGCGGGCCATGCCCTCCTCCGACAGGCCCCCGGTGTGCCGCTCGGCGGCGGGCCCGAGGATCATCCGCCATCGTTCCAGGTCGGCGCTCATCGCCTCTCCTCCGTTGCGGCCGTGAGGTGTTCGCGGATCAGGACTTCGTCGACACGGGCTTCGAGCACGCGCGCGGCGGCGACGGTCAGCGGGTCGACTCGCCCGCGCTCCACCAGCGAGCGGGCGTCCCCGCCGCCGCGCAATGCGACCAGCCGCTCGGCGAGCCGGGCACGCTCGCGCGGCGGGAAGAACCCGAACGCCTGTCGCAGCGCGGGCAGCGCCAGCAGGAACTCCGTGTCGGTCATGTCGCCGACGATCTCGTCGACGGCGTGGACGACACCGTGGTCGGCGGCCTCGGCGAGGACCTCTTCACGGGCGATGTGGAACAGTCCGGCCAGCCAGTCCCCCAAGCGTTCGGGTGCCGACATGCCCGCGACGGCCTTCGCGGCCTCCGGTGCACCACCGAGTGCCCAGGCCAGCCCGGCGGCCCCGCCGCGCAGGTCCGGTGGCGCGGCGGTATCGCCGGCGATGCGGATCGCCGTGGCCGCCGTCGCGGCGGCAGACGGCGTGAGCGCCGCGGCGTGCCGGACGGCGTCCCGCACGCCGGACAGGGCTTTCAGGCGTCCGAGGTCGGCGGGCCCGGAGCCGGCGCGCAGCCCTTCGGCCAGCCACATCGCCCGGTCCACGCCGGCGGCGATGACGGCGGCGTACAGGCCGCTGCCCGCGGTACCGAACAGGTGGTCGTGTCTCCACAGCGCGAGCGCGGCGGTGAGCGCGGTCCCGACGGCGGCGAGGTCGCCGCACCCGGCGACGCCCGCGGCCAGGGCCCGCCCGAGCCGGTCGGTCAGGTGCGCTCGTCCGCACAGCGCGGCGGTGAACATGACTCCGGCCAAGGCCTCCGGGTCCGCCCCGGCCTCCTCGATCCGGTGTTCGAGGACGGTCTGGGCGGCGTCGCCCGGACTCGCGCCGTAGACGCCCGCCTCGATCACGGCCGGGAGGCGGCCGTCGTCCTCACGGAGGACCCAGTGTTCGTCCGCGGTCGCGTCCGATCCGGCCGCGGGGCCGTCCTCGCGGTGGAAACCGGGGACGGCGAGCAGGCGCAGGCAGTGCAGCGCCCGGCTGCGTTCGAGGTCGCGCGTGTCGGTGAGAGTGAGGCGCAGCGGCCCGGTCCGATCGAGGCCGAGCCTTTCCAATGTGGCCTGGACTTCGGCGACGAGCGGCGGCATCGGCGTGTCGGGGTGGAGTCGGCCGGTGCGCGAACCGGTGAGCGCGGCGGTCATCTCGACGAGCACCGGGTGCGTTCCGGGAGTGAGCGCGCCGCGCCTGCTCCACGGGAGCGGCTGTTCGAGGTCGTCGCTGACGAGGGCCCCGGCGAGGCCGTCGAGCAGATCGGTGCGGCCGGGACGGTCGTGGCCGCGCAGCCGCGCGAGCCCTTCGGTGAGGCTGCGTGCGCCGATGAGGTCGGCGGTGGAGACGATCTGGCCCTTGGCCCGCAGCCGCACGGCGATGAGTTCGACGAGCGCGTCCGCGGCCGCCTCGGCGCCGTCATCCCACAGGCGCTGGTAATACTCGGGCGAGGGCATCCCGGACTGGTATCCGGCGAAGGCGTCGAGCCGTTTGAAGGAGTAGGGGACGAGGAAGCTGCCGACGTCGGCGTCCTCGGGCGGGGCGGGGATCTCGGGCCACGGGCTGGGACCGGCTGCGGCGAGGCGGCGCAGGGCCGGGGCGTGGAAACCGCCGCAGACCACCACGACCGGTCCGTCGTCCTCGGCGAGGGCGGCACGGACCCACTCGGCCATGTGGTGTTCGCGGGCGGCATCGGCCTCGGTGGTCTCGGCCTCGCCGCGGACCAGGTCGAAGTACCGGTCGAGCCGCTCGGCCAGGCCCTCCGGTCCGGCGATCTCGACGAGGTGGTCCCACAGGGCGTCGGTGTTGTCGACGGCGAACTCGCGGCACAGCCGCTCGGTGGCGTCGGCATAGCGCCGTTCGGCGTCCGAATAGCGGTTCTCGACCCCGGAGAAGGCATCGTGCCAGGCGGGCAGGTCGATGAACCGCACCGCCGCGCCGCTCCGGCGGCCCTTGGCCAGGGCGACCCATTCGGGCGAGTAGTCGCACAGCGGCGACCAGGAGCGCCGAGTCTCGCCGGCGGCGCTCATATAGGAGTAGATCGCGACCGGTGGGGCGTGTTCGAGCGCGAGTTCATCGAGACGGTCGTTGAAGTCCGCGGGACCCTCGATGAGGACGTGCGCGGGGCCGAGCCGGTCGATGGTGTCGGCGACGAGGCGCGCGCAGGCCGGCGAGTGGTGGCGCACTCCCAGAATGCGCAGTCTGTCGTTCAAAGGCATGGCATCAGCCCGGCAGTAGGTTTCGCGCCCGGTAGAGGTCCTGCCAGTGTTCGCTTCGGCGTTTGGGGGCGCGCTGTTCGAGGTAACGGCGGAGCCTGGCGAGGTCTTCGGCGCTGTCCTTGGCGGCCGCCCCGGCCATGCAGTCGACGATGTCGCCCGCCGAGGATTCGCCGCCTCGCAGATACCATGCCTTGATGCCCACGGCATGGGCCACGGAGACGGCTTCGGCGGTGGACATGACCGATTGCATCCGGCCTTCGGGGCCGTCGCCGGATCGCAGATCGCGGAAGACGCGGACGAGTACTTCGAGGACGTCGCGGCTGGGCGGCACCGGCACGCCGGAGCGCTCCAGTGCGGCAGCGGCCTCGGTCTCGACCAGGTCGAGTTCGGTGGCGAAATCGCCGATGGGGAAGACCGTCTCGAAGTTGAAGCGGCGCTTGAGGGCTGCGCTCATCTCGTTGACGCCGCGGTCGCGGGTGTTGGCGGTGGCGACGATGTTGAAGCCTTCGCGGGCGAAGACCATGGCTTCGCCGCCTTCGAGTTCGGGCACGGCGAGCACCCGGTCGGACAGGGGCGAGAGCAGCGAGTCCTGCACTTCGAGAGGGCATCGGGTGATCTCCTCGAAGCGGACGACGCGCCCCTCGGCCATGCCCCGGTAGAGCGGGGCGGGCACGAGCGCGCGCCGGGTGGGGCCCTCGGAGACCAGTAGGGAATAGTTCCAGGAGTAGGCGATCTGGTCTTCGGTGGTGGAGGCGCCGCCTTGGACGGTGAGAGTGGAATCGCCTGAGACGGCGGCGGCGATGAGTTCGGACAGCAGAGATTTGGCGGTGCCCGGGTCTCCGACGAGCATGAGGCCGCGGTTGGTCGCGAGGGTGACCAGGGCGCGGTCGATCAAGGACGGGTCGCCGACGAATTTGCGGGCGAGGCCGAGCTGCTCGTCGCCGACGATGAAGGCGCGGGCGGCCCGGAGGCTCAAGGACCACCCGGGCGGGCGCGGAGCGGTATCGGTGGCGGCGAGTTCTTCCAGTTCTTCGGCGTAGCGCTGTTCGGCCGGCGGCCTTTGGAGCTTCGGCACGGGCGGCGTCGGCGTCGTAGGCGTCCGGGTCGGGGGTGTCCGGGTCATGGCGTTCCTTCGGTGGACGAGTGCGTGCCCAGAGCATATGGAGCCGATGCGACACGGCCGGGTTCGAACACTCGTGGCGGTTGACATCACGTGCGGATGCTGTGACTCTCACTCACACGAAGAGCCCCAAGACCTCGGTCCCCCCTATGCCGAGTGGGATTCCAATGGCGTGGCGCACCGCTCACGGCGATGCGGTGCACAGTCTCAGGGCTCGCGACTCATGGAAGGAGCATCGGACATGACCGAAGACGCAGCCCTCGGGCCGCCTCCAGGCGTCGATCCGGCCGTGCCGACCACCGCCCGGGTCTACGACGCGCTCTTGGGCGGCACCACGAATTTCGAAGCCGATCGTCGGGCCGCCGAGGTCTTCGCGAGCCACATCCCGCAGGCACGGGAATGCGCCAGGCTGAACAGGACCGCGCTCATCAGGGGCGTGGAGTACCTCGTTCGCGAGGCGGGGATCGACCAGATCATCGACATCGGGTGCGGCCTGCCCACCGGGCGGAACACGCACGAGGCGGCTCAGGGCATCGCCCCGGGCGTCAAAGTGGTCTATGTGGACCACGATCCGATGGTCGTCTCGCACGCCGAGGCCCTGCTCGCGGGCAACCACAACGCCATCGTGATCGGTGCTGACCTGCTGGAACCCGAGCGCATCGTCTCGCACCGGGAGGTGCGGTCCTTCCTGGACTTCGAACGGCCCGTCGCGGTGATGATCATCGGGATGATCATGCAGATCAGCGACGAGCAGCGTCCCGACGACATCATCGCGACGCTGATGGACGCGGTGCCCTCGGGCAGCCGCCTGTTCCTCACCTCGTGGCCCGACACGGGCGAGCCCGAGCAGCGGGCGCTGTCCCGGGCGTGCATCGAGACGCTCGGCAACGGCTGGTCCCGGCCGGTCGAGGCATTGGAGCGGCACTTCCTCGGCATGGAGATGGCCCCGCCGGGCCTGGAGTACCTCCCCAGGTGGTTCCCGGAGGAGCCCGAGCGGCCGGTCCCGGGCACCGCGGAGCTGGAGCCCTACGAACGCACGCAGATGGCGGGCATCGCGAAGAAGGCTTGAGCGCGGCACTCGACGCCACCCGTCTCGGCAAGGTGTCCGCAGACGAGGGTCGGTGGCGGGAGCGGGCCATGAACGCCGCGACGGCGGCGATCTCGGACCGGTCGCTTCGGGCTCGCCGCCGAAGAGTCCGCCGCGCTGCTCCACACCGCCCGCCGCTGACGCACGGGCCCCGGACCGTCCTGGACCGGGCCCGGCGCTCCTCATCGTCTAATTCGCCTTCGTCACCCGCGCGAGCGCGGCGACGATCTCTGAGGACGTCACCGCGTCGATATCGGTGGGGTGGTCCCGGCGGCGCTCGCGGCCCCCGTACCAGTAATAGTCGTCGGCCGAGATCCGGACGGACTCCAGCCGCTGCCGCGGCGTCTCATCGACGGCCCCGACGGCGATGCCCGGATTCAGTCCTACGAGGACGAACCCGCCGTTCGGGAGCGGATATGCGATGCCCGGCTCGATTCCGGCGTCCTCGGGCATGGCACGATGCCACCCGCGGTTGACCATGCCGAGAATCCTGCCGACATCGACCTCGATGCCTTCGAAGCGTTCGAGGCGGCCGGTCTGCAGCTCCTCCTCGGTGAAGGCCATGACCGGGCGTGACAGTTGCTCGAACGGTTGCAGGATCTCGTAATCGGCGAGGATCTCGGCCCAGGCTTCGAGCGCCTCACCGTCGAGGTGCGCCGGGTGGGCGAGGCGGATCACCGCATCGCCGGGAAGACCGAACTCGTCCTCCTCCACATCGGTGCAGCTCTTGTCCTCGGCCAGGCGGAACGCGGTCGTCGCACCATCGGACTCGGCCAGCCACACCAGGCGGCGGGCCAAGTGCCACACGAGCGGGTGGTCCACGAAGTGCTCTTGGAACTCCCCCGCCGTCCACGTCCGTCCGGTGACCATGGCCCGTTCCAGTCGCCGCACCTGCTCGGCGGCGACGGTGCGGAGATCCTTCTTCAGCTGCGAGAACCGCTTATAGGCGGCCCCGGCGATCGCGGCGTCGTCCTTGGCCCCGGGTTTGGGCAGGCTCTTGCGGGGTTTGCCGTCCTCATCGGTGACGAACGGCTTGAGCTGCTCGTCGAAACCCACCTTGAACCGCCGGGGACCGTAGTCCAGGACGAGGCTGCTCGCGTCGTCGAGCCCGAAGTCGGGCACGAGTCGATCGGCGAGCTGCTCGGCGGTGAGCCCGAGGCCCGCCGCGATCGATTCGATCTGCTCGGCGGCACGTTTCTTGAGCGCCTTGAACTTCACTTTCTGGGCGATGCCGTGGATGGCGCGCAGGGCCGCTTCGGAGCCGATGGCGCCGAGCGCTTCGAGGCCGGCGACGGCCCGCTTGTGCTGGCTCTGTCCGGGCCACTGACGGATGAGCGGCGTCAGCCTCCGGACGGTCTCCTCGTCCGCGAAATGCACGAGCTGGGTGAGCGCCCAACCGTCCTTGGGCGGCGCGCCGGTCGCGAGCCACTGCTCGAACAGTGCCCACGAGAAGTCGCACAGGGAATCGCGATCGCAGGTCTCGGCGAGGACGTCGATGCCGGCATAGGGGAACTCGGGCGTGGCGAGGGCCAGCACCGTCGTCAGGTGCCCGACGGATTCGGAGGGCAGCGCCCTCTTCCGGCCTTTGAGGAGCACCTGGGGCAGTATCGTCGGGGACGCCCACAGTGCGGGTTTGGGGACCTTCATGCCTTGGGGCGGGGCGAGCGGGTCGGCGGAGAGCAGCGCCTCGACGGCGTCCCTCGCGGCTTCGCCATAGGGTTCGGCGGCGGCGAGGACGGCGCTCGGGCCGTGTCGCGCCGCCAAGAAGGCCAGGGCGCTTTCGGCGGACCGGCGGGGCTTCTTGGCGGCGCCGAGTGCATCGGGTACGAGCAGCCGGGCCCCTTCGGTTCCGTGGCGGTCGATCCAGGCCATTGCGCTCGCCCGCGCGGACTTGACGCGGAGGAGCCAGTCCGCGGCGAGGCGGGCCGCCTCGGGAGTCAGGATCGGCACGAGCGCCTCGTGGTGCGCCGAGTGGTCGCGCAGATAGGCCACGACCCGGTGGGACACCCGGGTGCCGAAGCGCCCGAGCATGGCCTGGAGGCGCCTGGCCGATTCCGAGCACAG
>JAJYSW010000081.1 GCA_021793335.1 Actinomycetes bacterium
GGCCGGAGAGCTCTCCGACTGCGTCAAGGTGCAGGGCAGCGTGGACTCGCCCGTGGGCGTCTACGAGGTGTGCGTGACGACGGTGGGGGTGCTCGCGAGCGTGAGCGCCGATTTCGGCGATGTCGCGTACACGGCGAAGCTCGTGAACTACCACGACGGCGTGAACGGCGCCTGGCTTGACGAGCTCGCGGATCCCGGCGCTCACGGTGACGCGTTAGAGTCGCTCGGCGGGCCGGGAACAGCGCTACGGGGGTTCGCCCGGCAGGGCGGCAGCGCCGTCCCGGCCCGCCTCATCGCGTATGCCGCGTCACAGGCGCTATCCCCGTGGAGGGACCGCGAAACGGTCGGGTAGTCTTGTGCGAGTCGACGCGCCGAAGGTGCGAAGAACAGACAGGCTCCCGTCGTCTAGAGGCCTAGGACGCCGCCCTCTCAAGGCGGAAACGGCGGTTCGAATCCGCTCGGGAGTACCAATAAATGACCAGCTCAGAGGCCAACTTCGGTTGGCCTCGAACTGTATTCACCACCTTCTGAGGTAGCCCCCGGGTAGCAGACCTGGGCACCATCTTCCGTCAGCGCCCGACCGCTTCCGGGAGAGTCCACCCCTCCGGCTCGACCCCGTCGAGGAAATATCGATGGGTCGGCGCGGCGAGCACCGATCAAAAGGTCACCGCCGATGTGTCGACGTATACTCGTATACATGCAGACGAGTATTCGTGTAGACCGCAGTGTCCGTGACCGCCTGGAAGCGCTGAAGGGAGACGGGGAGTCGCTCAGCGACGTCATCGCCCGCCTTGCCGAGGCACACAACCCCTTCGCCGGACTCGGCGACGTCCTGGCCCACCCCGATGTCGCCGCCGCCGTCGACGCCGACTACCGCGCCTCCCTGACCACCATCGACGGCGAGACGCCCCGGTGAGCCCGGCCCGCGGCGACATCGTCCGACGCGGCGACACCGGCGGCTACGGTCTGGTCATCTCCAACTCGATGCTGCACACCGTCTCCGGCCTGGTCATCCTCTGCACCGTGGTCCGCTCCGAGACCATGGCCGCGTCCTTCCCCCACGCCGTGACCGTCGACGCCGACGAACAGCACCTCCACGCCATCCCGGTATCGGTCCACACCGCCCCGGCTTCAGCGCTCGCCGAGATCGTCGGGGCCGCCGACGAGGACCAGTTGCGCGCCATCGCCCGCGTCCTCCACGCCGCCACCAGCCCCTGACCAACACACGACGAAGCCCGCAACTCCGCAAGTACGGTGTTACGGGCTTTTATCGTCCCAGCTCAGGACTGGTTCTCGGTGCCCTGGCGAGCCTGGACCTCCAGGCGCTTCGTCTCCTCGGTCATGCGGTGGCGCTTGGTCGCACCGATCTCTTTGATGGCCGTCTTCGCCAGGTAGGCCCCTCCGGCCGTGACGGCAGCGGCGACGGCAGGTTCAACGAGGATCTGCACGATCTCGGAGCCGGAGGCCACCAGGCAATTCATGGTTTTTCAGAAACGCGGCCCTCCGGCGATATTTGCGACTTCTCGGCCATACACCTATTGTCCGCTGTGGCTGATGGGCGGGCCGTTTCGTCCGCAGGACCCAGGTCACACCCAAGCCCGTAACCTCGTACTTACGGGGTTACGGCCAATGAAGAAACCTCACCGTCTGGGACGAATTCGAACAGGTCACAGCATGATTGGTCACTGTAGTATCAGGTCTGTTCGCTGGATTCGCGCACTCGGATCGTGCCGTATTCGCCGTCGTATCCGGCATCGCGGATCACCTCGCCCGCGCGCAGACGGGTGACGGCCTCGGCCAGCGGCGGCGAATGGGTCTCGATGTCGTCGACGGGCACCGTCTCCAGGATCGCCAGTTCCGGCCCCAGTTCGGTGATCAGACGGTCGACCTCGGTACGCACCCGTTTGGTCTTCGGCCCGGTGCCGACGATCTCACTCACGATCTGCGGGAGCGGCACCAGATGCTCGACGCCAGACACGGCCGCTCCCTCGGGCCGGTCGGCCAGGTCCTCTACACGGCTGAGCACGCCGACGGTGAGCGGCCTGCCGCACACCGGGCACCGGCCCCCGAGCTCCCGAGTCTCCTGCGGCTCCAAGCGGACACCGCACTTGCGGTGGCCGTCGAGATGGTACTTGCCGCCTTCGGGGAAGAACTCCACCGACCCGAGGTGGCCTTCGCCGGTCTCCAGTGCCCGGCGGACCGCGCCATAATCCAGGTCGGTGTCGAGCACCGTGGTCTCACGGCCCAACATCGGCGGAGAGTGCGCGTCGGAGAAGCTGACCATGGTGAAACGGTCCAGGTCCGAGACTCGCCGGTTCATCTCGGGGTCGGTCGACAGACCGGTCTCCAAAGCGAAGAGGTGCCCGGAAAGGTCCCGGTAGCACTCTTCAACGCTGTCGAACCCGGATTTAGAGCCCAGCAGCCCGAACCAGGGCGTCCACACGTGCGCGGGAATCAGGTAGCCGCCCTCGCCGCTGTCGAGGACGGTCTCCAGCAGGTCGCGGGAGTCCAGCGCCAGAGTGGGGCGGCCGTCGGAGGCGAGGTTGCCGACGCGGGCCAGTCGGCGGTTGAATGCCGCGGCAGTGTCGAAGTCCGGCATGTAGACCAGGTGGTGGATCTTGCGGGTGCGTCCATCACGCCGGTAGACGGTGGAGACCTCCACCGAGAGCATGAACCGCACGGGCTCTGCCGCCAAGTTCGAGGGCAGATCGCGGTCGACGTCGGCCTCAAGGTCCTTGCGCAGCCGGAACAGGCCGGGCTCGGCGGCCACGAGACCGCTTCGGAGGCGGTCGAACCATTCGGGGTGGGTGAAGTCGCCGGTGCCCATGAGGGTGATGCCCTTGCGTTTGGCCCACTGGGTCAACGGTTCGAGTTCGGCGTCCTTGCTGCACGCCCGGGAATATTTGGAGTGCAGGTGCAGATCGGCGTGGAAACGCATGCAAGGCATGTTCCCACAGTCCGTGGCGGCCATGCGCGGATCGCCGGACGTCCCGGCTGGCGTTCGGAGCGCCGGATCGGCTTCGCCCCGAGCGGTTCGCCATGGCGCGTGCCGTGCGCACCGCTCGCCCTCGGTGGTCCCGCAGCGGGCTTCGGTGGCCGGTGCGCGCGGTCGTCGACGGCCGGCACACCGGAGCCGATGCGGTCTCGCCGGGCGGCGGTGCTCACGAGGCCCGTCGGCTCTTGCCCTCATACGCATGAGGCCGAGGGACCGGCGCGGCCTCGCTACATGCCGCTCGGTCCTCGACCGCGGGCGGGACACGTTGCCGCGGGCGGCCGCCGCTCACCGCTCCGGCAGTCTGATTCCCGCGGCGATGTCCCGGATCTCCGCCGTACCGCGGCGGCCGAACGGGTCGCGGACCTCGACGGCCAGACCGGGCTCGATGAGCACGGCCGTTTCGCGCTCGGTGCTGAGACCGTTGACGCCGAACGGCTCGGGAGCCCAGCCATCGTCCTTTTCGTGATATTCGATCAGGAAATCCCGCATGGCGGCCACGTCGTTCAGGCGGACGCCTCGCATCGTCTGCACTTGGAGGTCGACGCGCCACACGCCGTCCTCGATCTCGGATTCCCATACGCGCTGCGTGAACCGCACCCCGCCCCATTCGAACTCGAAGTCCGAGGCGGCGCCGAGGCCCTCTGGCAGGTGGGTGATGGCGAGACCGTCCATGACGTCGTCCTGATGCTTGATGGTCATGCCGATATTGTACTTTCCGGACATTGAATGCATCTTGCTCTGCAAGAACGTGTCCCGTCGCGGAAATTCGTATCGCGGGATTCCAACGGCATGGAAAAGCGATCAGACCGCGACCGCGCTGATCAAGGCCGTCACCGCTGCCAATGCGGTGGCCACGATCCCCAGGACCAGCCCCGCCGTGGCCGTCCCCCGGCCCGAGATGCCACCGGCGGCCTGCTTGACCTGGCGCTTCGCATAGATCGCCAGCATCAGCGAGCCGACGCCGAGCAGCGCCGCCATCAGGAAGAACGTCAGGCCCGTCCAAGGACTGAACGCGCCGAACAACAGTCCCGGCAGCGCGCCGAGAATCCCGCCGATGCCCGCCACCAGTGAACCGATGGCCGGGCCGGACGGGATCGGCTTGAGCCGTGGTTGCAGCAGATAGAACCCGTCGACCATGGCCGGCGCCGGCACCGCCATGGGCGGCCACTGGACCGGGTGCATCTGATAGCCGTGCATGCCGTGGGGCCCGAATCCGGGCTGCGCGTGGTACGGGTGTCCGCTGTGGGGGTGGGTCGGCTGTGTCCAGCTCTGATTCGACGGCATCGTCGGCCCGGAGGTCGGCGGCTGCGCGTAGGGCTGGTATGGGTCCTGAGCGGTCACGTCACCAGCCTATCCACTGCGAAGCGAACGTGCGACCTCCTCGAAGTAGTCGTCGACTTCCCCAGTGTCGTAGCCGCGCATGGTCATTTGGAAACCGAGATCGGTCAGCGAGTCGGGATGCGGGGGCGCTCCGGTGTCCATCGCCTGGCGCACGCGCGCGACGGCTCGATCGACTTGGACTCGGTCATATCCGCGGAACCGGACAGAGAAGAAGGGGTTCTCCATACGTCACAGTGTGCCAGGTCAACAACACCCGCAGATACCGGCCCGTCCGCTCCGTGATTGACCGTTCACATTACGGTCGCCAATAGGTACAAGCTATGTCAGAACACGCTTCCATCCTCTGACACGCGCTCTGGAGGCGCGTACGAAACCGTGCGCGATCCGCACGGCCGCTTCGGCATCGGGCTCTTCCACCGAACCGGGGGCGAACGCCGCCCGGTTCACCAAACCCGGCATCCCCTCGATGCCCGCGTCGAGCGACGCCATTCGGGCGGCGGCCTCTTCGGCGGTGGCGTGCGGGCCGATCCTCACGCCCGCACGGGCGGCGGCATCGAGCACCTCGGACCACGCTCCGGCCACCCGCTCGGCGGGCGTCCCGCCCCGAAGCCGACGCCGCTGCCGCCATCGCCTGCGCGCCTTGAGCAGCAGCGGGACGCAGACGACGGCGAACGCGCCGAGCGCCCACCACAGCCACGCCGGGACACGCTCGGCGTCCGCAGCGGCCTCGGCGTCGAAATCACCGCCGTCGTCCTCCAACGCCGGATCGTTGTAGTCTTCGGCCTCACCGGCGCCGGCGGACTCCTCGGGTTCTTCACTGGGCTCGTCTTCGAGCTCTTCGAGGGTCTCCTGCGGCGGGATCGGCATAGCCCCGTCGGCGGGCATCGGATCGAACGGCACCCAGCCGACACCGTCGAAGGCGACCTCGGGCCAGGCCAGGCCCTGGGCCGCGGTGACAGTGGAGGCCCCTCCGGGCACGTCGAAACCGACCACGACACGGCTCGGCAGACCGACCAGGCGGGCCAGGATCGCGTACGCGGCGGCGAACTGCTCGCTGGTGCCTCGCTGGCCCCCGGCCTCGACGGAGGCTTCGAGGAAGAACCCGAGCGTCGGATAGTCGTGCCCCGAAGGCGCCTCGGAGTCGAAGGCGTAGTGCTCGGACAGGAAAACGGCAAGGCCCTGGGCGCGCTCGTACGGGGTGTCGTAGGTGGCGGTGATGTATTCGGCGATGGTCGTCATGAACTCGGGCGCGCCGGGCGGGACGGCCACGCTGACGGCATCGGAAAGGTCCACTCGGGCGTCGACGGCGCTCGCCGGGTCGACGACGAGCGGGTCGGATCCGACGGTGTAGCGGTCGCCGGTCGCCAGCCCGTCCGGCGTGAGGAGGCACCGCGTGGCAAGGTTCACCGCGATCGGCAGATCGGTGACGGTGGCCGGGTCGGCGACGGCCGGCACGAGTTTGCCGCCCAGTTCGATGATCTCGACCTCGGCGGAGAAACCGCCGTCGCCGGAGCCGGGCAGAACCGAACCGGCGGTGCGGAAATCGCCGCCGGCCTGCCAGGTGACGCCGTCGTACTCGGTCAGGACGGCCAGGCGCATCGTGGCCTCGCCGTCGAGCACGGCGTGGAACAGCTCTTGCTCGGGGTTCTTGGCCCATTCGGGGACGCGGACCAGCGGGTTGAGATCGATGTCGGTCAGCTGCGGCGGCTCGACCAGTTCCCGGGGGTCGCCGGGGCTCGTGGTGACCAATCGCGTCGCCATGGGCGCGAGCGCGGCGACGGCCACGAGGAGGACGGCGGCTCCGACGACCGAGCCGAGCAGGGTCGCACGGCGCCCGGGTGCGCCGCCGTCGACGTGGGCGTCACGGTCGGGGCGCCTGCTCGGCGGTGCGGACGTCACGGCCAGGGCGGCCCCGGCGATGAGGCAGTAGACGACGGTGACGGTGACGGCGGGCCCGGCGTTGGGGCCGACGAGGTAGAGCCCGGCGGCGTACAGCAGCGTCGGCGGCAGGCACCCCAAGAGGGTGCGGCCGTAGCGGACCGCGAACTCGCAGGCGAGTCCGGCGGCCAGCCAGGTGAGGAAGACGGGGACGCCGACGGTGTCGGGCGCGGGCTCGACGGGGATGAGCGCGGTGAGGGTGCGCGGGACGGCGTTGACGAGCGCGTCGAGGATCGTCTGCAGGAAGGGCTCGGCCCCGTCGTCGGTGAGGACGAACGAGACGAGGAGGTAGGCGGCCAGGCCCCCGAACGAGACGGCGGCCGAGAGCCAGGACGGCTTATTGCGCAGCAGGAAACCGATGGCGAAGGCGGCCAGGGCCGCGCCGGTGACCAGAACGGTGAGGACCGTGCCGTGGTAGACGCGGGCCGCGACGGCCCCGGCGAGGGCGCATAGGGCCGTCAGGCACACGGCGACGGCGGCGACACGGAAACGGTAGCGGCTCAATCTCACAGCGATGTGCCTCCGCCGTTCCAGGCCGCGGCGAACTGCTCGCCGTCGGCGGCTTTGAGGGACGGCAGACCGCCGACGAGTGCGGCGGAGGCGGCCAGGTCGGCGGCGAGGTGGACGGCGATGACCACCGGGTAGGCGCGTTTGAGGGCCGCGAGACGGGCGGTGGGCGGCTCGACGCCGGTGATCCACACGAGCGTGTCGCCGAAGCGGCCGGCGGTGAGTCGGGCGATGTAGGCGTCGAGCGATTCGGTCGCGTCGCAGGCGAGTTCGGCGAGCAGGTCGCCGTAGGCGTCGCGCCCGGCACCCGAGACGGTGCCGCCGGAGGCCGGGACGAGCGCAGCATGGTATTCGGCGCGGAAGCAGGCGGTCAGGATCGAATAGGCGGCCTCGCAGGCGGCCTCGAAGGCCTCGGAGGTCGTCGGCGCGTCCGTCGGCCAGGCTTCGGGCCGGTCGTCGAGGGCGATGACGACGGTGGGCAGCGAGGTGTCGACGTGCTCTTTGACCATGAGTTGGCCGATGCGCGCCGAAGTCCGCCAGTGGACATGGCGCAGCTCGTCGCCGATCACGTATTCGCGCAGAGAGTGGAACGTCAGCGAGCCCTGCTCGACCTTGTCGGCCGTGCCTTCCAGGGACCGGGCCAGCCCTTCGGGGGTGCGCCCGAGGGTCCACAGCCGGGGGTGGACCCACAGCCGGGCGGTGCTCCCGAACGATCCGGCGGTGGCCGCGAGGCCGAGGAGGTCGCGCTTGCCGATGTCGAGCGGGCCGGCGTCGACGATGCCGCGCCGTTCGGCGGTGATCGTGTAGGTCGCGTTCGCGGTCTTACCGGGCCGCAGGCGCGCCAGCGGGACCGCTACTCTCCTGGTCGCGTGCGTCGGACCGCCGTAGGCGTCGACGGCGCGGGCGTTGACGGCCCTGAAACGTCCGGTGTTGCGCACTTGGAGCGTGACGGTGGACCGGTCACCGACCGAGACGCGGTCGGGCGCGATGCTCCGCTCGACGTCGAGGCTCGGTCTGGCGGCGATGACGGCCGCCGCGGCGATGCAGGCGAGCGCGGCCGCCGCCCCGATCGCGGCGAGTTCGGGATGGCTCCATCGCAGGCCGGCGAACAGCAGCGTCACGGCTGCGGCGGCCAAGCCCACGCCTCGGGCGGTCACCGGCAGCGCCGGCCCTCGGCTCGCGGGCTTCGCCGTGGGCGCTCGGAGGAACGCCGGTCTTCTCATGCCGCCGAGGCGGGCAGCGGGACGGGGACGGACTCGAACACCTCGGCCACGATCCCCGCGCCGGTGGCTCCGTGCATGGCCGCGTCCGGAGCCAATTGGATGCGGTGGGCGAACACCGGTTCGGCCAGGGCCTTGACGTCCTCGGGGATGATGTAGGTGCGGCCTTGGGCGAGTGCGAACACCGCGGCGGCCCGGGTCAGCGCGATGAGCCCGCGCGGGCTGACCCCGACCGCGACCTTCGGGTGCGCGCGGCTGGCGTTCGCCAGTTGCACGAGGTAGGCGTAGAGCGGTTCGGCGATGTAGACGTGCTTGGCGAGTTCGGCCATCTGCGCCACGGTGTCGGTGTCGATGACGGCCGGGATGTTCTCCGGGGAGCGCTGGTGCGTGCCGCGCAGCACCTCGATCTCGGCGGCCTCCACCGGGTAGCCGACCGAGAGCTTCACCAGGAACCGGTCGAGCTGTGCTTCGGGCAGCCGGTAGGTGCCGTCCATCTCGACGGGGTTCTGGGTGGCCACGACGACGAACGGAGCGGGGACCGGGTGCGGTTGCCCGTCCACGGTCACGCGGCCTTCTTCCATGACTTCGAGCAGCGCCGACTGGGTCTTCGGGCTGGCCCGGTTGATCTCGTCGGCGATGACGATGTTGGCGAACACCGGCCCGGGGTGGAACTCGAATCCGCCCGATGCCTGGTTGAAGATCGTGACGCCGGAGACGTCGGAGGGCAGGAGGTCCGGGGTGAACTGGATGCGGCGCCACTGGCCCGAGACCGCCGAGGCGATCGCGCGGGCCAGTGTCGTCTTCCCGGTGCCGGGCACGTCCTCCAGGAGGATGTGGCCTTCGGCGAACATGGCCGTCAGCGCCAGGCGCACCACTTCGGGTTTGCCGAGCACGACCGTGTCCACCGCGGCGGCGAGGCGTTCGAACGTCGCGGCGAACGCCTCGGCCTGCCCTGCGTTGAGCGTGACCGGCTGCTGCACGGCGCGCGGCACCTTCAGCGGGTGGGTCTGCTCAGTGTCCATCGTCGCTCCTGCTAGCAGCGCAGCAGATCCCCCGTCGAGTTTTTACCGGCGCCGTCGATGTTGAACCAGGCGAACGGAATGTAACTCGTGGAGCTGCTGCTGGAGTAGTTGATCCGGATCCATATGTCAGTGGCGTTCTTGCCTGGGTGGTAGTCATGGGCGCGGGTCCCACCACCGACGAGCTGTTCGCTGTCGCCTCTGGGAGTGATCTCCTTACCGGTGGTCCAGCACTTGGCGGTATGTGTGTTTCCCGTGTCCGTGTAGCCCACTAGACCGGTCTGCTGGGTGTTGTCGTGGACACCGATGCCGTTCTGGTTGTTCTCGGCACAGTAGAGCAGGTCGTTCGGGCACTCCCAGTAGACGCTGCCGGAAATGTCCTTGGTTCGGACTGCCACCGTTTCACTTTCGGCCGTCCCCACCGGGTTGGTGATCTTCAATTGAAGTGTGTGCTCGGTGGAGGCATAGTGCTGTACCGATTCGATGGAGCCGTCGCACGGCTCGGTCCGCTCCGGAGAGGTTTTTTCCCAACGCCAAAGCTCACAGGTGGCGTTTCCGCCGCCGTCATCAAATGTGAATTCAATGGTCATGCGACTGGTGGTGCTGGAAGTGTCGATGATCTGGATCTGCGGCGCGACCATCGTGTTCGAGGTGGTCGTGGCCAGTTCCGACTCACCGGCCTCGTTGACCGCAGTGACGCTCACCGTGACTGTCGCGCCATCGGCGAAGCCATCGACGCTCACATCGGTGCGGCCCGAGACCTCTTCGGTCTTGTCCCCGGCCCGCACGATGTACTTCTCGATCGTGCGGCCGTTGTTGACCGGCTGGCTCCAGGTGACGTCGATGGTGCCGGCCGAATTCGGGTTGGTCTGGGCCAGCAGGTCGGTCGGGGCCTCGGGCGCCTTGAAGGGCGCCACCGAGTTCGACAGCTCCGAGGGAGCCGAGGCCGAGGAACCGGCGAGCGCCGTCACCGAGAAGGCGTACTGAACGTTGTTGTAGGACAGCACGTCTTCGGCCACCGTGAACGTGGTGCCGTCGGCCTGGCCGACCACACGGCGTTCGCCTTCGCCGGTCACGGCCTCGACCTGGTATCCGGTGATGTCGTTGCCTTGGCCATCGGCCTCGTCCCAGGTGACCGACACCGTGCCGTCGGGATTGGCCACCGCCTCGACGCCTTCGGGCGTGCCGGGGACCTCGGCCGAGGGGGTGATGGACGGCGAAGTGGCCGTGTCGCCCGCTCCGTGCGCATTATGGGCGGTCACGGTGAAGGTGTACGCCTGGCCGTTCTCGAGCCCGTCGATCTCCAGGACGCGCTGGCCCGGGGCGATCTCCCAGCGCTCTCCTGCGCCTTCGATGACGTACTTGGTGAGCGCCGAGCCGTTGTTCGGGGCGGCGTCCCACGAGAGGTTGATCAGGCCGTCGCCGACGGTGCCGGCCAGGTTGGTGACCGCGCCGGGCGGGCCCTCTTCTTGGCCGCCCCGGCCGTCGTCGCCGTCCTCGCCTTCGTCGCCGGAGTCGTCATCGTCCTCGTCTTCTGGCGGGGCGTTGCCGCCGAGGATGTCGTCGCGATCCTTTTCGGCGAGGCGGGCGTTGCCGTCGGAGGAGACGACCACGGCGCTGTTGGTGTTCACGGCGTTGGCGAACAGGGTCTCGCCGGTGTGGTACAGCTCGATCGGGCCGCCGCCGGAGTCGATCTCGATCTGGTCGATCTCTTTACCGTCCAGGTCGTGGACCCACACGATCCCGGCCGCGCCGTCGGGGACGTAGACACGCTGATGGAATTCGACCGAGGCGCCGAGCAGCTGCGAGGGTCCGGCGGCGATGTCGAAGCGTCGGGATTCATCGTCGTTGACGGTGATGACCGAGGGCGGGTCGGTGACGGTCACGGCCGCGATGGTGCCGGGGCTGGTGTCGGCGGTCGCGGTCGGGCCGAGCAGTTCGATGTCGGTCTCGTGCATGCTGCCGTCGGTGCGCAGCGTCGTCATCTTCTGCGCGGTGGAGTTGAGGACGGCCACGCCGTCGCCGAGGACGGTCAGCGCGAGGTCCTGGCGCGGCTCGGCGATGGCCTTCGTGGCGATGGTCTCGGCTCCGGTGTCGCGCGGTTCGATCTGCACGATGGTGCCCTCACGGGGGACGCCGACCCAGAGTTTGCCGCCGGAGTCGAAGGCGCCGCCGGTGAGGCCCGCGGGGAAGGCGAGGGTCGTGCCGACCGGTTCGAGCGTGGTGGGGTCGACCTGGCTGATCAGCCCTTGCGTCTGGTCGACGATGAACGCGCCGTCGTCGTGGAGGGCGACGCGGACGCCTTCGCCGGGGACGGTCTCGGCCGAGCCGGTGAGCGCGAGGGTCGCGAGGTCGATGGCGCTGACCTGGCCGGTGGCGATGTTCCGCAGCATCAGGTGGGTGTCGGTCTGCTCGATTTGGACGGCGTTGCCGGCGGCGTCCTCGATTTCGAAGCGTGCGTCGGTGGCGGCGGTGAGCCCGTTGACGCGTGCGATCTCTCCGGCGGGGGTGGTCCAGAGCCACAGGCTCGCGTCTTCGCCTTGGTTCTCGCGGCTGAAGGCACCGGTGCCCAGGAGTGTGGCGACCAGTGCGCCGACGAGCACCACCGGGAGTCCAACCGCGATGAGGAGGCCCTTGACGTTCAGTCGGCGGGCATCGGAGTTGAGAGTGGTCATTGAGGCGGTTCCTCTGTGGGATCAGCTATGGTCAGGGCGCTTGCGCGCTGGGGAGGGATCGGCTCCGGACGGGTTCGCAGAGTTCCGGAGATGCAACACACGGAGCCGAGCCTAATTGGCCCGGGCAACCTGTACCAGGGTGCCAATGTCACAAGAAGGTATCGCACTCGGGTCGTCCGAAATGAGTCCCGTCTGACGGGTGTAGCCCCGCTCGGCCGCTTCAGAGCGGGCAAGTCTCCAGCGGCGGTTCAGGGGCGAGCAGGGTGGGGCAGGGATCGGGCGGGCGATCGGTGTGCCGTTCCTGGTCACGGTGAACGCTGCGCCCTGCTCTGCGGCGTAGAGAGTGGTCCCGCTGTCGTTGCGGAGTTCTCGCTGAGCGACTGCACGGCTAGGCGGCCTTCTTCGCACCCAGTGATATCGGCGCCGCGCAACGCTGCACCAGGGGTGCCGCGCATGGTGCCGCCCGGCTTTACGGCGGCACCGGTCAACTGTGGGGCTACAGTTCGCGGCGGCGTCCGGCGACCGCTCCGATGACGATCACGGCCGGGTGCCTCGCCTCGGTCTCGCCCAGTGAGGCGAGCGTGCAGGCGCGCACGGTCTGGTGTCTTGTCGTGGCGTTCTCGACGATGCGGACCGGGCTGTCCGGGTCGCGTCCGCCCGCGAGGAGCGCCTCGGCGATCGCGGCGCGGTTCTTGACGGCCATGAGCATCACGAGGGTGCCGTTGGAGCGGGACAGGGCCTCCCAGTTGACGCGGCTCTGGGGGTCTTCGGGCGGCACGTGCCCGGTGACGACGGTGAAATCGTGGACGACGCCGCGTTCGGTGACGCTGATGCCCGCGGCGGCGGGCCCGGCGATCGAGGAGGACACGCCGGGGACGACCTCGACGGGCACCCCGGCGTCGAGGCAGGCGTCAAGCTCTTCGGCGCCGCGGCCGAAGACGAACCCGTCGCCGCCTTTGAGGCGCACGACGAACCTGCCGGCGAGGGCGCGTTCGACCATGACCGCGTTGATCTGCTCTTGCGTGGTGTGGCGGCCGTAGGGCAGTTTGGCCGCGTCGACGATCTCGACATCGTCGGCGAGCATGTCGAGGAGCGATTGGGGGGCGAGCCGGTCGGAGACGACGACGTCGGCCCTGCGGAGCAGTTC
>JAJYSW010000082.1 GCA_021793335.1 Actinomycetes bacterium
GACCCGCGCCTGATCGGCGCTCTGGCCGCCGACGATTCGTCGACGCGGCTCCAGGCCGCTCTCGCGGCGGGCACCCATCCCGACCCCGAGCTGGTCGAGGACCTCGTGGCGCGGTGCGCGGTCGAATCCGATTTCTTCGTGCGCGACATGCTCACATGGGCGTTGACCCGTCTCCCGGCGGCGCTCACCGTCCCCAGGCTCCTCACGGAGCTGCGTTCCGAGCGCGCTCAGGCCCGGAGTCAGGCATTGCACACGCTGTCCAAGATCGGGGACGAGGCCGCGTGGCCCGCGATCACGCGGTCCCTGCTGCGCGACCGCGACGAGGAGGTCGCCCGGAGCGCATGGCGTGCGGCCGTCGCCCTCGTGCCCGAGGGGCGGGAACAGGGCTTGGCCGAGGAACTGGCCGCGCTGCTCGGCCGGGGCGACCGGGAGACGCGGCTCAGTCTCAGCCGCGCCCTGGTCGCGCTCGGGGAGGAAGCGGTCGAGCCGGTCCTTCGGGCGGCGGCTACGAGCGAGGAGCCGGACGTCCGGGCGCATGCGAACGCCACCGAGCGGCTTCTGCACGATCCGGACGCCGGATTCGATCTCGCCGTTGACGAGGCGAAGCGCTTCGTCGCGCTCGGGGGAGGACCGGAGGCGGAGCAGCGTGCTGATCGGTGAGGTCGCTCGCCGTTCGGGCGTGAGCACCAGGATGCTCAGACACTATGACGCCCTCGGGCTGGTGCGGCCGAGCGGCCGCACCGGGAGCGGTTACCGCGAATACGCCGACGAGGACATCCGGCGGATCTTCCACGTGGAGAGCCTGCGGACCCTGGGCCTGTCGCTGCGTCAGATCGGGCGCGTGCTGGAAGACCCCGGCTTCGCACCGTCCACGCTCATCGGCGAGCTCATCGCCGAGAGCGAGCAGCGGTTGAGTCGAGAGCAGGAGCTGTTGGAGCGGCTTCGCGCGGTCGACGCGTCGGCGCCGTCGGGCTGGGAGGACGTCCTACGCATCGTCGAGCTCCTGCGCGGGCTCGGTTCGCCGAGTGCCGCACGGCGGCAGCAGGCCGTCCTGGCCCCGACGGCCGAGGCTCCCGCCCGGTTGCTGGCCGAGGCGATCCTGAGCGAGTCCGACCCGAACGTCGCCGGGGCGCTGCGGTGGGCGCTCGCACGGGCGGGCCACGACATCGTGGCGAGTCTGGCGCCCGGTCTGGGCTCGGAGCATGTCGAGGTCCGGCGGCGCGCGGTAGTGGCGCTCGCCGAGATCCCCGGTGACGAGGCGGCCGCGGCGCTCGCGGACGCGCTCGAAGACGCGGACATGACGGTCCGCGGGCATGCGGCTCTGGCACTGGGGTCGCGCGGGGTCCTCGCAACGGTGCCGGCGCTCCTCGGCATGGTGGTCGAGGGCGTGAGCGACGTCGAGGCGTCCGAAACCTTGGGGGAGATGGCGCGGGAGTCGGGGAGCGCCGGCCGGATCAGGGGCGCGCTGGTCGACGCGCTCAGCGCGTCCGCCGGGGACACCGCGGCGCGGATGCGGCTGGTCCAGGCCGCCGCCGAGATGCCGAGCGATATCGCGTTGGACGTGCTCCGGCGGCTGGCCCGTGACGATGACCGGGCCGTGGCTCGCACTGCGGCGGCGCTTGCGGACATGCTCGAACGGCGGGCGCACGCGGACGGGCGAGAAACGCCGAGTCCATGAGCCGCGAGGGCGTGCGACCGGTCTGAGGTTCGCATCGGGTCCGGTGTCTTCAAGGGCCCGGTCGGCCGGGCGGCTCCTACTGTGCCGCCCGGCCGATCGGGCGGGCCGCGGTCGTGTTCGAGACGATGCTCGTTCTGATCGGCGTCCATGTGCCGCCTGTGCGGTCGCCGCGGCACGGGCCGGGCTGGAGCGTTCCGCGCTGCGCGCTCAAGCGGACGGATGGTGATCACACCGGCTACCTGTAGTGCGGTCTCGGCGACATGGCGGGGTCGAATATCTGCAAGGAAGGGGCTTCGGCAGGCTTTACATGCTGTTTCGCCCTCTGGGGCATGCAATCCGGCCCAGGTGGCACGTTACCGGAACGTCGCCCAGTGTCATCACTTCATATGATGAATGTATCTATAGATCGGAAACCGGAGAACGTGATGACGAACCTCTCGAACCAGGAACGGGACAGCATGAATCGGCCCAGATCAGTGGCGGCTGCGAGCTACATTCTGTGGTTCCTCGTGGCGGCGCTTTTGTTCACGTCGATCGCCAAGTTCGCGCTCACCGGAGATTTCTGGCGGTCCGCCGACGCGGCGCGGGTGGCCGTGCCGCTCGTCCCGGACGGCTCGGTCCCCAACGAGCAAGGGCTCCTCCTGCTGTGCTTGATCGTCATCCACATGCTCACGGCCCTGTCCTATGCGCTCTTCGCGTGGTGCTACGCCTCCGCCGCCCGGCGCCTCGGCAGAGGCGAGGACGAGGCCCGCCGTTTCACGATCACCGGGTCGGTCTTCGCGGTCATCGTGATCGGCGTCGCCGCACTGATCTTGGACTTCATGATCGCGGTCTCGGACGATGCCGACGAGCTCTACATCGACTACATCCGCGAGGCGATCCCCACGTGGTTCGCCTGGACCGAGCTGTTCGCGCAAGGGCTGGTCGTCGCGGCCTCGGTCCTGGCCGTCGCGCTGCTCTTCACGCCCCAGGCCACGGATTACTTCCTCAGGGACGTCTGACCGGCGGGCGAGCCGCGGGCACCGGTCCGCGGGCCCGGCGACCGCGGAACCGACCGTGCGGCCCAGTGCCCGCCGGGCGGGACGGGCGCTAGGTTTGAACGGTGCCACGGAACCCGGTGCCCCAAGGCGAGGACCACCGCTTGAACCCGGTGCTGCGTGCAGCGCCGGTCTCCACATTGGCCTCCGTCGCATTCGGCGGTGCGATCGGCGCGCTCGCCCGCCACGGCCTCGCCGTCGCCCTACCGCATGAAGCGGGCTCATTCGACACCGCGACGTTCCTCACCAATCTCGTCGGCAGTCTCCTCATCGGCATCTTCATGGTCACCATCACCGAGGTCGCGCCCCGCGGGGAACGCCTGCGGCCCTTCCTCGGCATCGGCGTGCTCGGCGGCTTCACCACCTTCTCGACCTATATCGTCGGCATCGGCCGGGCCGCGAACGCCGGGGCCGCGCTCCTCGCCCTCGTGTTCGCGTTCGCCACCATGGCCGCCGCGCTCCTGGCCGCCGCGCTCGGCATGTACGCCACGCGCCGACTCCTGGTGCGCCGCCGTGCAGGAAAGGCGCCCGAATGACGCTGCTGCTCGTGGCCGCAGGCGCGGCCGTAGGCGCGCCCCTGCGTTTCCTGACCGACCAGGCCCTCGTCCGCTGCGCGGGCCGCCGCCTGCCGTGGGGCACCCTCGTGGTCAACGTCGCCGGGTCGGGACTGGCCGTCTTCATCGCCGTCGCCGTCGCCGGCCCCGGCTGGAACGCGCTGCTCGCGGTCGGCTTCTGCGGGGCACTGACCACGTTCTCCACGTTCTCCTACGAGACGCTGCTGCTCATCGAGGACGGGCGCGGACACCACGCGCTCGCGAACATCGCCGCGAACCTCGTCGGCGGGCTCGCCGCGGGCCTCGCCGGATTCGGCCTCGCGCAGCTGTTTTAGCGCCTGTCCGAGAACGACACGCGGACCGCATCCGACACTCGCGTCCCCGCATGGCCGACGATCGGAGTCCTGTCACCGAACCGAGAGGACCTTCGATGCCGGGCCACCGCACTCTGGCACTCGCCGCCGCGATGCTGCCGCTGCTCATCCCCCTGCCTGCGGCATCGCAAGCGCCCGCAGCCGAGACGCCGCGGGGCGTCTGGCTCGTCGAACTCGAACCCGGCGTCTCGGCTTCGACCTTCGAACGCGCCACCAGGGACCTGGACGTGAATCTCCGTCACGACTTCGCACGGGTGTGGAACGGCGTCTCCATCGAGACCGACGTGGCCACCGCCCGCGGACTCACCGAACTCGACGCGGTCGAACGGCTCTGGGCCGATGTCGAGCTCTCCGTCCCCGACTTGCCCGAACGGCACACCGAGCTCGCGCTCGCCACGGCGACCACCGGCGCCGCCGCCGCGCACGAGATGGGCCTCGACGGCAGCGGCGTCAAGGTCGGCGTCATCGACACCGGTATCGATTACACCCATCCCGACCTCGGCGGCTGCTTCGGCGAAGGCTGCCGCGTCGTCACCGGCGCCGATTTCGTCGGTGACGGCTACAACGCCGACGAACCCGAGCACTCCGTCCCCCTCCCCGACGACGACCCGAGCGACTGCACCGGTCACGGCACGCACGTCGCGGGGATCGTCGGCGCGGACGGGGAGGTCACCGGCGTCGCGCCCGGCGTCGAGTTCGGTGCTTATAAGGTCTTCGGCTGCGAGGGCAGCACCAGCGCCGAAGTCGTCATGCAGGCCATGGAGGCCGCCCTCCTCGACGGCATGGACATCGTCAACCTCTCACTGGGCCAGGCATTCCAATGGCCCGGCTATCCGACCGCCGAGGCCGCCGGCACGCTCATCGACGAAGGCGTCGTGGTCGTCGCTTCCATCGGCAACACCGGCGCCGACGGCGTCTACGGGGCCGCCGCGCCGGGCATCGGCGCCGATGTCATCGGCGTCGCCTCCACCGACAACCCCGCCGAGCGCCTGAGCGCCGCCTACGTCGAGGCCCTCGGCCGAGGCGTCGGGTACAAGCCCGTCAAGTCGGTGCCCGAACCCGAGACGGGCACGGTCACCGACCCGCTCGTGTGGTTCGGGCGGGCCTGCGCCGAGGACGCCTCCGAGCACGACGTCACGGGCAGGGCCGCGCTGATCGAGCGCGGCACCTGCACGTTCAAGGAGAAATACGAGCGGGCCGTGGACGAGGGCGCGACCGCCGTCGTCATCTATAACGACCGGTCCGGGTACTTCACCGGCGGGGGCGTCGAGGATCTCGGCGTGCCGCTGGTGGGCACGACCAAGGCCGACGGCGAGGAGCTGCGGGCCCTGATCGAGGACGGGGCCGAGCCGCGGCTGGAGTTCGACGACGGCACCGTCATGGTCGACCTGCCTCGCGGCGGGCTCGCCTCGGAATTCAGCTCTTATGGCCCCGCACCGGATCTGACCTTCAAACCCGACGTGTCGGCTCCCGGCGGCGGCGTGTGGTCGACCTTCCCGGTCGACGACGGCTCGTACACGTCGCTGTCGGGCACCTCGATGTCCTCGCCGCATGTGGCCGGTGCCGCCGCGCTGTTGTTGGAGGCCGAGCCCGGCCTCGAACCGGGGGCCGTGCGGACGCGATTGGCCAATACGGCGAATCCCGTCCCTTGGGGTGAGCACCCGGGTCTGGGGCACCTGGAGGCGGCGCACCGGCAGGGCACCGGGGTGATCGACGTGATGGCCGCGCTCGGCGCCGAGGGGGCGCTGTCCCCCAGCGGCGTCGGCGTCGGCGACGGCACCGGTCCGCGCAAATTCGAACTCGAATTGACCTCGGAGGCGAGCCGGGGCCTGTGGGCGTACGAGACCTACCGGCTGCGGCACCGGATGGCGATCGCCACGACCGGCGACATCCGCGACACCGGTTTCGACATCACCGCGTCGCAGGTGCGGTTCGAGCCCGAGATCGTGGAGCTGCGGCGCGGTGAGACCGCGACGGTGACCGTGACCGTCGTTCCGAGCGCCGATCTGCCCGAGGGGAGCGTCTTCGGCGGGTTCGTCGTCGCCGAACCCGAGGGCGGCGGCGTGCCGCTGACGTCCGCGTACGCCGGTTATTTCGGGGACTACCTCGACATTCCGATCCTGGACCACCCCGAGTACCCGAAGCTGGGCGTCGCGATCGCCGAGGACCCGGAGACCGGGGAGATCGACTACCGCGACGTGGAGGACGGCGAGGTCTTCGGCATCGCCGAGGGGCCGCTGCCGTCAGTACTGGTCTACTTGGGGCACGCTCCGTCCGCGATGGAGGTGGACGTCGAGCACGTCGACAGCGGCGAGGTCTTCCGGTGGCATCGTGAGGATTTCCCGGGGCGCTCGCCGGGGCCCGACGACACGTTCGCGGTGGACATGGCCCGGTTCGCCGAGGCGGTGCCGGGCGTGTTGGAGGCCGGTCGGTGGCGGGTGGAGATCCGCGTGCTCAAGGCCCTCGGCGACGAGGAGGAACCGGGGCATTGGGAACGGTGGCGCTCACCGGAGTTCACGCTCGCGGAGTGAGGCGGCGGGAGCGGCGAGCGGGGTCAGTCCTCGGCGCGGTGGACGATCTGGGCGGCGGCCTGATCGCGCGGCATGAGCAGGAGCTGGTCGACGTTGACGTGCGAGGGCCGCGTCGCCACCCAGGCGACGGATTCGGCGACGTCGGCGGCGGTCAGCGGCGTCATGCCGCGGTAGACGGCGTCGGCGCGTTCGCGGTCGCCGTCGAAGCGGACGAGGCTGAACTCGGTCTCGACCATGCCGGGGTCGATCTCGCAGACGCGCACCGGCTGTCCGAGCAGCTCCAGCCGCAGCACGCGCGTGAGTGCGGCCTCGGCGTGCTTCGCGGCGTTGTAACCGGCGCCGCCCTTATACGCTTCTCGGGCCGCGATCGAGCCGATCGTGATGACCTGCCCGTCGCCGGAGGCGATGAGGCGCGGCAGCAGCGCCTTGGTGACACGGACCGTGCCGAGGACGTTGACGTCGTACATGCGCTGCCAGTCGTCCAGGTCGGCTTCGGCCACCGAGTCGAGGCCGAACGCGCCGCCCGCGTTGTTGACGAGCAGGTCGCAGCGGTCGATCTGGGCGGCGAATGCGGCCACGGAGGCGTCGTCGGTGACGTCGAGCGGCAGGGGCGTCCCGCCGCATTCGGCGGCCGCTTCGGCGAGGCGGTCCGGCCGCCGGGCACCGAGCACCACGTCGAATCCCGCTCGGGACAGGGCCGCGGCCGAGGCGGCGCCGATGCCGCTGCTGGCTCCGGTGACGACGGCGACGGGTCGATCGCTCATGGGTGCCTCCCTGTTGACGCGGCCAGATCCGTGACGATACCGATCCCGGTCACTGGGAACCGTGGCGCACACCCACATTCGCGTCGGTCGAAGTGAGCCGCACGGCACCGACGCCCGTACCATCGAAGTCGACGCCGGTTCCGGGACGGCCGCCTGCCGCCCCGGCCAAGAGGGAATCTGGTGCGAATCCAGGGCTGCCCCGCAGCGGTGAGCAGGAACGAAAGCCGTCAATAGCACTTGGCCATATCCTATAGGGATATAGGATTTCAGCCTGGGAAGCGATGGCCGGTAGGCATCGGGCGAGGGCCCGATCTCGGCGAAGGCGCGAACCGCGCGCCGGCCGAACGCCCGCGAGCCCGAATACCTGCCGGCGTACCGCGCAACGGCGCGCGGTCCACGCTGTCGCACGTTCGAGGGAACTGACACATGAACGATTCGAAGAAGCCCGTGCACGCCACGGTCCTCGGCTATCCGCGCATCGGCGCGAACCGGGAGCTCAAACGCGCCGTCGAGGCGCACTGGTCCGGCCGGCTCGACACCGCCGAACTGGACGCGGCCGCGGCCGCGATCCGCTCCGAAATGCTCGACGACCTCGCCTCGGCGGGCCTGGACTCCATTCCGACCGGCGTGTTCTCGCTGTACGACCACGTACTCGACACCGCCGTCGCGGTCGACGCGATCGCGCCCAGGCACCGCCGCGAGACCGAGACGGCCACCTATTTCGCCGCCGCACGTGGCGACGCGGACGCCGTGCCGCTCGAAATGACGAAGTGGTTCGACACGAACTACCACTACCTGGTGCCCGAGATCGGGCCCGAGACCGTGTTCCGGGCCCGGCCCGAGAAGGCGCTGACCGAATTCGCCGAGGCCCGCGAGCGCAACCTGAACGCCCGCCCGGTGCTGCTCGGACCGGCATCGTTCCTCCTGCTGTCCAAGGCCTCCGACGAGGTCGCCGCCGAGGGCGACGCGAACGGCTTCGCGCCGATCGAGAAGATCGACGAGCTCACCGCCGTCTATGAGGCCCTGCTGACCGCTTTGGTCGAGGCGGGTGCCGAATGGATTCAGCTCGACGAGCCCGCGCTGTGCGCCGACCGCACCGAGGCCGAACTCGAAGCGGTCCGCTCGGCCTACCGGCGTCTGACGCCCATCGCCAAACTATTCGTGACCGGAGGCTATGGGCCCTTTGGCGAGTCGCTGCCGGTGCTCCTCGAATCGGGTGTCCAGGGCATCGCACTCGACCTCGTCCGAGGACGCGAAGACCTCGCGGCTCTGGAATCGCTCGACGTTTCACGTGAAACATTCATCTCGGCCGGAGTGGTCGACGGGCGCAACATCTGGCGCACCGACCTGCTCGCCGCCGCCGCCGACCTCGAACGGCTGCACCGGGTCACCGACCGGCCCGGCGTCTCCTCCTCGTGCTCGCTGCTCCACGTCCCGGTCGATCTGGACGCCGAGACCGAGCTCCCCTCGTCCCTGATCGAACGCCTCGCGTTCGCCCGGCAGAAGCTCCGCGAGATCACGAGCCTCACCGACGCGGACGCACCGCGACACCAGCGTCCGACCGCCCCCGGCGAATGGCGCGACGAGACCGTCCGCTCCCGCCTCGCCGCGCTGCCCGAAGACGCCGACCGCCGCGTCGACTATGCCGAGCGCGCCGCCTTGCAGGTGGGGCTGCCGCCCCTGCCGACGACCACCATCGGCTCGTTCCCCCAGACCGCCGAGCTGCGCAAGGCCCGCGCCGACCACCGCCGCGGCCTGATGATCGACGCCGATTACCACGCGCGCATGAAGAACGAGGTCGCCGCCGTCATCGCCGAGCAGGAGAAGCTCGGCATCGACGTCCTCGTCCACGGCGAACCCGAGCGCAACGACATGGTCCAGTACTTCGCCGAGCAGCTCACCGGTTTCGCCACCACCGCTGCGGGCTGGGTCCAGTCCTACGGCTCGCGGTGCGTGCGCCCGCCGATCCTCTACGCCGACGTCGCCCGGACCGGGCCGATGACCGTCGAATGGACCTCCTATGCGCAGTCGCTCACCGACAAGCCGGTCAAGGGCATGCTGACCGGGCCGGTGACCATCCTCGCGTGGTCCTTCGTCCGGGACGACCAGCCGCTGGCCGACACCGCCGACCAGGTGGCGCTGGCCCTGCGCGACGAAGTGGCCGATCTCGAAGCGGCCGGGACCGGCATCATCCAGGTCGACGAGCCCGCGCTGCGCGAACTGCTGCCGCTGCGCAGGGAGGGCCACGACGCCTACCGGGCGTGGGCGACCCGCGCGTTCCGCATCGCGACCTCCGGCGTGCGTCCGGAGACGGCCGTGCACACGCACCTGTGCTACTCGGAGTTCGGGGAGGTCCTCGACGCGATCGCCGACCTGGACGCGGACGTGGCGTCGATCGAGGCGTCCCGTTCGAAGATGGAGATCCTCGCCGATCTCGACCGGGCCGAACGCCGGACCGGGGACGAGGGGAACGCGGTTCGCGGCGTGCACCAGGTGGGACCCGGCGTGTGGGACATCCACTCGCCGCGGGTGCCCTCGGTCGAGGAGATGACCGCCTCGCTGCGGCTCGCCGTGGCGGCCGTGGACCCGAAGCGGATCTGGGTCAACCCGGACTGCGGGCTGAAGACCCGCAGGTACGAAGAGGTGCGGCCCTCGCTGGCGAACATGGTCGAGGCCGCCCGGATCGTCCGAGGCGAACTGGCCTGACCGGCCCGGCCCCACAGACGGCCTGATACGTCCGCTGCGCGGTTCGAAGTCTCATCGGTGAGGCTGCGTGCCGCGCAGCGCCGTCCTCGGCGAGGCCCGCGAATTCGCGTCGGCGCCTCGGCGAGGCTCGCGAGCCATGGATCGACACGCCCCGCCGGGGACGTAATCTTGGAGCGTGGCGATTGACAACTATCGGGTCGTGTCCGAGCCGATCACCAATGATATGTCGGGCATGGCGAAGGCCAGCATGGATTGGCGTCGTCTCGCGCACAACGTCGAGACGCTGGCCTCCCTCACCGACGTGCCGCTCATGGCGATGATCAAAGCCGATGCCTACGGCCACGGAGTGATCCCGGCCGCGCGCGTCAGCGTCGAGGCCGGGTCCGCGAGCCTCGGCGTCGCGACGCTCCGGGAGGCCTGGCGGCTGCGACGCCTGCCGGATCTGGCCGAGATCCCGGTGATGGCGCTCCTCTACACGCCCGAACAGCCCGGCCTCGCCGAGACGATCGAAGCCGGCGCCGAACTCGGTGTCTCCTCGCTCACGAACCTCGACGCCGTGGCCGTCGCGGCCGAGCGCGCCGGCACCAGTGCCCGCGTCCACCTCAAAGGCGACACGGGCATCTCCCGCGGCGGCGTCGCCGAACCGGAGTGGGAGGCTTTCGCCGAGGCCGCCGCGAAACACCAGGCCGCCGGGGCGATCGAGGTCGTCGGCGCCTGGAGCCACCTGGCCTGCGCCGATGAGATCGGCCACGCCGCCAATGCCGCACAGAAGGCCGCCTTCGAGCGTTTCCTCTCCGCCGTGGCCGCCGCCGGTCTCGACCCCGCGGTGCGGCACCTGGCCAATTCGGCCGCGCTCATCGCCGACCGCGAGACCCACTACGACCTCGTGCGCCCGGGCATCGCCCTCTACGGCTACAACCCGGTTCCCCAGATCCCGGTCGACCTCAAACCGGTGATGGAGCTGCGCAGCCGAGTCGCCACCGTCAAGCGCCTTCCGGCGGGCACAGGCGTCTCCTACGGGCATGCCCACCGCTTGGAACGCGACTCGAACGTGGCGCTGGTGCCGCTCGGCTACGCCGACGGGGTGCCGCGCGCGGCCTCGGGACGGGCCGAGGTCTACCTGGCCGGACGCCGCCGCCGAATCCTGGGCCGGATCTGCATGGACCAGTTCGTGGTCGATCTGGGCGAGAACACCGTCAGGCCCGGCGAGCCGGTCATCCTGATCGGTGCGAGCGATCACCACCCGGACGCCGACGACTGGGCGGCGTGGGCCGGGACCATCCCCAACGAGATCCTCACCGGGATCGGCGCCCGCGTCCCGCGCTACTGGAACCGGGGGACGGCATGAGGCGGCGCAGCCGACTGCGCGGACTCGCCATAGCGGGCGGCATCGCGGGCGGGATCGCCGCCGGCACGGCGATCGCCGTCGGCGTGCCGCGCTACATCGCCCGCCGCACCCGCTCGGCCTCCGACGACCCCTACGCCGGCGAGCTGTTCGAGCTGCCTCCGACGAGCGCGGTGCGCACCGTCGTCAGCCATGACGGCGTCCCGGTCCACGTCGAGACCGTCGGCCCCGATGACGCGGACCTGACCGTGGTGCTCGCCCACGGCTACCTTCAGGACGATTCCACGTTCTACTTCCAGCGCAAGGCGATCGCCGAGGCCGCAGCGAGGGGCGCCTCGGTGCGCGCGGTGCTCTACGACCAGCCCGGGCACGGCCGTTCGGGGCCGCTGCCGCGCACCGAGTACTCGATCGACGACCTGGCCGAGACCATGTACGACATCATCGCCGCCGTCGTCCCGCACGGCCCGCTCATCCTCGTGGGGCACTCGATGGGCGGCATGACGATCCAGGCGCTCGCCCGGCGTCGCTCCGAGTTCTTCGCCGAGCGGGTGAAAGGGGTCGTGTTCCTGTCGACCAGCCCGGCCGGACTGGACACCGTCGAGACCAAGCCGATGCGGGCGCTGCGGCGGGTGCGGCGCACCGTGCTGCCGATGCTCCAGCAGATCACGGGCTGGACGCCGCAACTGATCGATCGGGCCCGGCTGCTGTCGGGGGATATCGGCTGGCTCGTCACGCGCCGGGCCGCGTTCGCCAGTGCCGACCCGCCGAGTTCACTGGTCAGTCTCGTCGAACGCATGAACCGTCATACGCCCGTACAGAGCGTCGTGGGGTATGTGCGCGCTATCCTCGACCACGATGAGACGGCGGTGTTGCCGCAGTTCAACGATATTCCGGTGCTCGTCGCCGTGGGCGACAGCGACCTGCTGACGCCGCCGGAGCATTCGCGTCGGCTCGCCGAGGCGATCCGGGGGGCCAGGTTCGTACTCGTGGCCGACGCGGCCCACTCGCCGCAGCTTGAGTATCCTGGTGAGATCTCACAACTATTGTTGGAGATGATCGACAAGGTCGGTGTGAGGATTCACACTGCCGAAGCCGAGACGGACGGGAAGACGAGGAACGAGGACGACACGGCCGGCACCGCCGAGGCCGGAAGGGCGCACCCCGCCCGGCCGAAACGCACCAGAGACGGAGCGCACCCATCGAAGTGGAGCTGGACACCGTTCTCCCACCGGGTCGAACACGGAACTCATACGCATACAGAGGAGTGACATCGTGAGGCTGAGCATGCCGACGGCCGAAGACACCCACGAGTTCGGGAAGCGCCTCGCAGGTCTGCTGCGCCCGGGCGACCTCGTGATCCTCACCGGCCCCCTCGGCGCCGGCAAGACCGCCCTGACGCAGGGCATCGGCGCCGGCCTCGACGTCGACGGACGCATCACCAGCCCCACCTTCGTCATCGCCCGCACCCACCGGCCCGGCCCGGCGGGCCTCCCCCTCGTCCACGTCGACGCCTACCGGCTCGAAGGACTCGACGAACTCGACGACCTCGACCTCGACACCGACGCGGCCACGTCCGTGACCGTCGTCGAATGGGGTGCCGGGCTCGCCGAGCGCCTCGCCGAATCACACCTTGAGATCGCCATCGAACGGTCCGCCGACGAGACCCGCGAATTCGTCCTCCACGGCCGCGGCGGCGACTGGGCCGACCGCCTCAAGGAGCTCGACGCACCGGTGAGCGCATCGGCATGCTGATCCTCGCGGTCGACACCGCCACCAGCGCCGTCCAGGCCGCACTCGTCGAACTCGACGGCGACGAGC
>JAJYSW010000083.1 GCA_021793335.1 Actinomycetes bacterium
GGACCAATCCGGGCATGCCCGAGGACGACCGGCAGTACTACATCGGGCAGATCGAGGAGGCCGCCAAGCGGATGGGGCTGCTCGTCGGCGACCTGCTCCACCTCGCCCGGCTCGATCAGGAACGGCCCGTCGAATCCGAGCCGGTCGACCTGGCCGTCCTCGGGAACGAGACCGTCGCGGCCCACGCCGTCGTCGCCGAGGACCACGAGTTCGAGTTCACCTCGGCGCCGGACTCCTCGACGGTGGTGATCGCCGACCGCGCCCGGATGCGCCAGGTCCTCGACAACCTGCTCTCCAACGCCGTCCGGCACACCCCGCCGGGGACCCGCATCACCGTCGAGGTGCTCTGCGACGCCGACCATGTGCTGCTGCGGGTCGCCGACGACGGGCCCGGCATGGACCCGGAGACGACCGAACGGGTCTTCGAGCGGTTCTTCCGCTCCGACGCCGCGAACCACCCGGGATCGGGGCTCGGGCTGGCGATCGTCGCCGCGATCGTCAAATCGCACGGCGGCACCGTCTCGGTCCAGTCCGATCCGGGCGAGGGCACCGTCTTCACGGTGCGACTGGCCGCCGAATCCCCGCCCGCGAAGCCCGCTGCTCATTAAAGGGTTTTAAGGCGTTTTCGCAGCGGAGCGAGAGCCCTGCGCGGCATGCTGCAACCATGAGCAATGCTGAGAACAATCCGCGTTCCGAGGACGGGCCCGAACAGCGCCCCGAACGTCCTCAAGCGTCCCCCGACGCCGATGAGGACGCCCGAGCACACCGCGCCGAACCCCCGCAAGCAGCCCGGCCCCAGCCCCCCGCCGAGGAGACCCCGCCGTCCGAACCGCACTCCGGCTCGCCCGACGACGCCTCCCCGGACCACACCCTCCACGGCCCCGCCTTCCACGATCCCGTTGCACACGATCGCCCCTTCGGCGAACACGCTCAGCCGCAGCGCCCGGACCCGCTCCCCGAGCGGGCGACCCCGGGCGGGGCCCCCGGCCCCGACCCGCACACCGACCCGTCCACCGCCCCGCACATGGCGGCCCCGGCCGGGGCGCCGGGCGGCCCGGCCGGACCGCCGCCCGGCCACGGGCCGCAGGGCGCGAGCCGGTCGAGGCGGCGCCGCGGCGCGATCGCCGCCGCCGTCCTCGCCCTGGCTCTGCTCGCCGGAGCCGCGGGCGGCCTCGTCGGGTGGTTCCTCGCAGGCGAGAACGGTCAGACCACGGTCGTCGAGTCCGTGTCGATGGACGCCGGCGCGGGCATGACCTACACCGAGATCGTCGACAAGGTGACCCCTTCGGTGGTCACCATCGCGACCGAATCGGCCGAAGGCTCGGGGATCGTCTACTCCGAGGAGGGCCACGTCATCACCAATAACCACGTCGTCGCGGGCGCCTCCGCCCTGGAGGTCCGTTTCCTCAACGGCACCGTCGCCGAGGCCGAGGTCATCGCCACCGACGCCACGCAGGACCTCGCCCTCGTCCAGGTCGCCGACGCCGAGGACCTCCAGCCGATCGCCTTCGGCGACTCCGACTCCCTGCAGGTCGGTGACGCCGCGGTCGCCATCGGATCGCCGCTGGGCCTGGAGGGCACCGTGACGACCGGCATCATCTCGGCCCTCAACCGCTCCATGTCCGTCGGCAGCGAAGAGCGCAGCGATCAGCCCTCCGGGCACACCCTGACCGGCCTGATCCAGACCGACGCCGCGATCAACATGGGCAATTCCGGTGGGGCGCTCGTCAACGGCGGCGGCGAGCTGATCGGCGTCAACACCGCGATCCTCTCGCCGGAGTCGGGCAATGTCGGCCTCGGGTTCGCGATCCCGTCGAACACCGTCGAGCATGTGATCGAGCAGCTCATCGAACACGGCTCGGTCGAACAGGGTTACCTGGGCGTGTCGGTCACCGACACGCAGGGCAACGGGGCGATGGTGCTCGCGGTCGAGGCCGGTTCACCGGCCGACGAGGCCGGGCTCCAGGAAGGCGACGTCATCACCGAGATCGACGGCACATCGGTCACGAGCGCCTCCGAGGTGGTCGCGGCGGTGCAGAGCAAAGCCAGCGGCGACAAGGTCGGCATCACTTATACGAGGGATGGATCGGAACACACCGTCGAGGTCACCTTGACCTCGCGGTGAGCCCGCCCGCCGGCCGGAACCTCGGCGCCTGCCGTGCCGAGGTTCCGGCTCTTCCGGGGGGCGTCATTGGTTCGCGGTGCTCTGGAGTGCCGCGCGCCTCGGGCGCAGTTCGGCGGGCGGCTCGCCGCTGTCGATCCACTCGGCGAGACGGTGGCGGTCGACGATGAGGACGCCCAGTTGAGCGGCCACGGCCTCGTTGCGGGCGGCGTGGTGCATCCAGTGCAGATTGGCGTTGGTGATGAGCACGCCCGCGTCGCAGTCCCAGCGGGCCTTGATCTCCCCGCCGAGGATCTGGACGTGCCGAGTGCCGTTCTGGCGCTTCATGGCGTGGTCGTCCTTCTTGGCGCGTACGATGATGCGCTTGCCGTTGTTGAGCGTCACCACGAAGTTGCACCCGAGATCGTTCTGTCGGTGCCCGAACTTCTTGATGCGCTTGGCGTCGAGGCGGACGAGCAGCTGGCCGGCCATCGCGTCGAACGTGGGAATGTTCATCTTGTCGATGCTGCGCAGCAGTTGCTGGTGCTCGGCGGTGGACCCGCGGTCGTGAGTCTCGTGGCGACCGCGGCTGCGCAGCAGCGCCCAGGCGGCGAGTGCCGTGCCCCCCAGTAGAATTGCCGCTGCCGCGAACCAGGCCCAGTGCTCGGCGATGAAGCCGATGACGAAGTAACCGACGATGAGAACGGCGAGTCCCGCTCCCACTCTCAAGGTCAAGGACAAGGCGGCCTCCACTGTGTTCAAGAGGGCGTGCAGCTGCGTTATGTCGCCTGTGGTGTTACACCGAGTATCCGTTACCCTTCGCTCGTATGTAAGGCCACTGTCCGGTACCCGACAACGTGATTCCACAGGATGCATGTGCGCCATGTCACCGCATGCTCCCTGGGGTAGGGCTTCGCCTCACGGTCGGCGGCGAGCCGCGCCGCCGATCGGGACGATAGTGGATACTGACCGTGTGTCAACATCATCGTCCGGTGTTCTGGTGCTTCTCGGTGCGCCACTGGGAAACCCAGAGGATGCCTCACCTCGGGTGGCCGCAGAGCTGGCGCGCGCCGACGTCATCGCCGCCGAGGACACCAGGCGGCTCCAGCGCCTGCTCCATGCGCTCGGCGTGTCGACGGGGGCGTCGATCACGTCGTACTTCGAGGGCAATGAAGCGGGGAGGACCGAATCGCTCATCGATCACCTGCGCGATGGCAGGCGGGTCGCCCTCATCACCGACGGCGGCATGCCCTCCGTGTCCGACCCCGGATACCGCCTGGTCAGAGCGGCGATCGACGCCGGGATGGCGGTCACCGCCGCCCCCGGGGCGAGCGCGGTGACGACGGCGCTGGCGCTCTCAGGACTGCCGTGCGACCGCTTCTGCTTCGAGGGCTTCGCGCCGCGCAAGGACGGTGAGCGGCGGCGCCTGTTCGCCTCCCTGGCGGAGGAACGGCGGACGATGGTCTTCTTCGAATCGCCACGGCGCGTCGCCGACACCCTCCGGGCCATGGCCTCGGCTTTCGGCAAGTCGCGTGAGGCGGCGCTGTGCCGGGAACTGACGAAGACGCACGAGGAGGTCCGGCGCGGCGGCCTCGCCGCGCTCGCCGCCGGGGCCGAGGAGGACCCGCCACGCGGCGAGATCACACTGGTCGTCACGGGATGGGCCGGTCCCGACCCCGAAGACGCCGACCCGGAGTCCCTCGCGGCCGCGGTGGCCGCCCTCGTCGACGACGGCACAGAGCGCAAGGCCGCCATGAAAGCGGTCGCGACCCGGTTCGGCGTCTCCCGCCGAACCGTCTACGACGCGCTGATCGACACGGCCGGATGACCGCCCGCCCCGGGCATCACACCTAGAGCTCGTCGAATTTGAAGGTCTTCCAGGCGAGCAGCGCCACCAGCGCGGCGAAGAGCGCCATGAAGCCCGCTTCGGGCAGCACCGCCACCGGAGACTCGCCGTGGACGACCACGTCCTGGAGCGCCTCGTTCAAATGCCGCATCGGCGAGAAGACCGACAGCCCCTGGACCCACGACGGGGCGCTCCCGATCGCGAAGAACGCCCCCGAGACGAACGCCATCGGCATCGTCACCATGTTGCTCAAGCCCGCCGCGCCCGGCCCGGTCTTGGCGATCCCGCCGAGCACCACGCCGATCGCCAGGAACGCCGCCGTGCCCAAGAGCACCAGCGGGACCGCGAACCACGTCCACGCCGACAGCCTCAGGCCCATCGCGACGGCCACCGCCAGGAACAGCGCGGTCTGAAGCAGCGCCACCAGAAGACTCACGGTGATCCGAGCGGCCACGAACGTCCCCGCGGACGCCGGCGTCAACCGCAGCCGCCGGAGCAGCTTGTCCCGCTTCCAGTCCACGATCGTGCCCGCTGCGCCGAACACCCCGGAGATCGCGATGCCCCACGCGAGGATTCCCGGCGCCAAGTACTGGACCGGTTCCAGCGAGCGGTCGTCGGCGGCGTCGCTCTCCAAGAGCAGCACCGGCGTCTGCGGCGACGCCTCCGACAGGACCGCCACGTTGGCGTCGTCGACCAGCGCCGACAGTCGCCCCAGCGCGAGCTCCCCGAGTGTGGCATTGGTCTGGGAGTAATAGACCGTCACCGCCCCGCCGTCCTGGGCGATCGCGGCGTCGGCATCGCCGTCGGCCAGCGCCGCCAGCGCCACGTCCAGGTCGGCGGCCTCGTCGAACTCGAAATCGTCCGGATCGGCCCGTTCGAGCACCGGCACGTCACCGACCTCCAGCACGCGCGGCGTCGGCGCCTCGCCCGAGCCGTACACGCTCACCAGCAGCACCAGGAACATGCCCGGCAGCAGCAGGTTGAAGAACACCTGCGAACGGTCCCGCACCCAGGTGAGCGCGAGCGCCTTCACCAGGCTGAGGAACGCGCGCGAACGCAGTCCCGAGGCCGAGGTCGAGGTCTCCTCCGGTCGCACCGGCGTCGCCACGCTCATGCCCGCCACTCCCGCCCGGTCACATGCAAGAACACGTCTTCGAGGTTCGCCGTGCGCACCGCCAAGCCCTCCATCGCCCCCTCGGCGGCCAGCGCCGCCAGCAGCCGCCGCGGCTCATGCGTCTCGAACACGACCGTCTCCTCACCGACCGACACCGTCTCGCCCCCGGCGAGCTCCTCGACCCGCTCGTCGCTCAGCTGCCCGACCGCGACGGTGATGCGCGTCGGCGCGTCCAGCTCGCTGATCAGCTCGGCAGGGGAGCCCACGGCCAGGATCTTGCCCGCGTCCATGATCGCCACCCGGTCGCACAGCGCCTCGGCCTCCTCCATGTAATGCGTCGTCAGCACCACGGTGCGGCCCTCGGCGTTGATCGAGCGCATCAGATCCCACAGGTTCCGCCGTGCCTGCGGATCGAGTGCCGCGGTCGGCTCGTCGAGGAACACCAGCTCGGGATCGCCGACGATCGCGCACGCGATCGACAGCCGTTGCTGCTGCCCGCCCGAGAGCTTCAGGCACCGGGTGCTCGCCTTGTGGCTCAACCCCACCTTGTCGAGCATCTCGGCCGCGCGCCGCCTGCCGACCCCGTAGAGCTCGGCGAACGTCTCGATCTGCTCGCGCGCGGTCAAGAACTCGAAGAACGAGGACGATTGCAGCTGCGCGCCCATGCGCCGAGACAGCTCCGGCGAGTGCGGCCACGGCGAGCGGCCGAGCAGACGCACCTGCCCGCTGTCGGGTCTGCGCAGACCTTCGACGATCTCCATCGTCGTGGTCTTCCCCGCCCCATTGGGGCCGAGGATGCCGAAGAACTCGCCCGTTTCGACGCGGAAGCTCACCCCGTCGACGGCGCGGACTTCCCCGGTCTTGCGGCCGCGATAGGTTTTCTGGAGGTCGGTGACCTCGATGGCGGCTTCCATAAGCATCAACGCTATGTCATGGCCCGCTGTGACGGGGTTCTCGCCTTCTGGGGACCGGAGGGCGGTCGCACCGCGACGGGGCGAAGCGTCCGCGTTCGCGAGGAAACCGGCGACTCGCGCGGTTCCGCCCGCTCGCCGTGACGGCACGGCGGTGCGATCGAGGCGGCACTCCGCCGGACGGATCGAGCGGCGGCCGAAGACCGGCGGCCCACCGGCGCTCGCCGCCGGCGGGCCGCGCTCATCTGAGCCGCGTCGGCAAGAGGAACTCCGTCGTCTCCTCCGCGACGCTCCGCTCGACGATCTCGATCGGTCCGAACACCGCGAGCGAGCCCACCACTTCGTCCACCAGTGCCGGCGGCGCCGAGGCTCCGGCGGTCACCGCCACCGTCCCGGCCGGCTCGATCCAAGCGCGCTCGATCTCGTCCGCCCCGTCGATCAGGTATGCCGGCGTGCCCGCCCGTTGCGCCAGCTCCACGAGCCGGTTCGAGTTCGAGGAGTTCACCGAGCCGATCACGAGCACCACGTCGGCCTCCTCCACCACGGCCGCCAGAGCGGCCTGCCGGTTCGTCGTGGCGTAGCACACGTCGTCCGTCTTCGGTGCCTTGATCGCGGGGAACCGCCGCCGCAGCGCCGCCGCGATCCGCTCGACCTCGGCCACCGCGAGCGTGGTCTGCGCCAGGTAGATGAGCCGTTCGGGATCGGGGACGTCCAAGTGCTCGACGTCCCCGACCTCCTCCACCAGCACCGTCCGGTCCGGGGACACGCCCATGGTCCCGATGACCTCCTCGTGGCCCGCGTGCCCGATGAGAACGATGGTGTCGCCGGCGGCGGACGCCCGCCGGGATTCCATGTGCACCTTGGACACGAGCGGACAAGTCGCGTCGACCGCGTCCAGGCCGCGAGAGGTCGCCTCGGCCTCCACGGCCGGGGCCACGCCGTGCGCCGAGAACACCACGATCGCGTCCTTCGGCACCTCGTCGAGTTCGGAGACGAACACGGCTCCGCGCGATTCGAGATCGCCGACCACCTGCGTGTTGTGGACGATCTGGTTCCGCACGTACACCGGCGGCCCGTGCCGCTCCAGCAGCCGCTCCACGATGTCGATCGCCCGCTCCACCCCCGCGCAGAAAGAGCGCGGCGACGGCAGCAGGATTCGGCGCGGTTCGTTCATCTCGTCCTCCCGACCGTGCTCATCGCCAGTTCGTTCAGCTCCGCGACCGCCTCTTCCCGCAGACCCGCGTCCACGAGCGCTGCCGAAGCCGAGGCGGTCAGCGTCGCCGCCGCGACCTCGCCGGCGCTCCTGCCCCCGCACGCCTCCACCAGCTCGGCGGCACGGCGCAGCTCGATCTCGTCGAGCGGGCCGGGCCGGGCGTACAGCCCCGCCAGCTCCGCGGCCTCGGGCCGGTCCGAAGCGAGCGCGGCCACCACCGGCAGTGACTTCTTGCGGTTCCGCAAGTCCGAGTACACGGATTTGCCGGTGGCATCGGGGTCGCCCCAGATGCCGAGCAGGTCGTCGATGTGCTGGAACGCCAGCCCCAGCCGGAGCCCGAAGTCGCGCAGCGCCGCGATCTGCGAACTGGTGCCGCCCGCGTACAGCGCGCCGAGGGTGGTGGCGCAGCCCATGAGGGAGGCGGTCTTGGCCTCGGACATGGCAGTGCACTCGGCCAGGCCGATCCGGTCGCGCTCTTCGAAGCGGGTGTCGGCCAGCTGGCCCTCGATCAGGGAGCGGACGGTCGAGGCCAGTTGCCCGATCGCCTTCGCGGCCCGGTCGCCGCCGGTGCCCGCGAGCAGCTCGAACGCCAGGGCGTGCATGGCATCGCCGAGCAGGATCGCGTCGGTCGTCCCGAAGACCTTCCAGACGGTCGGGCGGTGCCGGCGCATGGTGTCGCGGTCGATGATGTCGTCGTGGACGAGCGAGAAGTTGTGGACCAGCTCCACGGCCACCGCCGCCGGGACGGCGGATCGCCACCCTCCCGAGACGGCCTTGGCGGCCAGGAGCGTCAGCAGCGGCCGTACGGCCTTGCCCGAACCGCCTGTGGCCGGACGGCCGGCCGCGTCGGTCCATCCGAAGTGATAGGCGGCGACGCGGGACGCTTCGGCGGGGAGCCGTTCGACGGCGGAGCGCAGCTCGGTGTCGATGGCTTCTCGCTCGTCGGCGTATCGGTCGGTCAGCATGGTCATGGGGCCTCCCAGGTCAGCTGGTCGAGATCGGGTCGCGTGCCGGGCGCCCGAGGGGAGTACCCCGCGGGCGCCCGAGTCGGGCTGTTTCCCCGAAAAAATGAAACGGCAGGTCCGAGATGGCTCGGTGGTACCTTATCGGATGCCCTGGCCGGGCCGTTTCCGAAATTTCCTCATTGAGATCTCCGGCAATGGCGCGACCTCCGGGCGGCACACCGTCCGCGAACGCCCGGCCCGCCGCGTCAACGGCCGATCTCGACGTTCTCCAGGATGCCGAGCGCGTCCGGCACCAGCACCGCCGCCGAATAGTAGGCGCTGACCAGATACGACATGACGGCCTTCTCGTCGATGCCCATGAACCGGACCGACAGGCCCGGCTCGTACTCGTCGGGCAGGCCGGTCTGGTGCAGCCCGACCACGCCCTGTTCGTCCTCGCCGGTGCGCATGCACAGGATCGAGGTGGTGCGCGTCCGGGAGATCGGGATCTTATTGCACGGCAGGATCGGCACGCCCCGCCATGCCGGGATGTGGTGCCCGCCGAATTCGACGGTGGCCGGGTAGATGCCCCGCTTGCTGCACTCCCGCCCGATGGCGGCGATCGCCTTCGGGTGCGCGATCAGGTACTCGGGTTTGCGGCGACGGCTGAGCAGCTCATCGAGGTCGTCCGGTGTCGGCGGCCCCGTGCGGGTCGGGATGCGCTGGCGCAGCGCGGCATTGTGCAGCAGCCCGAACTCGCGATTGTTCACCATCTGGTCCTCCTGCTGCTCGCGGAGCGCCTCGACGGTGAGCCGGAGCTGCTGCTCCATCTGGTTCATCGGCTTGTTGTACAGATCGGCGACGCGGGTATGCACCCGCAGCACGGTCTGCGCCACCGACAGCTCGTATTCGCGCGGCGAGAGCTCGTAGTCGACGAAGGTCCGCGGCAGGTCGGGTTCGCCGTCGTGCCCTGAGGCGATCTCGATGGCGGCCTCGCCGTGCCGGTTGGTCCTGCCCGACTGGGCTTCGCGGAAGCGTTCGAGGTGCTCGGACAGCGCCGGAATCCGCTCGATGAGCTCGGCGATCGCCGAGCGCGGCAGTGTGAGCACCGTGGTCGGCACGGCGGCGACGGCGTCGTGCCCCCAGACGCCGTCGGTCTCGATGAACGCCTGCTCTCCGAGGTGATCGCCGCCGGTGAGGACGTCCAGCGCCGCCTCGTCGCCATAGGGCCCCGAGGCCCGCTCCTCGACGCGCCCGTGGGCGATGAGATGCACGCCGTCGATCGGTTCGCCGTCACGGGCGAGGTGCTCGCCGGGCTGGAGTTCCCGCTGCTCGAAGCGGGCGGCGAGTGCTTCGAGCGCCTCGTCCTCATCGAAACCACGGAGCTGCGCGAGCTCCTTGAGCTCGGTCGGAATGACCCGGACCGAAGCCCCCTCGCCGGTGAACTCGACGCGCCCGTCACCCACTGTGTAGGTCAGTCGCCGGTTCACCCGGTAGGTGCCGCCGGAGGTCTGGACCCACGGCAGGATCCGCAGCAGCCACCGCGAAGTGATCTCCTGCATCTGCGGGGCCGATTTGGTGGTGGAGGCGAGGTTGCGGGCTGCGGCCCTGCTGAGGCTCGTCGGTTCCGAACCGCCGTTGCCGGCGGCGGACTGAGACGTCGTATTGGCCAGTGCCGAATCGGACATGGTGCAGTATTCCTCACTCTAGAGCTTCTGATGCTCTTCAGTTGTCATAAGTGGCTTGCATGCTCTTGCGGGCGTCAGCCGCCCGTGGTCTCCCCGTCTTGTGCCGTGCCGTGCCCGCCGGCTCCTCCTGCGACGATCCGGCGCGGCCCCGCGGCAGGCGGCCGGAACCCCGCCCCGCCGCCGTGCGACCGCCCGCTCACCCCCGCCGCTGGAACGGAAGCGACACCCGGGCGCTCCAGCCGACCGCCCCCGGGCCGAGATCCGGCAGCGGCCTGAGTTCCTCCTCGCGGTAGCGGCTGGTCTCGACGTGCCAGTTGAGGATCGCCGCCACCCAATTCCGTAGCTCCTCGACATAGCAGTCCAGAGCCTCGCGGGCCTCGGCATCGAGGTCGCACTCCTCGGCCACGACCGGCAGCTCGGTCGAGGCGACCAACTCGAACTGTTCGAGTCGGACGCGGATCAGATCGCACACCACCGCGACGGCCTCGTCCTTCGTGCATTCGAGGAACTCCTCGACCACCACGACACTGTTGATCAGCTCGCCCTCGACTTCGATCTCCTTCTGATAGGAGAAGACGTCATTGATGAAACAGGCCGCGTCCACGGCGCTGTCCTCCACTTCACGGACCGGCCGGGACGCATAGACCTCATCGGGCACCAACCGCCCGGTGGTGAGCCTCGCCAGACTCATCGTCATGTCCGAGCCGAAGGTCGCCCGACGCATCTCGACGTAATCCACCGGATCCGGGACGCGCTGCTGCGCCGAGGTATGCAGCTCCCACAGCCAGCCTTCGAGCATCGTCCGCACGGCCTGCCTGAACTCCGCGCGCCCCGGCCCGTCCAGCCCGCTCGCCGTCCGCCGCCATAGATCGACCAGTCCCGTTTCGAGCGGGTTGGCCGGCACGAGGGCCGACTCGCGCCCGGTGCCGGAGCCCCCCGCGCCTTCGCCGCCGAGATCGAGCGGCATGCACTGCTCCAGCCTCCGGTTCTGCGCCACGGCCGCCGCCAGGTTCCTGGAACGCCCGAACATCACCGGATAGAAGTCGTCCCCGTACGTGCCCCACGCGAGCCAGTCGGAGGACAGGCCGATCTTCTCGGCCGGGCCGTGCGGGTCGATACCCGAGGCGCACAGTGGAAAATCGAAACCCGCCAGCTGCTCCTTCGTCCACAGGCCCGAACCCGGCTGCATCGGATCGGGCACGGTCATGCCCATCCTGGCCGTCCACTCGTTGCAGTGACGCCGTGCGTCGTCGGTGTGCGAGCCGAGCCGGAGCGCGAACGGCACGTGGATCTTCGGCAGACGGGTCGGCCCCACTTTCCGGAACGGCGCCCTGGCATGCTGCCTCGGACCCGAGACGGCGATGCGCGCGGCGGACGTGCCCAAGCCGTTCGGTCCGCCCAGCACGCGTTCGGCGGCGTCGTTCATGTAGCGGCTGGAACGCATATGCCACTCGTGGCCGCCCGCCTGCCAATCCTGGAGACCCTTGGCGTACAAGACCACCGCGATCTGCTCCTGCGGCGCGACGCCTCGGTCGGCGCACAACAGCGGAATCTCGGTGAGCGCGGTGTTCTCGAACTGGTGGAGCCGCGAGGTCAAGATGTCGTTCACCAGATCGGCGGCGCGCTGCGTCGAACACTCCAGGAAGCGCTCGAAGACCAGCACCGCATTGGCGTTCTCACCTTCGTCGGTGACCTCCCTGCGATACGAGAACAGGTCGTTTCGCAGGTGAACGGCATCGGCGAAGGTATCGCGCAGCACCCGGAGCGGCCGTTCGGCGGCGATCGCGTCCGGCACCTCGGCCTCGACCGCGTACTCGACCAGGCCCGCCGACCACGGCGCTCCGCCGACCTTGCGGCGCATCGTGATGTACTCGATCGGATTGGCCACCCTGTCGGCGGCGATGTTCCCCAGTTCCCACAGCGATTCCATGAGCAGACCCTGCGTGCTGACGGTGAAGCGCCGCCGCCACCCCATGGACATGGACGGGGCGGTGCGCGACCACAGATCGGCCAGACCGCGCTCGACCGGGTTGGTCGGCTCCGGAACGGGGCCGACGTCGAGCGGCATGAACAGCCCGATGCGGTCGAGGTAGGCCTTCGCCCCGGCGGTGTCCCGCGTGCGTTTGAACGCCTCCAGGAAGTGGTCGTCGAAGAAGAACACCCACACGTACCAGTCGGTGATCAGTTCGAGCGCCTCCGCGCCGCAGTCGGGGTGCGTGTACGCGCACAGCAGCCCGTAGTCGTGGCGCTCCAGCTCGGCCTCGTCCCAGATGACCCCTCCGTCGGCGGCGGGGGAGTCGAGCATGCCCATCTCCTTCGCCCACATGCGTGCGTGCGTGCGGGCCCCCTCCAGATTCGGATTGAGCCGGGCGGGGTGCGGCAGATAGAACACGGGAAGGTCGAACGGGTCGTCAGAAGACATAGTACTCCAAATGGGTGAAAGCTTCTGATTACGTCGAATAACACCCTAAGGCTCGGGACACCCATTCGCCACCCCTGCGCCGCCGCCGTGCACAAAGCGTCTAGACGCCGTGTGTGCGAGTCGCACAGGGACTTCGCGGACGCCGTGCTTCCGCCGCTCCCGCACGTGGCCCCTTCGGCCGCGCTGCGGTACCGCGCGAGACCGCCGCCGAACGCCGAGGGCGGGGGCGACTCGCAGGACGTGTCTTCGGCGCCGCCGCCCGAGGTCGAAGACCCCACCGTCCAGACGGCCTCGACCGGGCCCCGCGATGCGGGCAATCCCCGCTCCTGCATGGAAACCGTCATCGAACGGTCAGCGCCGCAACCCGTCCACCGCCCGCAGCTCCACGAGCACGGCGAGATGCTCAGCCGAGCTCGGCCCTCACCCTCAGAACCTCGGCCTCCTCGACGTTCGCATCGGCCTCGCGGTACCCGATCGCCCACGCCAGAGCCGGCTCCTCAGTGGCCTCGCGCAGCGCCGCGAGCAGCCCATCTCGAACGTCCCCGACCCGCTCCGGCGCCAGGCCG
>JAJYSW010000084.1:0-10832 GCA_021793335.1 Actinomycetes bacterium
CCTTCCCCGACCACTACGCGCAGTGGGAGGACCTGGCCTGGGACATCATCGAGTCCTACGAGGAGGCCAACTCCTGATCCGAGCGGAAGACTTCCCTTCCACCTCCCGATAGAACGGGCCCCGCCGCGGCGGGGCCCGTTCTCATTTCCCCGCCGCCAACACGTTCCGTCACGAAACAACAACTCCGCCGACGTGATCACGAACACACCGCACATTCGGGGATTTCATCGCCGCTCGCCGGGCAGCGCGCCCTCGCCCGTTCGGCCGAGACGGCCCCCGCAAGACCATGGGAGCGCACATAAAATATGTGATAGCACGCGCTCTGGGCGAATGGGGTACTCGCCCCGAGGGGCGAACTGCGTCCCACGAGCCGGGGACGCCACCATCGCCGACCGCCTGAGCAGCACTTTTACGCCTCTAGCCTTGCGCGAATGCCGAAGCATTCCGATTCCCCCGCATCCACAGCGAAGACCGAACGCCACAGCAGCGACGAGATCGACGTCAAACCGGGACGCCACCACGCGCCCCGGGCATCGGTCCGCCGCCTCGCCGTCGCCGGCGTCGCCGCCGTCATCGCCGCCACCTCCGCCGCCGCGACGGCGAGCACACTCGTAGAACGCGACGAGCACTCCCCGCATGAGCGGCCGGCCGAGCGCATCGTGACCCAGGCCGCCGAGGAGGAGCGCGACTGGGACTCCGTCGCACCGATGCCGAGCATCCTCCCCCAGGGCCTGGTGTCCTCCGCTCCCGATCCCCAGAAGACCAAGGTCGAGATCACCCCGGCGCTCGACCGCGACGCCGCGCCCGTCGAGGGCATCGACGAGACGCAGATGACCAATGCGATCACGATCATCGAGGTCGGGATGGACCGCGGCCTCGGCGAACGCGCCTGGGCGGTGGCCCTGGCGACGGCCATGCAGGAGGCGAAGCTCTACAACGCCGCCAACCCGACGGTGCCCGAGTCGTACTCCCACGACTGGGAGGTCGAATACTCCGACCACGACTCGGTGGGCCTGTTCCAGCAGCGCCCTTCCACGGGCTGGGGGACAGTCGCGGAGATCATGGACCCCGAGACCTCGGCGGGCAAGTTCTACGGGACGCTCGAAGGGATCTCCGGCTGGGAGGACATGTCCATCTCCGCCGCCGCGCAGTCCGTGCAGATCTCGGCCTTCCCCGACTACTACGCACAGTGGGAGGACCTCGCCTGGCGGATCATCGACCGGGCCGTGGTCTAGGCGCGAGGTTCAAGGACGTTGTGCCGCCGGATCGCAGCAAAGGCTTCAGCACCGAACACGCAGAGCACCACGAGCCGACCGGTGAACGGCGGAACGTCCGCGGCCACGATGCCCCGGGGCTGCGAAGGCGGACACGCGCTGTTCGGACGGCAGGTCCCGCCTGCGGTGAGCGAGCCCCTACACGGCCTCGGAAACATCGCCCGGCAGGGACTCCCAGAGCACGAGAGCGGCGGCCGCGAGCGCGAATCACCGCGTCGATCGCCACGCCGCGGGACGCCGAAGCACGGCCCGGTCCGGACGGACGGCCCCGAGGCGACCGCCGAACGATTCCGCCGGCCGGGGCGGTCCCGTGAGCCGGGCGATGCCTCCGGGCGAGGACGCCGTTGCACCGGAACGGCCGCGACGAACGCCTGCGCTCCGGTGCGGCACCGCTGATCGCCGCTTCATCCGAGCCGCCCACACACGTCCCGCGATACCATCGTCCATGGGCTTCACCCGCATCGGCGGCGAACGCGACAGCGCTTCCGGAGCGTCGACGCCGTCGCCGGGCACGCGGAGCCCCGACGTCCGCCGGACGTCCCGGGCCGCGAGGGGCTCGGGGAACACGAGAGACCGAGGACCGTCATGGCTGAGGAACATCAGGCCGGGGGCACGGTGTGGACCATCGGTCACTGGACGTGCCCGCCCGCGGTCGTGCTCCACACCCTCGACTCCGCAGGCATCGACCTGCTGGTCGACGTGCGCAAGATGCCGGGGTCGCGCCGCAGCCCGCAGTTCAACGCCGACGAGATGCCCTCGTGGCTCGCCCCCGCGGGGATCGGCTACCTGCATTTGGCCGAACTCGGCGGTCGGCGACCCGAGCAGAAGGACGTCGACCCGGGCCGCAACGCCGGGTGGCGGAACGCGAGCTTCAAGAACTACGCCGATTACACGCTGACGCCGCAGTTCGAAGCGGGCCTGGACCGGCTGACCGGCCTGGCCACCGATCGGCACGTCGCCGTCATGTGCGGTGAGCCGATGCCCTGGCGTTGCCACCGCCTGCTCATCTCGAACACGCTGACGGCCCGCGGATGGACCGTCGTGCATCTGATGAACAACGCGAAGCCGCAACGGCACCGCCTGGGCCAGTGGGGCGCACAGCCCTCCGTGACCGAAGACGGCATCGTGACCTATCCCGACAGGGCGGAAGGAGCATCATGAGCGAGCAGTACTCGGTCGGCGACCACGTCGGCTGGAACTCCGAGGCGGGCCGAGTCTCCGGCACGATCACGAAGGTCCACACCAGGGACTTCGAGTACAAGGGGCACCGCCGCCGTGCGAGCGAGGCCGAGCCCCAGTACGAGATCAAGAGCGACAAGACCGACCACATCGCGGCCCATAAGGGCTCCGCGCTCACCAAGATCGAGGACTGAGACCGGGCTCGGTGCCCGAACAGCGTGGCGAGCGCTCGGACGGATGCCGGGCGTCGCCGTGGGCGATCGGTCCGGGCGCGCGCCCGGACCGCGGTGCAGAAGCCCCGGTGGCCCCTGCGGCCTCGATGCGGCGGCGACGCGACTCGTTTGGAGGAATCCACGAAGTTTTCGGCACAGAGCGCAACTTCGACCACAAAGAGTTGTCACATACGCACAATCATTGTCCGTTTCGCCCGGTCCGTGAGTTGACAGGGCGGCGACACTGGTCTGGTGACCACGTTCAACTGCCCACGCTGCGGCCGGCCGAGCACGCCAGAGCAGTGCCCCTCGTGCGGTCGGGGCCCCGAGCCGCTCCTCGTCCGCCTCGCCGAGCTCGACGCCGCGTTGCGGTCGCTCTCCTCCAATACCAGCAGCCGCGACGCCGTCGAATCCGAACGCGCCGAAGTGCTCGACGGCCTGGGACGCCTCGCCGCCTCCTACCGGGCCGCCGCAACACCCCCGACGCCCCCGCCCTCAGCCCCGACACCGCCCCCGACACCGACGCCGACGGCTCCGGCGATGCACGCCCCGCCGCAGACCCCGATCGGCCACATGACACCGGTGCACTTCCCGGCGGCACCGCCCATGACGCCGCCCCCGCACCGGCCCCGGCAGCGCGGGGAAGTGGCCTCCAAGACCGTCCAGACCCTCCTCTTGAGTCTCGGCGGGCTGCTCGTGGCGGCCGCGATCGTCATCTTCACCGCCGTCGCCTGGCGTCACATGGGCGACGGCGGGCGGCTCCTGGTCCTCGGCGCCTTCACCGCGCTCATGCTCACGGTCCCGGCCGTCCTCATCCGCTTCCGCCTGTGGGCCACGGCCGAGACCTTCGCGTCACTGGCCGCGCTCGCCCTGTGGTGCTCGGCCCTGGCCGGGTACTACCTGATGCGGCCCGACCGCTCCCCGCTCTCGGCCGAGGCCGTCGGCCTCTGGACACTGCTGGTCCTGGCCGCCCTCCTCGCGTACCGATGGGGAGTCGGCACCACCGCCACCGGCTGGGCGCTCCTCCCGCTGGCGGCCCTCGGCTCGATGTACGCTGCCGCAGGCGAGACCATGCACGCGGCGCTCCTCATGACCGCGATGGCCGCGATGCTCGCCGCCGGGTCCCGGATCGTCGCCCGCCGCCCCACCCGCCACACCCATTCGGACCTGTGGGCCTCGCACGTGCTGCTGTGCGCCGCCGTCGCCCTGGCCTTCCTCGCCGGGCTCCGCGTCGCCTTCAGCCTGGACGAATCGCTCGTGCCGCCGGTCGCCGCGGCCGCGGCGGTGCTGGCCGCCGGAAGCCTCGTGGCGACCGTCCGCATCCGCCGCTCCGAGACCGCGGTCACCACGATCCTGGTGGCCGCCTCCGCGAGCATCGCCATGACCGTCGTCGCGTGGGCGCTGGCGGCCCGATCCGGCGAGGCCGCGCTCGCGATCCCCTCGCTCGCACTGCTGGGCGCGCTCATCGCAGCACTGATCGACGAACTCTCGGGCACCGACGGCGAAGCCACCCGCAAGGCATCGGGCCTGGCGGCCGTCGCCGCCCCGGCCGCGTTCGCCATCGTCGTCGCGGACGCGCCCGAGCTGACCTCCTACCTCGCCGCATCGGTCCTGGTCGGGCTGCTGGCACTGCGGATGCCCGAACCGCTGCGGCGCTCCCTGCGCCACGCCGCCTATATCGGGGGCGCCGCCGTCGCGGGAGTCGGGGCCGTCACCTCGCTCGCGGCGCTGCCCGCGGTCTGGTGGGACGCGCCCTTCCCTCCGACGCTCGACTGGGAGGTCCCGGTGGTGCTCGCACTCCTGTCGTTCACCGCCGTGCTGGTGCCGGCCCACCGTCGCCTCGACCTCGTCGCACTCACGCTGACCTTCGCCGCGATCGCCGCGAGCGTGCGGCTCTGGGAGGTGGACCCGGCCCGGTTCGACGCGATGCCGGTGGTGGGATTCGCCCTGGCCTCGGCGATCGCCCTGACCGGCGCCATGGCCTCGGCGACGCTCGACGGCCGCTGCGTGAGCTGGTGCCTCCTGGCCGTCTGGCTCCCGCTCACCGGGAGCATGATCGGGGCCTCCCGGATCGACGCGGCGCCTTCGCTGATCGGGTTCGGCCTGGTCGCCGCGGCCGCGGCGATGCTCGCGATCGCCGCCGGAGCGCCCCGCCGCAGCCGCCCCGACCGGGTGCTCGCCGCGATCCTCGCGCACGTCCTGGCCGGCGTCACCGCCGGGACGATGATGGTCGGCGACTGGTTCGGGCAGGTCGTCAGCGGCTCGGATGAGCGCCTGCACCTGCCCGCGGCGCTCGGGGTCTACACCCTCGCACTCACCGGTGTGGCACTGATGGCGCCGGTCAAGAAGCTGCCGTACGTCATCGCCGCGATGTGCACCGGCACGGTGGCGTGGTGGACGCTCTTGGCGGCGCTGTCGGCGGAGACGTTGGAGCTGTACACGGCGTTCCCGGCGCTGGTGCTGTTCGCTTTCGGCGTGTGGCGGCTGCTGCGGCGTCCCGAGACGGGCTCGTGGGCGCATCTGGCCGCGCCGATCGCGGTCGGCATCGGGCCGAGTCTGCTGATGGCGCTCGTCGAGGGCGATGTGCTCCGACGCGTCGCGGTCGGCGCGGCGGCGCTCGCGGTGGTGGCGGTGGGCGTGGCCCGCCGCTGGCAGGCGCCGCTGCTGTTGGGCTCACTCACGCTGCTGGTGTTGACGATCAACGAACTCGTCCTCGTGTGGCACGCGATCCCGCAGTGGATTCCGCCGGCCGTGGGCGGCGCGATCCTCATCGGCGCGGGCGCCACCTTCGAAAAACGCCGCCGGGACGTGGTCAGGCTGCGCGAGCAGCTCAAGTCGATGCGGTGAGGAGGCGGCCGTTCGGCGCGCCCGCCGGACACGCCGATCGCGCGGCGGCCCTCACGCGGTTCGCCGCGCGACCTCTGCCCGGAGGCGTTCGGCGATGGCCTCGGGGGTGAGGCCGAGGTCGGCGAGCAGTTCGCCGCGGGTGCCGTGCGGGTGCCAGTCGTTGGCGACGGCGAAATCGACCAGGGGGACGTCCTCGCCGCTGTCGCGCAGCGCCTGGGCGAGCGCGTCGCCGAAGCCGCCGGTGCGGATGCCGTCCTCGACGCTGGCGACGATCCTGTACTGCCCGGCCAGTTTCACCAGGGCCTCGGGGACCGGGCAGATCCAGCGCGGGTCGACGACGACGGCGGCCACGCCCTGCTCGGCGAGCAGGGCCGCCGCTTCGACGGCGGTGGCGGCCATCGGCCCGCAGGCGACGATCAGCAGATCGGCTTCGGCGGGCTCGGTCAGGAAATCGAGGCCCTCGCGCGAGTCGACCGGGTCGAGGTTCTCGGCGGGGGCGGCACCGGTGGGGAAGCGGAGCATGGTGGGGCCGTCGTCGACGGCGAGGGCCTCGGCGAAGGCGGCGCGGAGCGTGGCCTCGTCGCGGGGCGCGGCGATGCGCAGGCCGGGCACGACCCGGAAGATCGAGGTGTCCCACACGCCGTAGTGGCTGGGCCCGTCGGGGCCGGTGATCCCGGCGCGGTCGAGCACGAACGTCACCGGCAGCCGGTGCATGGCCACGTCGAGGACGGTCTGGTCGAAGGCGCGGTTCATGAACGTGGAGTAGACGGCGACGACGGGGTGCAGGCCGTTCATGGCGAGCCCGGCGGCGGAGGTGACGGCGTGCTGTTCGGCAATGCCGACGTCGAAGACCCGCTCGGGGAAGCGTTGCATCAGCGCGTCGACGCCGGTGGGGCCGGGCATGGCGGCGGTGATGGCCACCAGTTCCGGCCGGAGTTCCGCTTGGTCGACGAGCGCTTCGGAGAAGACGGCGGTCCAGCGGCGTTTGGAGGCCGAGGCCGGTTCGCCGGTGATCGGGTCGAAGGCGGCCGGGGAGTGCATCTGTTCGGCCTCGTCGGCGCGGGCCGGAGCCCACCCGTGGCCCTTCTCGGTGAGGGCGTGGACGATGACCGGGCCGCCGAAGCGCTTGGCGCGTTCGAGCGCCTCGATGAGCTCGTCGAGGTCGTGGCCGTCGACGGGGCCGACGTACTTCAGGCCGAGGTCGGCGAACATGCCCTGGGGGGCGAGGGCGTCCTTCAGGCCGGTCTTGGCGGCGTGGAGCGCGGAGTAGGCGGCACGGCCGACGACGGGGATCTTCTCCACGGTCTGCTTGATCTTTTCGAGCGCGGGCTCGTAGCCGGGGTTGAGGCGCAGGCCCGAGAGGCGTTTGGCGAGGCCGCCGACGGTGGGGGCGTAGGAGCGGCCGTTGTCGTTGACGACGATGACGAGTTTGAGGTCGTCGCGGGCGGCGATGTTGTTGAGCGCCTCCCAGCACATGCCGCCGGTGAGCGCGCCGTCGCCGACGACGGCCACGACATGGCGGTCGTCACCGGCCAGGGCGTGGGCCTTGGCCAGGCCGTCGGCGTAGGACAGCGCGGTGGAGGCGTGGGAGTTCTCGACCAGATCGTGGGGGGATTCGGCCCGACAGGGGTAGCCGGTGAGGCCGCCGCGGCGGCGCAGACCGTCGAAGCGATCGGCCCGCCCGGTGAGCGCCTTGTGGACGTAGGACTGGTGTCCGGTGTCGAAGACGACCTGGTCGTGCGGGGAGTCGAAGACGCGGTGGATCGCCATGGTGAGTTCGACGACGCCGAGGTTGGGGCCGATGTGCCCGCCGGTCTTGGCGACCGCGTCGATGAGGAACTCACGGATCTCGTCGGCCAGTTGCGGCAGATCGGCCTCGTCCAGCGATTTGTAGTCGGCCAGCCTGCCGATGGTCGACAGCAGCGGGTATGCGCTCATGACACCGAAGTCTATCGGGGGCGCCGAGGCGGGTGTTAGTCCAAGACGAGCACTGAGACTCATCCTGCCCATGGCCGCGGGCGCCGTCGCGGGCACCGGTAGAGGACTCGCAGTCGTTGCGGGGAATCCGGTCTCGCCCGTGCGGTTCGGCGGGTCCGCCACGGGAGACGCGCGCGGCGACTGTCGGAAAACAGTCACATCACGAAAGGGACACGCCGGACGAAAATCTGCACCCCTCGCCCGAAAAGTGTGATCATCGCAACATGGATCTCATCGACCTTTACCAGAACACCGAGTGGGCCGCTCGTCTCGACCAGGTGCTGGGGCACTCACCGGTCGACTGGTCGGCCCGGCGCAAGGACGTCGAGGAGACCGTGGGGCCGGGCCTGGCGCGGCTCCAGCGCATGTCGGCCGTGCCGCGATTCGATCTCGACACGGTCGAGGGCGAGGTGTACGAGGGGATTCTGGAACGCGCCCTGGAGGCGGCCGCCGAGGCCGGAGCGGTCTACACCGAACTGCGGCTGCCGCAGGAATCGGTGATCTATCCGGGGTTCATGGAGCGGTTCGAGGCCGCCGAGCGGAGCGTCGCCGAGCGCTTCCCCGACTTCGAGGCGAGCGCGGTCTTGAGTTTGAATCTGTGGGAGCCGACGGTCAAGGAGATCTGCGATGCCTTCGGCGACGCCGCGGCGGCGGGCCTGGCCGGCGTGGAGCTGGTCTACGTCCCGTACGCGGCCGAGGCGGATTGGACGTGTGGCAGGGCCGTCGCGGCGGCGGCCGCGCAGGCCGGGCTGGGAGTGACGGTCCCCGCCGGAGCGTTCAACGCCGCGAACGTGGCCGCGGTGACCCGGCTGGAAGGGGTGCGCCGGATCGGTCACGCCGTCGGCGCCGTCGCCGACCCCGGCGTCATGCGGCTCCTGGCAGAGAGCGGCATGACGGTGGAAGTGTGCCTGACTTCGGCGGTGCTCCTCGGCATGGTCGAGCGGCTCGAAGCCCACCCGCTGCCGCGATTCCTGGAGGCCGGCATCGACGTGGTGTTGGGCACCGACTCGCCGATGCGGATGGGCACCGACATCGCCGCCGAGTACGCCAAGGCCGCCGCGCTAGGCCTGAGCGAGACCGACCTGGTCGCCATATCGGAACGGGCGAAGGCCGTCAGGCTGCCCTGAACCTCCATGTTCAGGGGCAACGCCGCCGGGACGCCCGCGAGGAGGGCGCGGGCACGGGGTGCTCCTCCCCTGTTCCGGGAGTCGAAGTCGCCCTACCTCATCGATTTGGTTGCTGTTCGACAACGTTCTCACTAACGTCGCATTGTAGACAATCAGAAAAATGACCGCCCGCCAGCCAGGGGCAAGCCCACCACCTGCGGAAACACCGCTTTCCCACGTACCGTGTTGGGCTTCTCACGCCCTGTTCTCATACCGAAAAGCCCAGGTCTTGACTAGTGTTGCCGGTTGCTGCCCGTCAACCGGAAGGAAACGATGTCTGCCCTAGCAGTCGATTCCCTGTACAAGGTCTTCGGCAAAGGCGCCCACCAGGCCGTCGCCGAACTCAAGTCCGGTGTCCAGCGTGACCAGCTGAGCAACAAGAAGGTGACCGCCGCGGTCATCGATCACAACTTCGAGATCGCCTCCGGCGAGATCTTCGTCGTCATGGGCCTGTCCGGCTCGGGCAAGTCCACCCTGATCCGGATGCTCAACGGACTGGTCGAGCCCACCGCCGGCTCCATCTGGATCGACGGTGTCGAACTGAGCGGCCTGTCGAAGAAGGGCGTGCGCGAACTGCGCCGCGACAAGATCAGCATGGTCTTCCAGCACTTCGCGCTTCTCCCCCACCGCAGCGTCCTGGAGAACGTCGCCTTCGGTCTTGAGATCAAGAAGCTGCCGAGTTCCGAGCGCATGGACAAAGCCATGGAGACCGTCGAGCTGGTCGGTCTCGCCGGCGAGGAGGACAAACTCCCCGCGCAGCTCTCCGGCGGCATGCGGCAGCGCGTCGGCCTGGCCCGCGCCCTGGCGGCCGACACCGAGATCCTGCTCATGGACGAGGCCTTCAGCGCCCTCGACCCGCTCATCCGCCAGGAGATGCAGGATCAGCTCATCGAACTGCAGCGGAAACTGCACAAGACGATCGTGTTCATCACGCACGACCTCAACGAGGCCATGAAGCTCGGCGACCGCATCGCCATCTGCGACGGCCGGATCGTGCAGCTGGGCACCGCCGAGGACATCCTCATGCACCCGGCGAACGAGTACGTCACCGAGTTCACCGCCGAGGTCGACCGCTCGCGGGTCCTGACCGCCGAGGCCGTCATGGAACCGTTCGGCGACGCCGACACCAGCGACTTCGCGACCGTCGAAGCCGACGTCCCGGTCAGCGAGCTCTACGAGCAGGTGCTGTCCACCGACAGTCCGCTGCTGGTCGTCAACGGCCGCTCCGACCCGCTCGGCGTCGTCACGCCCCGGACCATCATCAAATCGCTCACGCCCGAGAACGACTCCCCCGCAGCCGATCAGGAGCCCCAGCAAGCATGATCCAATACCTCCACGACTGGTTCTGGACTTATCTGTGGAAGCCCTTGCCCGACATGCCCTTCGGCGATTGGATGGACAGCTTCATCCGGTGGCTGCGGACCGAGTGGAGCGGGCTGTTCAAGGGCATCGAGGCATTCCTCGAAACCATCTACTTCGGACTGGCCGACAGCCTGCTCTGGCTGCCCTCCGGCGTCATGATCCTGCTGTTCGCGGGCATCGCCTGGCTGGCCAAGGGATGGAGACTGGCCGCCGTCGTCGGCGCGGGCATGTTCATCGTCGGCTGGACCCCTTATTGGGAGGCCACGATGGAGACGCTGTCCATGGCGCTCGTCGCGGCGGCCCTGGCCACGGCCCTGGCCATTCCCGTCGGCATCCTCGCCTCCGAGAACCGCACCATGTCGGCGGTGACGCGGCCGGTCCTCGACTTCATGCAGACGCTGCCGGCCTTCGTCTACCTGCTGCCGGTGGTCATGCTCTTCGGCATCGGCGAGACGCCGGGCATCATCGCCACGATCGTCTTCTGCATGCCCCCGGGCGTGCGGCTCACCGAACTCGGACTGCGGCAGGTCGACAAGGAGGTCGTCGAAGCCGGTCAGGCGTTCGGCGCCTCCCCGGGCAGAATCCTCGTCCGCATCAAACTGCCGCTGGCACTGCCGACGATCATGGCGGGCCTCAACCAGGTCATCATGCTGGCCCTGTCCATGGTCGTCATCGCCGGCATGGTCGGCGGCGGCGGCCTCGGCTCCGCGATCGTCGCCGCACTCGGCCGCGTCGAGATCGCACAGGGATTCAACGCCGGTATCGCCGTGGTGTTCCTGGCGATCTTCCTCGACCGCGTCATGCAGGGGCTGGAG
>JAJYSW010000084.1:10842-12689 GCA_021793335.1 Actinomycetes bacterium
GCCGACCGCACCCCGGTCGCCAAGGCCGCCGCGATGACCCGATGACTTCTGCGACCAACACCCACATTCAAGGAAAGGAATGACGGCATATGCATCGCCGATCAATCATCAGGGGCGCCATCGCCACCGGAGCGGCCGCCGCGCTCGCCGCTGGTCTGGCCGCCTGCTCGGTCGAGAGCGAAGACGGCGGTGATGAATCGAATGACCAGATCGACTTCGGCCTGCCCGAGGGCGAAGGCGACATCACCATCGGCGTGATCCCCGGCTGGGACGAGGGCGTCGTCACCACCGAGATGTGGAAGCAGGCGTTCACTTCGGCCGGATACGACGTGTCCGTCGAAGAGATCACCGAGGCGGGCGTGCTCTTCGAGGCGCTCTCCTCCGGTGGCGTCGACCTGTTCCTCGACGGCTGGCTGCCGGTCACCCACGCCACCTACATGGACGAGTACGGCGACCAGATCGAGAACCTCGGCGTGTGGAACGAGAACGCGGCGCTCACCGTGGCCGTGCCCACCTACGTCGACATCGACTCGCTGACCGAACTCAACGACAACGCCGACCTGTTCGGCGGAGAGATCATCGGGATCGAGCCGAGCGCGGGCCTGACCGAGGCCGTGCAGGACAACGCCATGCCGACCTACGGCATGGACGACCTGACACTGAAGACCTCCTCGACCCCGTCGATGCTCGCCGAGCTCGACTCGGCGATCGCCGCCGAGGAACCGATCGTGGTGACCCTGTGGCAACCGCACTGGGCCTACGCGAAGTACGACCTGAAGAACCTCGAAGACCCCGAGCTGACGCTCGGTGAGACCGAGACGATCAGCGCGTTCGCACGGACCGGTTTCAGCGAGGAGTACCCCGAGCTGGCCGAAGCGCTCTCCGACTTCACGATGAGCGACGATCAGCTGGCGAACCTCGAAGAGGTCGTCTACGACGAGCACGACGGCGATGTCCCCGCCGGCGTGACCGCCTGGCTCCAGGAGAACTCCTTCCAGGACCTCCTCTCCTAAAGACGAGGCGTGAAGGGGGACGGGCACGGCCCGTCCCCCTTTTTTCGGCTCTTCGCGGTGCGGCCGTGAACCCGCGGGCAGGATCCCGACCGATCGCCCGCGGCACGTTGCGGGCCGTCAATAGGATGCTCCTCGACCGCCCCGACCGAGCCCAGGAGAGCGCCATGTTCGGCATACTCGCACCGTGTTCCTCGCGCACGCCCGCCGATCTCAGACCTCGCTGGATGGGCCACTACTGCGGCCTGTGCCTGGAACTGCGCGATGATGCCGGGCACTTCTCACGACTGACCGCCAATTACGACGCCCTGGCGCTGTCGGTCCTGGTCGAGGCCCAGCAAGGCCCCGACGAGGCCGAAGGTCGGACCGCCGGGCCGTGCGCGCTACGCGGGATGCGCCGCCAGCGCATCGCCGCCGGGGACGGTCCCCGCCTGGCGGCGGCCGCCTCGCTGCTGCTGGCCTCGGCGAAACTCCGCGATCACGTCGAGGACGGCGACGGGATCGCCGCCCGCCCGGGAGTGGCGGGTCTGGCGGCCAGGGCCGCCGGCCGCTACCGTTCCAAAGCCCTGGCCATCGCCGCATCGATCGATCTGTCCGTTGAGCCGATCATGGACGCCGTCGACCGGCAGCAGGCCGTCGAGGACGCCTGCGGCCCCGATACGCCGCTCGCGGCGATCACCGCGCCGACCGAGCGGGCCACCGCCGATCTGTTCGCCCACGCCGCCGTCCTCGGCGGCAAGGAGGAGAACATCGGGCCGCTGCGCTCCGCGGGCGGTGCGTTCGGGCGTCTGGCACATCTGATGGACGCCGCCGAGGACTCACAGGGCGATGCCGAGC
>JAJYSW010000085.1 GCA_021793335.1 Actinomycetes bacterium
GTCGTCTCGGCCTCCTCGGGGTCTTCGGCCTCGGCGGTGCCGGACTGCTGCACCTCGCCGGGGTTCGGGGCCTCTGCGCCGCCCGAGCCGACAGCGCCCTCGGAGGGTGAGGCGGCCTCGGAGGAGACCAGGGCCGAGGGTGCGTCATCGCCCATGGTCCTCGGGCTCTCGCCCGTTCCCAGTTCGGAACCGAAGAGCGCGATGGCGCCCGCCAGGAGCACCAGCAGGGACGCCAGGACGCCCGCGCGTCGGGCGGCGCGGTGGAGGCGGGAGCGCTCGGCGGAGATGGGAATCGCGGCGAGGGCCGCGAAGGAGGCGCCCTCGGCCGGGATCTGTTCGGGCCGGTCGGGAAGGACCGGTTCGAGTCCGGTCCGTTCGGCCAGCCGCGCCACCACCAGGGGGGTCCGGCTCGCGCCGCCGGTCAGGAGGAGTCCGGCCACTTCGCTCGAATCGACTCCCGACGCCGCCAGCGCCGCGGTGGCGGCGTCGCAGCCCTGTTCGACGAGTTCACCGATGCACGATTCCAGTTCATGTTGTGTGATCCGGAGTTCGGGGCCCGTTTCGCTCAGGACGATGCCGGTCGAGGCGTGCTCGGAGAGCCGTTCGCGGGCGTGCCGGATCGCATTGAGCAGCGCGGAGCGCAGCGCTTCTTCGGAGGGGTCTGCGACTCGGTCCCAGAAGCCCGGGTCCGTGTCGCGGTGCCGGCCCGAGAGGTAGGCGAGGATCAGATCGTCGAACTCGTCGCCGCCGATGCCGTTGAGGGACTGCGAGGCCATGACGGTATGGCCGTCCTCGTCGCGTCGGACGACGCCGACCTCGCAGGAGCGGGCGCCGAGCCCATAGACGACGAGCGCGGTGCCGGGTTCGAGCGAGTGTCCGCGGGCCTCGACGTACCTCGTGGCCGCCACCGCCGCGGGGATGAACGAGGGTCGATCGAGACCGGCGGCTTCGGCGGCTTCGGCGACCTCGTCGAAACGATCGCGTTCCCAGGAGGCGGGGACGGTGACGGCGAGCGGCGGGCGGTCTGCGGCGGTCTCGCCGAGGAGCGCGTGGACGTGTTCGAAGACGGCGCTGAGCGTGCTCGTGTCGGCCTCGGCCCGGATGCCGTCGAGTGCTCGGGTGTCCGAGCGTTCGCCGCGGCCGCGGATCGACACCATGACGTGCGCGGTGCCCGGATCGACGCCGACTGCGACTGCTCGGGGGGAGCGATGCTGCATGGACCGAGTCTAGAAAGTGCTATCGAACACCTTCCACCTGCCTTGCGGGTTTTCATGGGATCTTATGGGGACATAAGCGAAGTGGCCGGTTCATTCTGCATTCAGGCCATAGGTGCCGCATCTTAAGCCGTTGTCCTGCACGATGTTAGGCCATCGAGTGTGATCTTTCGGATTCACGGCGTTTAGAAACCCGCTTCGTTCCATGCCGGAGACCGACGGCGAACCGGAACGGGGCAGGGGCCGTGTTTCCGTGCTGAGCAGCCGAGCTTGTTCCCGGGGTTTCGGGAGAAAGTCTCGTCCTTGAGGGTGGGGATGGGTCCGGGTCGATTGCCCGCTCGACGTCCGGCGCTTGCGGGACTGGGCGAATGGTGGATGTATCGGTGTCCTCGTGCCCCCGTTTCAACGTTGAATGATGAGGACGCTTCGGTATTCTTATCGGGTCTATCCGATCGCTCCGCAGCGGCGGATACCGGCTCGGATGTTCGGGTGCGTGCGCACGGTATGCGACGACACGTCGGTGATCTTTCAGGATGCCTGGTGTCAGAGGCGGGTTCGGCTCTCGATGGGGGCGGCGGCGAAGCAGGTCACCACCGAGGTGAAACGGACGCCGGAGCGGACGTGGTCGAGCGCGGTATCGCTCGAAGCGAGCGCCCTGGCGATGTCTTCAGCGGTGCGGTCGATCCTAGGCAGGAGGGAAATATGCTCGGCGGGCCGGGTACGGGCCGAGAGACCGCTGTGGTCGACTCAGCCGGTAAGTTCACCGTGTTCCTGCGGCACCGTTCTGCGTCGCGTCGATACATCGCGGCATGTTCGGTGAATTCCTGCCGCCCGGTCTCCGCGGCACGTTGATCGGTGAACGCGGCCAGGTCGTCCAGGCGTCGGGCCACCGCGATCCGCACTGCTGAGGGAGTGAAACCGGCCCCGTACGCCTCGGTGAGTTCACGAAGCCGGTCCTCGCGGAGGCCATGGCGCGCCGGTTCGAATCCGGCTGCGTCCTCGGCGTACGGGACGAGCCGATAGGCGAGGTAGGCGAAATCCCGAAGCCGCGATCCGGGGGAGGCCATGTCGAAGTCGATCACGCCGACGAGCCGGCTCTCACGCACGATGAGGTTGTACGGCGCGAAATCGTTGTGGCAGACGACCTCGACAGGAGCATGCGGTGCATTGCGCCATACCCGGTCGCCCGCGACGAGCGGCCCGCTCGCGTCGTGGAGCCGTCGCAGCAGCTCACCCGCCGCCCGCAGCATCGAAGGTCTCCATCGGATCTCGGGCGGCGCCTGTTCGAGCGTCATTCCCTCGATGAACGTCAGGACTTCCCTGCCCTCGCGGTCGATCCCGCGCGGACGCGGCGTCTCGGAAATCCCGGCCGATGCATAACACCCGAGCAGCTCGTGGACGGCTTCGGTCCACTCGCCGCTGACACGCCGCACGGTATCGCCGACCCTGACCACCGGGTCCATATTGCCTCCGGCCAGAACCGTTTCCCGCGTCACTTCGATCGCTGCTTCCGAATCAACGGACCAGACGGAGACCCGCCGTGCCGCCGTCCACGGCGAGGCTGGTGCCGGTGAGGGACCCATTGGCCGGGTCGGCCAGGTAGACCACGGCGCTTGCGACCTCCTCGGGAGCCACCAGGCGTCCCGTCGGTTGGCGCGCTTCGAGCCTGCGGCGCTCCTGCGCCGGGTCCTCGGCCCGGTCGAGGAGCCGCGCCACCCACGGGGTGTCGGCGGTGCCGGGTGCGACGCAGTTGACGCGCACCCCCTCGGCCACGTGATCGGCGGCCATCGCGAGCGTGAGCGAATGGACCGCGCCCTTGGACGCGGCGTACAGCGCGCGCTCGACCAGCCCGGTGGAGGCGGCGATCGAGGACATGTTCACGATCGAGGCCGCGTCCGATTCGCGCAGGTGCGGCAGGCAGGCGCGCGCCAGACGCACCATGCCGAGCAGGTTCACGTCCAGGACGCGGATCCACTGCTTATCGGAGTTGTCCTCGACGGTGCCCACCGCGCCGATCCCGGCGTTGTTGACGAGCACGTCGATGCCGCCGAAGTGCTCGGCGGCGGCGGCCACGGCGGTGCGCACCTGGTGGTCGTCGGACACGTCGCATGCGGTCGACCAGTGGCCGGCGTTCGCATTGATGTCGAGCACCGCCACGTTCGCGCCGCGGGCGGCGAAGGCGTCGGCGCAGGCCGCGCCGATTCCGGAGGCTCCTCCGGAGACGACGACGGTGCGTCCCTCGAATCCACTCATCGATTCTCGCTCCATTCGGGACCGTTGGGGTAGGTGTACCTCCGGATGCTGTCGGGGCGCATCTCGGCGGAGAAGCCCGGCAGCACGGGGGCCTTATAGCGGCCGTTCTCGATGACGGTGGGCTCGACGAAGTGCTCGTGGAGGTGGTCGACGTACTCGATCACCCGGTCCTCCATCGAGGTGCTCACCGAGGTGTAGTCGAACATGGATAGATGCCCGACCAGTTCGCACAGGCCGACGCCGCCCGCGTGCGGGCACACCGGCACATCGAACTTCTTGGCCAGCAGCAGGATGGCGAGGTTCTCGTTGACGCCCGCGACGCGCGCCGCGTCCAGTTGCAGGAAGTCGACGGCCTCGGCCTGGAGGAGCTGCTTGAACATGACGCGGTTATGGCAGTGCTCGCCGGTGGCCACCTTGATCGGCGCGACGCGCCGCCGGATCGCCGCGTGGCCGAGGACGTCGTCGGGGCTCGTCGGCTCCTCGATCCACCACGGGTCGAACTCGGCCAGCGCCGCCGTCCACTCCACCGCGCGGTCGACGTCCCAGCGCTGGTTGGCGTCGACGGCGATCCGCACGTCCGGGCCCACCGCCGCGCGCGCGGCGGCGAAACGGCGGCGGTCGTCGTCGAGGTCGTCGCCCACTTTCAGTTTGATCTGACGGTAGCCTTCGGCGACGGCCCGCCGCGCGAGGCGCACGACCTTCTCGTCGGAATAGCCGAGCCAGCCCGGCGAGGTGGTGTAGGCCGGGTAGCCTTCGCGTTCGATCTCGGCGATGCGCTCGGCCTTGCCCGGCTCGGCGGCCCGCAGGAGATCGAGCGCCTCCTCGGGGCCGAGCGCATCGGTCATGTACCGCCAGTCGATGCAGTCCACGATCCGCTCGGGGCTCAGGCCCGACAGGTATTTCCACATCGGGAGCCCCGCGCGGCGGGCGGCGAGGTCCCAGGCGGCGTTGAGCAGCGCGGCGGCGGCCAGATGCATGACGCCCTTCTCCGGTCCGAGCCACCGGAACTGGGAATCGTGGGTCAATCGCCGGTAGAACTCGCCGAGGTCGCTCGCGTCGCGGCCGATCACGAGATCGGACAGCGCCTCGATCGCGGCGCAGCAGACCTCGTTGCCCCGCCCGATCGTGAAGGTGAACCCGTGTCCCTCGAAACCGTCCTCGGCGCGGAGGACGACGTAGGCGGCGGAGTAGTCGGGGTCGGGGTTCATCGCGTCCGAGCCGTCGAGGCTCGCCGAGGTGGGGAAGCGGACGTCCACGACGTCCACGGCCTTGATCATCAGCGTTCACTCCGGTTCGGGGCCGGCGGCGCGAAGTGACGCCGGGGCGGCGCCGGGGCTGCGGCGCGCTCACGGTGCCGGTCGGGTCCGGGCGCCGGGCGGGTGCGGGCGATCACTTGGCCTGCACCACGGGGTTCTTCGTCTGACCGAGCCCGTCGATGCCGACCTCGACGACGTCGCCCTCCTTGAGGTAGGGGAACCGGCCCGAGAGCGCGACGCCCTCGGGGGTGCCGGTCAAGAGCAGGTCGCCGGGGTCGAAGGCCATGAACTGCGACATGTGGAAGATCAGGTGCGCCACCGAGAAGATCATGTCGGCGCTGCCTGAGTCCTGTCGGATCTCGCCGTTGACCTTGGACCACAGGCGCAGGGCCTGCACGTCGGCGATCTCGTCGGGCGTCACCAGGTACGGGCCGAGCGGGCTGAACGTGGGGCACGCCTTGCCCTTGGAGAATTGGCCGCCGGAGCGCTCGATCTGGAATTCGCGCTCGCTCACGTCGTTGGCGACGACGAATCCCGCGACGCACTCCAGCGCCTCGGCTTCGGACTCCAGGTAGGAGGCTCGTTTGCCGAAGACGACGCCGAGTTCGACCTCCCAGTCGGTCCTGGTCGAGCCGCGCGGGATCTCGATGTCGTCGTTCGGGCCGACGATGGTGTTGGGGTGTTTGTAGAACACCACCGGTTCGGCCGGGGGCTCGGCGCCGGACTCGGCGCAGTGCGCGGCGTAGTTCATGCCGATGCACACCACCGCGCCGGGTTTCGCGATGGGCGCGGCCACCCGTTCGCCGGTGATGTCGACCTCCGGGAAGCCGGCCACGGTGGACACGCCGCCGCGGGCGAGGAAATCGCCGTCGATGTCGCCGAACGGCCCGGACAGGTCGTAGTACTTGCCCTCGTGGGCCACGACGGGCATTTCGAGGCCGGGTCGGCCGATGCGCAGGTACTTCACAGCACTCCCAGTTGGTAGGTCTTCGCCGCCGTGCCGGAGAAGACGTCGGCGTCCTCGCTGCCGAGGATCTCGGTGACCGCGTCCTTGACGCGGCTGTAGGTCGCGGCCAGTTCGCACACGGGCCAGTCGGACCCGAACATGAGCCGGTCGGGCCCGAACAGTTCCAGGGCGGTCTGGACGAAGGGGCGCAGCTCATCGGGGGTCCACTGGTCCCAGTCGGCTTCGGTGACCAGCCCGGAGAGCTTCGCGGTCACGTTGGGCTCCTTGGCGAGCGGTATGAGGGCTTCGCGCCAGCTCCACAGGGCCTCGGCGCCGTCCTTGACCGCGGGTTTGCCGAGGTGGTCGAGGACGAAGGTCAGCTCCGGCACTGCTCGGGCGGCCGTCGCCGCGGCGGGGATCTGGTCGACGCGGACGACCAGGTCGAAGGTCCGGACCGTCTTCGCCACGGTCCTCAATGCGGCGATGACCTCGGGGCGGGCCAGGAAATCGGATTCGGGCCGGCCCTGGATCTGGTCCCGCAGCCCCACCAGGTAGCGGGCCCTCGGGTGGGCCTGGTAGCGGGCCAGGACGGCGAGCAGATCGGGGGCGAGCAGGTCGATGTGGCCGACGACGCCGGCGATCTCGTTCACGGCGCCGGCCAGGTGCAGGAACTCGACGGTCTCCGAGGGGTGCCCCCATGCGGATTCGACCAGGACCGTGCGGTCGACGCCGGCGGCGGCGAGGTTGGCCCGCAGGTCGGCGATGCCGTAGTCGCGTTTGATCGGGGCGAACTCGGGTCGGCTCGCGAGCCAGGGATAGTCGGCGGTCCACAGGTGGTGGTGCGCGTCGATGACGAGGCGGGTCGTCATGGTGTCGGTGCCTCCTCGGACAGGAGCCCTTGGCGCTTGAGGTCATGCCACAGCGCTTCGGGGATGGGGTGGGCGAACATCGCGAGGGCGTCTTCGACCTCTGCCGGGGTGCGGGCGCCGACGAGGATCGACGCCACGGCGGGGTGGGCCGCGGGGAATTGGAGTGCGGCGGCTCGCAGCGGCACGTCGTGCTCGGCGCAGACCCGCGCGATGGCGCGGGCCCGTTCGACGAGCGCGGTGTCGGCCGCGGTGTAGTTGAACGTGGCGCCGGGCCTGGGGTCGGCGAGGATGCCGGAGTTGAAGACTCCGGCGGCGATGACGGACACGCCGCGTGAGAGGCACAGCGGGTAGAGCCGGTCCAGCGCGGACTGGTCGAGCAGGGTGTAGCGCCCGGCGATGAGGGCCACGTCGAAATCGCCGCGAGTGAGCAGCTCGGCGGCGGCGTCGGTGGAGTTCATGCCGATGCCGACGGCGCCGATGAGGCCGCCGTCGCGCAATGCGGACAGGCAGGAGTAGGTGCCCGAGACGGCCTGCTCGATGTGGTCGTCGGCATCGTGGATGAGCGCGATGTCGATGTGGTCGGTCCAGAGTCGGAACTGGCTCTCCCGGAACGACTCGTGTGCTCCTTCACCGGAGAAGTCGAACCGGCTGGCTTTGCCGTTCGGTTCGGCCCACAGGTCCCAGGGGCCTTCGTGGTCGACCAGGACGCGGCCCATCTTGGTGGAGACGGCGAGCGTGTCGCGCGGGAGTCCGCAAAGAGCGCTCCCAAGGCGTTCTTCGGAGAGGCCGGCGCCGTAGTGCGGCGCGGTGTCGAAGTAGCGGATGCCGCCGTCCCAGGCGGCTTTGACGGTGGCGGCGGCGACGGCCGGTTCGACGGGGGTGTAGAGCCCGGCCAGGGGCGCGCAGCCCAGGCCCAGGGCGGTGACGGACACGTCGGTGTCGCCGAGGCGGCGTCGCTCGAGCTCGGGGCGGTTCATGGCCACGAAGTGTCTCCAATGCGGGCCTGGTTCGTCGATGTGCAGGCCGGTGTGTCAAGGCGCTGCCGAGAATATCCTATAGGATATATTCTATGGGAGAAGCGTTGGTGGGGCCCGGGTGGCAGACCTTGGCCGATAAGGCCTACACCGAATTGAAGTCACGAATCCTGCGGAATCTCCTCACCCCCGGGGCGAAGCTCAGCATCGACGGACTGGCGAAGCGTCTGGAGGTCTCGCAGACGCCGATCCGGGAGGCCCTGGCGCGTCTGGAGGCCGAAGGGCTCGTGGAACGCCGCCCGCTCAGCGGCTATAAGGTCACGCCGCTGCTCACCGAAGAGGAATTCGAAGACCTTTTCGAAATGCGCGAGCTCCTGGAGCCGCTCGCGGCAAAGCGCGCCGCGGGCTCGGACCCGAGCCGCCGCGAAGAGGGCTTCGCCGATTCCCTGCTGGCGATGGCGCGCACTCCGGGCCCCGGCGACGACGGCGCGCTGAGTCGACTGGACTTCACCGAGGCCGACCGGCGTTTCCACAGCCATGTCGGCCGGCTGAGCGGCAGCCCGATGCTCGCCAGGGCGATCGACCGCCTCGACGCGCACCTGCACCTCCATCGCTCGTACATCGGGCCGAAGGCGATCGCCGAGACCGAGCGCGAGCACTTGGCGATCGCAGCGGCTATCATCGAGAGGAAACCGCTTACAGCCGTGGAGGCCATGAGTCTCCACCTGGAGAACTCCCGCTCGCGCCACGCGGCCGCCTTTCTCAGGTCCGAAGCCGTGGTGAGTCCCGGAAACGAGGTGACCCGACGCCCTTGAGCCGCATCGGTCTTTTCATCACCTGCATCAACGACGCCCTCTACCCGCAGACGCCGAAGGCGGTCGTGGCCGTCCTGGAGCGCCTCGGCTACGAGGTCGACTTCCCCCAGGACCAGACCTGCTGCGGCCAGATGCACGCCAACTCCGGCTACCGGAAGGACGCCGTCCGCCTCGCGAAATCCTTCGACCGGGTCTTCGGCGCCTACGACGCCGTCGTCACCCCCTCGGGCTCGTGCGCGGCCATGGCCCGCGAGCAGTACCCCGCCCTGATCGGCGGCGACATCGGCGAACGCGTCTACGAGCTCTCGGAGTTCCTGCTCGACCACGCGGGCGTCGAAGACGTCGGCGCCCGCTTCCCCCACACCGTCGCCTACCATCCGACCTGCCACGGCACCCGCGTGCTCGGCCTGGGCGACAAACCGCTGCGACTGCTGCGAGCCGTCGAGGGAATCGAGCTGATCGACCTGCCCGAGGCCGATCAGTGCTGCGGTTTCGGCGGCACCTTCGCGCTCAAGAACGCCGAGGTCTCCTCGGCGATGCTCGACGATAAACGCCGCCACGCCGCAGGCACCGGCGCCGAGTACCTCGCTGCCGCGGACAACTCCTGCCTCACCCACATCGGCGGCGGCCTCTCCCGCGCGGGAGGCCCCGAACCGATCCACTACGCCGAGATCCTGGCGAGCACCGAATGAGCGCCGCGTTCCCCAAAGCCGCGAAGGTCGCACTCGGCATGCCGCAGCTGCGATCCAACCTCGCCCACGCCACCGGCACCATCCGCGATAAGCGTGCGAAGGCCGCCGGGGAACTCGACGACTGGCAGCGGCTGCGCGACACCGCCGCCGCCGTCAAAGCCGACGTCCAGCACCGCATGCCCGAACTCGCCGTCACCTTCGAACGCAACGCGATCGCAGCGGGCGCGACCGTCCACTGGGCCAGAGACGCCGCCGAGGCCAACGCGATCGCCGCCCGGATCACCCGCGAGGCCGGAGCCGAAGAGGTCGTCAAGATCAAGTCGATGGCCACCCAGGAGACCGGCCTCAACGAGTACTTCGCGGCCGAGGGCCTGGCCGCGTGGGAGACCGACCTGGCCGAGTTGATCGTGCAGCTCGCCGAAGACGAGCCGAGCCATATCCTCGTGCCCGCGATCCATTACAACCGCACCGAGATCCGCGACATCTTCAAAGGGCGCATGCCCGACGCCCCCGAGGGCCTGACCGACGACCCGGCCGCGCTCGCCGAGGCCGCGCGCCTGCACCTGCGCAGACGCTTCCTGTCGGCGAAGGTCGCCGTCTCGGGCGCGAACTTCGCGGTGGCCGAGACCGGCTCGCTCGTGGTCGTGGAATCGGAGGGCAACGGGCGCATGTGCCTGACGATGCCCGAGACGCTCATCAGCATCGTCGGCATCGAGAAACTGCTGCCGTGTTTCGAAGACCTGGAGGTCTTCATGCAGCTGCTGCCGCGCTCCTCGACCGGCGAGCGCATGAACCCCTATACGTCGGTGTGGACCGGCGTCGCGGCCGGAGACGGCCCCCAGAACGTCCACATCATCCTTCTCGACAACGGCCGCACCGACGTCCTCGCCGACGAGGTCGGCCGCCAGGCCCTCTCGTGCATCCGCTGCTCGGCCTGCCTGAACGTGTGCCCGGTGTACGAGCGCACCGGCGGCCACGCCTACGGGCACGTCTACCCCGGGCCCATCGGCGCGATCCTGGCCCCCCAACTGGAGCCGGGCCGCCACGACGACCTGCCGTACGCTTCCAGCCTGTGCGGGGCGTGCTACGAAGTGTGCCCGGTCAAGATCGACATTCCCGAAGTGCTGGTGCACCTGCGTCAGACCGGCCCGCACGGAGTGGGCGAGAAGGCCGCGATGAGCGCGGCGGAGGCCGTGATGGCCCGCCCGCGGCTCTGGAGGGCCGCCCTGGGCGCGGCGCGGTTCTTCTCGCGGCCGTGGCGAAGACGCGGCTTCATGCGGCGGCTCCCGTGGCCGGGGTCGAAGTGGACGGCCAGCCGGGACATGCCGGTGCCTCCCGGCGAGAGCTTCCGCGACTGGTGGAAGGAGCGGGAGCGGTGAACGCGCGCGAGGAGATCCTGGACCGGATGCGCCGAGCCCTGGACGGGGCCCAGGCCCCGCCTCGGACGCCGCGCGAGTACCGCCGCTCCCTGGACCCGGGGACCGATGCGGTCGATCTGCTCATCGATCGCCTCCTGGACTACAAGGCCCGCGTGCACCACGGGACCGAGGCGATCGCCGCCGCGCTGGGCGATGCGGGGCGTGTGGTCGTCCCGGCCGACCTGCCCGCCGAATGGCGGCTCGGCGGGGCGCGGTTCATCGAGGACGAGGCGCTGACGACCGCCGAGCTGGACGAGATGGACGCGGTGCTGACCGGCTGCGCGGCGGCCGTTGCGGTCTCGGGCACGATCATGCTGGACGCCGGTGCGACGCAAGGACGCAGGGCGATCACCCTGGTACCGGACCAGCACGTGGTCGTGGTGCGCCGGGATCAGGTCACCGGCCACCTGGCCGAGGCCCTGCCCCGCTTGGACCCGAGCAGGCCCCAGACTTGGATCTCGGGGCCCTCGGCCACGAGCGACATCGAGCTCCAACGTGTCGAAGGCGTCCACGGCCCCCGCCGCCTCGACGTGGTCATCCTCCCGGAGTGAAAGCCGGCTTCGCCGGTTGAAGCATGGACTTGATGATCGCCGCGATCGCTTCGGTACACGATCTGCCGCTTTACACGCGTAACCCCAAGGACTTCACGGGCCTGGAATCGCTGGTCCGGGTCATCGTCGTCTGACATCGGAGCGGCGCACACGCTCACGGCCCAGGAGCCACAGGGCCTGGACGCCGTCGGTCCAGGTGATCTTCTTGCCCTCTTCACGGCTGCGAGCGGTGTAGGAGATCGGCACCTCGAAGGGCCGCACACCGCGTTTGAGTAGCTTGGCGGTCAGCTCGGCCTCCATGCCGAACCCGGCCGAGCGGACCTGGAGATCCAGGTACAGCTGCCGCGGCATCAGCTTGTAGCAGGTCTCCAAGTCCGAGATATAGGAATTGAAGAGGATGTTCGCCGCGAGCGTGATGCCCTTGTTCCCCATGACGTACCAGAACGAATACGCCGAATGCGAACCGAAGGTCCGCGAGCCGTACACCACCTCGGCCCTGCCGTCGAGCACCGGCGCCAGGAGCTTCGGCAGATCCTCCGCCTCGTACTCGCCGTCCGCGTCGAACACCACCACGTAATCGCCCGAGGCCCGCTTCGCTGCGGTCCGGATGGCCGCGCCCTTGCCGCGGTTCCTGCCGTGCCGGATCAGCTGCACGCGCTCGTGGTCCGCGACGGACTGCATCGCCTCCCACGACCTGTCTCGGGAGCCGTCATCGACGACGACGATCTCGGTCTCGCAGGGGAACTCCACCGCGAGCAGTTCCTTCATCGTCCCGGCGACGAGATGTTCCTCGTTGAATACCGGAACGAGAATCGACAACAACATCGCTGCTCCATCCCCGCGTGTTCGAACACGATTTCATAACTTTAACGCGAACCCGCCGTAGTGCGACAGGGCGGGACGGTCGTGTTGAATGGAGCGGTGCTGCTCGTCCTGTGGCTCCTCGTCCTCCTGTCAGCGCTCGCCTACGCGCTCCGTCCGACGGAAGGCGCCGTCACCGCACCGATACGGCTCGCCGTCGTGCGCGCCGCGCTGCTGATCGGCGCGTGGGCGATCGTCACCGTCGAGGCCGCCTCCGCCGTGCACGCCCTCACCGCCGGGACCGTCCTGGCCTCGTGGGCCGTCGCCACGCTCGCCGTCGCCCTCGCCTTCGCCCTCCGGTGCGCCCGGGACCTCGCCCCCGCCGAGCGCTCGCCCGTGCCGGCGATCCGCCGCGCCTGGCGGCGCGCCAGGGCCGCCGCGGCCGCAGCGCCCGCCCGTCGACGGGCCGCGGCCTGCCTTATCGCGATCCTCTTCATCAGCGTCGCCGTCCTCGCGATCACCTCTTCTCCCAACAACTTCGACTCGCAGACCTACCATCTGCCGCGCATCGAGCACTGGGTCCAGAACGCCTCGGTCGAGGTCTATGCCACCAGCATTCACCGCCAGGTCGACCTGAGCCCGGGCTCGGAGTACCTGCTGACGCACCTGCGGCTGCTCAGCGGCGGCGACGGCGCCTACAACCTCGTCCAGTTCCTCGCCGGGGCCGGCGCCGCCCTGGTCGCCTCGCGAGTCGCCGCCCAGCTCGG
>JAJYSW010000001.1 GCA_021793335.1 Actinomycetes bacterium
GCGAACGCCACGAACGCGGCGATGATGACTGCTCTCACTGGTCGTTGTCCTCCTTGGGGCGCAGGTGGTCGGCGACGTCCCAGGTGCGGTGGCGGGAGCCTTTCACCAGGACGGTGTCGCCGGAACGCAGCCGATGCCGCAGCAGTTCGATGGCCGCGGTCTGGTCGGGTACGTGGGTTGCGGTGACGCCGTCGGCGGCGCCGGGGTGGTGTGCGGGGTCGGTTCCGGCCACGCCTTCGATGATGGGTTCGGTGCCTTCGCCGATCGCGATGAGTTCGTCGACGCCGGCTTCGGCGGCCTGCTCGCCCACGCGGCGGTGGCACTCGTCGCTGAGCGCTTCGAGGTCGGCCATGAGACCGAGGACCGCGATGCGGCGCCCGGTGGTGGGGAGCTGGCCGAGTGCGCGGATGGCCGCGCCCATCGAGGCCGGGTTGGCGTTGTAGGAGTCGTCGATGACGGTGGTGCCGTCGGGGAGGGTGAAGACGTCCATCCTTCGCTCGGATCGGCGTCCGGCTTCGGAGAGCTGATCGGCGATGTGCTCGGGGTCCGCTCCGAGCCGCCAGGCGACGGCGGCGGCGGCGAGCGCGTTGTGGACGTGGTGTCCGCCCCACAGCCGGAGCCGGACCGGGGCGTCGCCGTCGGGCGTGCGGAGGGTGAAGTGGTGGCGGCCGTCGCCGGGGTCGAGGTCGAGGGCGGCGATGTCGGCGGGTTCGGTGACGCCGAAGGTCACGACTTGGGCGCGGGCGCGTTCGGCCATGGCGGCGACGCGCGGGTCGTCGGCGTTCAGGACGGCGGTGCCTTCGGGGGCGAGGAAGCGCGGCAGTTCGCTCTTGGCCTCGGCGGTGGTCTCGATCGAGCCGAATCCGTCGAGGTGGGAGATGCCGACGTTGAGCACGACTCCGATGTCCGGCGGGGCGATCTCGCACAGTTGGGTGATGTGCCCGATGCCGCGGGCGGCCAGTTCGAGCACGAGGTGTCGGGTGTCCGGTTCGACGCGGCAGACGGTGTAGGGGTGGCCCAGTTCGTTGTTGAAGTTGCCTTCGGTGGCCACGGTGGGGCCGAGGCTCGCGCACAGTTGGCCGATGAGGTCTTTGGTGGAGGTCTTGCCGTTGGAGCCGGTGACGCCCACGACGGTGGCCGAGCTGCGGCGGGCCACGGAGCGGGCCAGGGCGGCGAGGGCGCGCAGGCCGTCTTCGACATGGATCGCGGGCGCGTCGACCGGGCGGCTCGCGAGGGTCGCGACCGCGCCTCGGGCGGCGGCGGTCGGGACGAAGTCGTGTCCGTCGACCTTCGCGCCGGGGAGGGCCAGGAACAGCCCGCCGGGGCCGATCTTGCGGGAGTCGTGCTCGATCCCGCCGGTGACGATGGCCTCCGGGTCCGCCGTATCGCTCAGTCGGCCTTCGACGGCGGCGGCGACCTCGGCCAGGCTCATGGGGATCACGCGGCGGCTCCTCCTGTTCGATTTGGTGAGTGCTATGCGGGCGACTCGACCCAGCCGACTTCGCGCAGCGCTGCGGACAGCAGTTCGCGGTCGTCGCTTTCCACCGGGCCGTCGGCGGTCTCGATGACCGTCTCGTGCCCCTTGCCGAGCAAGGCGATGGTGTCGCCGGGAGCGGCCAGGCTCGCGGCCTCGCGTACGGCGCGCTCCCGCCCCGGAATAGTACGGCAGGGCACGCCCCGCACGGCGGCGGCCACCTCGTCGCGGATGCGCGCGGGGTCCTCGGTGCGCGGATTGTCGTCGGTGACGATGACGGTGTCGGCGCCGCCGGCCGCCGCGGCTCCCATGAGCGGGCGTTTGGAGCGGTCGCGGTCGCCGCCCGCACCGAGGATCGCGATGACCCGGCCGGGGGTCGATTCCCGGAGCGAGCCGAGGACGGCGGCGATCGCCTCGGGTTTGTGGGCGTAGTCGACCACGCCGCGGACGGGGGCCGATCCGGAGACCAGTTCCATGCGGCCGGGCACGCCGCGGCAGGCGGCGATGCCGTCGAGGCCGGTGGCGAGGTCGACGCCGACCGCTTCGAGCAGGGCCGCGGCGAGTGCGGCGTTGGCCACGTTGTGACGTCCGGGCATGTTGACTCGTCCGGGGAAGTCGCCGGTGGGGCCGTGGAGGACGAAGTTCTGGGTGAACCCGTCGGCGGCGATGTCCGAGGCTCGGTAGTCGGCGCTCGGGTCTTCCAGGGAGAAGGCCAGACTCCGGGGGCCGGCGAGGGCGGCGACGCGCGCGTCGTCGGCGTTGAGGATCGCGGTCTCGGCGCGGCCGTCGAACAGCATGGCCTTGGCGTTGAAGTAGTCGTCGAGGTCGGCGTGGAAGTCGAGGTGGTCGGTTCCGAACATGGTGTAGCCGGCGACGGCGAAACGGCAACCGGCGACCCTGCCGAGCGCGAGGGCGTGGCTGGAGACCTCCATGACCACGTCGGTGACGCCGTGTTCGAGCGCTGAGGCCAGGAGCGCCTGTAGTTCGGGGGCTTCGGGGGTGGTGCGTTCGGAGCGGACGACCTGGTCGGCGATGCGGGTTTCGACGGTGCCGATGATGCCGGTGGTGCGCCCGGCGTGGGCGAGACCGGCTTCGACGAGGTAGGCGGTGGAGGTCTTGCCGTTGGTGCCGGTGATGCCGATCAGGTTGAGGTGCCGGGACGGTTCGCCCCAGATTCGGGCGGCGATGGGGCCGGTGAGCGCACGGGGGTCGTCCACGACCAGGACGGGCAGGCGGTCCGCGACGATTTCGGCGCCTCGGGCGTCGGTGAGGACGCACACTGCGCCGCGTTCGGCGGCCTGCTCGGTGAACTCGGCGCCGTGGCGGCGGGCTCCGGGCAGGGCGGCGAAGAGGTCGCCGGGCTCGACGAGGGCGGCGGCGAGGCTCACGCCGGTGACGGTGAGCTCGGATGCCTTCGCCGCGGGGACCAGGTCGTCGAGATCGGCGACCCGGTAGGGCCTGGTGCCCTCGGGTCGCGGAAAGGTTGACACGGCCTGACCCTACACCGGTGCGGCGGACCGGGAAATGATCACTGCGACTTGTCCGGTCAGGTGATGTCGTCGAGGTTGCCCGACCATGTGGCGAGTAGTTCGGCGAGTTGTGACGCCTGTTCGCAGTCGATGGCGTCGAGGAATACCTTGCGCACGAGCGAGAGGATGCACGGGGCGGCCGCCTCCAGTCGCTCGCGTCCGGTTTCGGTGAGGGTGACCCAGGTGGCGCGGTTGTCCCGCTCGCATTTGTGCGGGTCGACCAGGCCCATGTCGGCGAGTTTCCTGACCTGGTATGTGACGGCGCTCTTGGCGGTGACGATGCGGTCGGCCAGTTCGCTCATGCGCAGGCGGTGGCCCTCGGCGTCGGCGAGGCGCACGAGGATCTCGTATTGGGTGTGGGAAATGCCGTGGTGGTCTTGGAGGCGCCGGTCGATCTGCTGCTCCAGCCGGTGGGTGACGGTCAGGAACTGCGTCCAGACGGCGTTCGCGCCCGGTGAGAGCCACCGGCTCTCGAAGTCTCCCGCGCTCATTCCCGGCCTCCCCTCTCGCCCCGGCCCATAGGCGGTTCAATTTCGAACCATCTTACCTCTCGATGCGGCCCGTCCGGGCGTCCGCGCAGGCGGGGTCACGGGGGAGCGCCGAGGCGACGGAGCGGGCCCTCTGTGAGGCGCGGGCCCGTTCACGACCCCACCGAAAATGAACAACATTCGCGTCCTACGCTGTACGCCGATACGTCCACTCGGCCTCGAACACCCGAAGGACCCTCCCGCTTTGAACGGTACCGCCGCGCACACCGCCGACGCGCCTTCGGCCCGGCGCCTGCTCTCCTTCCCCGTCATCGCCCTCGCCGCCGTCGTCCTCCTGATCGCCCCCGCCTCGCAGACGTCCGCGCAGGAAGAGGGGGCCTCCGCGGGGCTGAGCCAGGCCATCGAGGACTACCTCGACGCCCAGGACGAACTGGCCGCGCTCGAACAGGAGCAAGAAGACCTCGAAACGGAGCTGGCGGACTCCGAGGCCGAGGTCGAAGCGCTCACCGAGGAACTCGACGAATACGCCTACATCGCGTACACCAGCTCCGATTTCCAGTCGACGGCGGCGATCATGGCCTCGGGCGACCCGACCCAGGCGCTCGACGCGATGACCATGCTCGAATTCCTCGGCGAGTCGCGCGCCGACCGATTGAACGGCCTCATCGACCGCCTCGCCGAGATCGAGGCGACACAGCAGACCCTCGACGACAACATCGCCGAGCAGGAGCAGGTCACCGCGGACATGGAGGCCGCCCGCGACGCGGCCGCCCGCGAGATGGCCGCCTCCGGCGGCGACAGCGCCACGGGCCCCTCCCCCGGCGACTTCCCCACTCCCGAGAGCGTGCCGCGCAACGCCGACGGGACGCTTCCCTACGAGGGCTGCACCGAGAACGACCCCACCACCAACGGCTGCGTGAGCCCGCGCACGCTCCACGCCCTGGAACAGTCCCAGATCGCGGGCTTCACCCGATTCGTCAGCTGCTACCGGCCCGGCTCCTCGGGCGAGCACCCCAAGGGCCGGGCCTGCGACTTCTCGGCGCAGGCCGGCGGCTTCGGGGGCCACGCCTCCGGCGCGGACCGGACCTACGGCGACAACCTGGCGGCATGGCTGGTCGAGAACTCCAGCGAGCTCGGAGTGCAGTACGTCATCTGGTACCGGCAGATCTGGTTCCCCTCCAGCGGGTGGAGGACCTACTCGGGCGCGTACGGCGACCCGTCCTCGGACCACACCAACCACGTCCACTTGAGCGTCCGATGAGACCTCATTCACCGAACGACACCAGATGAGGCTCGCTCATACTGTGTACTGTGGTTGCATGACGATCGGACGCTCCTCCATCACCAGGCGCGGCGCTCTGACCGCAGGGATCGCAGCGGTCGGTCTGGCCGCCTGCTCGGACGAGACCGGGATCATCGGCTCCGGCGAAGCGGAAGAGGAAACCCCCGTCAGCGCCGCGAAGGTCACCCTCACCCCGGGCGACGGCGCCACCGATGCCACGGCCGCCACCGAGTTCGCCTGGACCGTCGAGGACGGCACCTTCACCGAATTCACGCTGACCGATGCCGCGGGCAACGCGGTCGAAGGCGAGATGCACCCCGACGGCGCCACCTGGATCCCGGCCGCGCCGCTCGCGTGGGAGACCGCCTACACCGCCGCGGTCAGCGCCGAGGACGCGGACGGCGTCCCCGTCACCGTCGAATCGACGTTCACCACCATCGCCTCTCCGGCCGACCGCGTCACACTGGAGAACTACCTGCCCGGCGAGGGCTCCGTCGTCGGCCAGGCCGCAGTACTGGCCTTCCGCTTCGTCGACTACGAGATCCCCGAGGACCTGCGCCGAGCGGTCGAGCGACGCCTGTTCGTCAGCTCCGAGCCGGCCCAGGAGGGCTCGTGGCACTGGATCACCGGCCGCGCGCTCGAATACCGGCCCAAGGAATACTGGCAGCCGAACACGCAGGTCAGCGTGCGGCTCGCGCTCGGCGGCCTCCCGCTCGGCGACGGCCGGTACGGCGAATACGACGTGGAGACGGTCTTCGACGTCGACGCCGAGGCCCGGATGCTCGAAGCCGACGACGCCACCAAGCAGCTGCGCGCCTACCAGGACGGCACGATCGTCCAGACCATCCCGATCGCGCTGGGCGCCGACGAGATCGACGGCCATGACGCGCGCTCCTTCGAAGGCCACATGATCATCATGAGCCGCGAAGAGGAATCGACGTTCGTCTCCGACCTCTACGACTACGAGACCGACGTCAAATGGGCGATGCGGCTGACCTTCAGCGGCCAGTACGTCCACGGCGCGCCGTGGGCCGAGAACGCGCTCGGCAAGGAGAACATCTCCCACGGGTGCATCAACGTCACCGACGAGATGGGCGAGTGGCTCTACAACTTCGTCCGCTGGGGCGACCCGGTCGTGGTGCTGGGCACCGGGCGCGCACTGCCGCAGGGCGACGGGTTCACCAGCTGGGACCTCGACTGGGAGACCCTCGTGGCCGGCTCGTATCTCGAACCGGAGACCGACGCGGAGAGCTCCGGCGAGGACGGCTGAGCCGGGCGCGAACCGCTCAGCTCACGGATTCGCCGACCTTCGGGTCCGCGGCCTGGGGGTGCTCCTCCAGGATGCGCCGGTGCGCCCAGCGCTCGATGAAGAACGAGCCGACCGGGACGGTGCCGCCCAGCAGCAGCCCCACGGTGTGGGGCCAGAAACTCCAACCGGCCTGTTGTGCCAGGTGGAAACCGAGCACCAGGTAGACCATGTAGCACAGGCCGTGGATCGGGCTGATGACCGACACGAGCAGGTCATTGTCCGCGAAATACTTCATCGGCATCGCCACGAACACGAGCCCGATGAGGAACGTGCCCACGATCCAGGCGACGATGCGGAATCGCTTCAAAGCGGCGTTCATGCGGTTCTCTCCCGGTTCGGATCGGATAGGGGCCGCCCGGATCCCGGATCGGCCTCGGCGTCGTTCCGCCGAGCCCGCAGGATCGCATCCTCGAACGGCGAAGTGATCGGCGGCGGTTCATTGCGGCGGCGCCGTGCCTCGGGGTCGTCCTTGCGCAGCTCCAGTCGCATCTGCCGTATCCACAGCGAGACGGTGAACAACGCGAACAGCGGCCATTCGAAGGCGTACCCCCAACTGATGGCGCTTCCGCCCTGGGCCCGGCTGAGCTGCCACCAGCCGAGCAGCACGAAACCCGTCGTCAGCACCACGGCGAAGAAGTGGAGGACGAGCCACGGGGGCGTCAGCAGGCGGCGCACACAGCCAGACTATGGCGGTCCGACCGGAGTTGCCACACGGGGGCGGCCCGTGGTGACATAGGCCGGTGACCGATGATCTACCGCCGGCAGGCGCCGTCCCGCCCCTGCCGAAGCCCGACCCCGAACGAGTGCGGGAACTCCTCCTCGACTGGTGCGGCGCCGATCCCGAGGACGCGCTCGCCGCCGCCGAGGCCGTCAGCGGCCTCGACGGGGAACTGCTCGCGCTCGCGGGCCGAATGCACCATTCGATCGCCGAGGACATGGGCGGGAGGCTGTGGCGGCGCTGGCCGAAGCCCTCCCCCGACAGCCCGGACCCCGAGCGGCTCCTCGGGCTCTACCCGTTGCTGGCCGCCGTGCCGCTCATGCTCGACTTCCACCGCGGCATCGGCGTGGACGAGGACGGTTCCCGTCTCGTGCTCCAGGACATCGGCGAGAAACTGCGGCTCAACCGCGAACTCTACGGACGCCCCGGGCTCGACGTGGCGTTCTGGTTCACCGCTCACGTGCGCGGCACGATCTATCAGCTGGGCAGACTCCAGTTCTGCATGGAGGGGACGACCGCGAAGCCGCGGATCGGCCTGCACATCCGCGGCGAAGGCGGCCCGCTCACACCCGAGGCGGTCCGGTCCTCGGTGGAGCAGGCGCTCGAATTCTTCCCGGCGAAATTCCCCGACCTGTTCCCCTCGGGGCGGTCGATGTCGTTCATGTGCTCCTCGTGGCTGCTCGACCCGCAACTGCGCGATTGGCTGCCGGAGCGGTCCAATATCCTCAAGTTCGGCGCGCTGTTCGACCTGGTCGGACCGGCGACGTACGCGAACGCGAACCGACGCGACGACATCTGGCGTTTCGTGTTCGCCAGGACGCCGGACACACCGCTGGAGGAACTGCCGATGGAGCACACCCTCCAACGGTCGGTGCTGGCCGGGATCAAGGCGGGCGTGGACTTCCAGACTCGCCTGGGGGACCTGAAGCGCGAGCGCCTCGGCCTGTGAGCCGGGGCGACCCCGCCGCATTCGTGTCCGCGACCCGGTGCCGGTATGGCGCACGCCGTCCGTCCCGCAGGCCATAAGGTGGGCTCATGCGGATCGTCATGGCCGGATCGAGCGGTTATCTCGGGAGCGCGCTGCGGCGCGCATTGGAAGGCAGCGACATCGTGCGGCTGGTGCGCCGCACGCCCGGCGACGGCGACGAGATCCAGTGGGACCCCTACCGCGGCCCGCTCGACACCGCCATCCTGGACGGCGTCGACGCGGTGGTGAACCTGTGCGGGGCCTCCATCGGGGGCCGGCGCTGGAACACCGCCTATAAGCGGCGTCTTCGCGCCAGCCGCGTCATCCCCACGAAGGTCCTGTCCGAGGCCGTCGCCCGTGCCGGGGTGCCGCTCCTGATCAACGCCTCGGCGGTCGGCTGGTACGGCGACCGGGCCGACGTGCCGGTCGACGAGCGCACGCCCGCGGCGGCCGATTTCCTCGGGAAGACGGCGCTGGCGTGGGAGACGGCCACGGACCCGGCCCGAGAGGCCGGGGCGCGGGTGGTCAAGCTGCGCACCGGCCACGTTCTGGGTCCGGGCAGCGAACTGCTGGGCAGGCTGGTACCGACCTATAAGTGGTTCCTCGGCGGACGGTTCGGGAACGGCCGCCAATTCGTCCCGTGGATCTCCCTGCGCGACTGGGTCCGGGCCGTCGAATTCCTCATGGACGGGGAGGTGGACGGACCGGTCAACCTGGTCGGCCCGACGCCGGTGCGGAACCGGGAGTTCACCCGGGCGATCGCCGCGGTGCTGCACCGGCCCGCGCCGTGGATCATTCCCGGCTGGGCGGCGCGGCTGGTCGCGGGCGAGGCGGCCGTCGAGATGCTGCGCGGCGCCGATGTCAGGCCGAAGGTTCTGGAGTCCTCGGGCTTCGAATACCGTGACCGGTCCGTTCTCGACGCCTTGCAGTGGGCGCTCGATCGATGAGCGCCCGGCCGGGCCCTTCGCGATCGGCTACTTCGGGTCGCGGTTCGAGACGGCCGGCGCAGCGCGGACGGGGCGCACGCCGGTCCCCGGCGGCGTGTTGAGCGTCTCGCCGAGCGCCGCGATGTTGTCGCGCACGGCTTCGGGATCACCGAGACCCTCGACGAACAGGAGCTGGCGGGCCACGCCGGTCGCCTCGGCGGAGACGGCCAGCCGCTCGGCGACGCGCTCGGCCGATCCGGCCGCGTGCCGGTCGATCATCCAGTCCACATAGGCGGCGTGGTCGCGTTCGGCACGGCCCGGTCTGAGGCTCACGTACTGGCCGACGCCGCGATTCAGCAGCTCGCTCAGCGTCCGCCGCAGCCGGTCGATGTCCGTCGAGGCCCCGATCTGCGCCAGGTGGGTCGATACGTGCTCGGCCCCTTCGGGGTCGCAACCGTGCGCCTCGGCTTCACGCCGCCACGCGCCGATGAGGGCCGCGTGGTCCTCGTCGGGGGCGTGCATGCCGAGCAGCAGCGGCAGGCCGAGCCGGCCAGCCAGGCGGGCCGTTTCCTCGCTCGTCGCCGCGACCCACACCGGTCGGCCGTTGCCCGGCGGCATGACGCGCACCGGCAGCACATCGAAGAACTCCCCCGTATGGGAGACCTCCTCTTCGCCGGACAGCCAGTGCACCAGTAGCCGCAGTCCCTCCTCGAATCCGTGCTCGTACCGGCTCAGGCCGGTGCCGAAGACGTCGAGGTCGATCCACGGGCCGCCGCGTCCGACGCCGAGGCGGAACCTGCCGGGGGCCAGGGCCTCCAGCATCGCGGTCTCCTCGCCGAGTGCGACCGGGTGCCGGTTGGACAGGACCGCGACCGCGGTCCCCACCTGGATTCGCTCGGTGGCGGCGAGCAGGTGCGCGGCCATGAGCGTGGCCGAGGGGTTCGCGCCGTATTCGATGAAATGGTGCTCGGCGACCCAGACCCCGCCGAATCCGCCGGTCTCGGCGGCCTTGGCGTGGCCGACCAGGCGCCGCAGGGTCTCGCCGGGGCTGACGCCGGGGAACACGCCGCCGAGCAGGAACAGGTCATGTGCGGTCACGGGGGACTCCGTCGAACGTGCCATGGCGGCGGGAGCGCCGCGCCGCCGGTCCGGGGCGTCGCTCGCGCCCCGTGCCCCCACGGTTCCATACCGGACCGCAGCGGGCAAGCACCAGTGTGGCGCACGCTGCAAGGGGCGCTCCCGGTCGGGAGCGCCCCTTTCGGCGATGTCGGTCGTCGGACCGGTCGTCAGTGCCGCAGCATCTCGGCGACGAGGAAGGCCAGTTCCAGCGACTGCTGTGTGTTCAGGCGCGGGTCGCAGGCCGTCTCGTAGCGGTGGGAGAGCTGGTCGTCGCGGATCTCCTGGGCGCCGCCGACGCATTCGGTGACGTCTTCGCCGGTCAGCTCGATGTGGATGCCGCCGGGGTGGGTCCCCGCCTTGCGGTGCACTTCGAAGAAGCCGAGGACCTCATCGACGACATGGTCGAACGCGCGGGTCTTGTAGCCCGAGGCGGACTCGTACGTGTTGCCGTGCATCGGGTCGCACTGCCACACGACCTTGCGGCCGGCGGCCTCGACCTTCTCGATGATCGGCGGCAGGACCGTGCGGACGTTCTGGTGGCCCATGCGCGTGATGATCACGAGCTTGCCGGGGAGGTTGTCCGGGTTGAGCTTGCTGCACGTCTCGACGACCTGCTCGGGCGTCGCCGTCGGGCCGATCTTGCAGCCGATGGGGTTGGCCAGACGCGACAGGAAGTCGATGTGGGCGCCGTCCAGTTGGCGGGTCCGCTCGCCGTTCCACAGCATGTGCCCGGACAGGCCGTAGGCCTTGCCGTCGAAGATGCGGGTCAGGGCACGGTCGTACTCGATCGCGAGCATCTCGTGGGAGGCGTACACGTCGGCGGTGTGGAGGGCCTCGTCCTCGACCCCGCAGGCGGCCATGAAGGCGACGGCGCGGTCGATCTCGCGGCCGATGGCCTCGTAGCGCTCGCCGGCCGCCGAGTTGCGGACGAAGTCCTTGTTCCAGTGGTGGACGGACTGGAGGTCGGCCAGGCCGCCCTTGAGGTAGGCGCGGATCATGTTCATCGCCGCGGCGGCGTTGGCGTAGGCGCGGATCATCCGCTGCGGGTCGCACACCCGCGCTTCCTCGGTGGCTTCGATGGAGTTGAACATGTCGCCGCGGTAGACCGGCAGGCCGAGCGCATCGGTGAGCTTGGAGCGCGGCTTGGAGTACTGCCCGGCCACGCGGCCGACCTTGACGACCGGCAGGGAGGCGCCGTAGGTGAGCACGACGGCCATCTGCAGGAGGGTGCGCATGTTCGCGAGCACGTGCTGCTCGGTGTTGTCCAGGAACGTCTCGGCGCAGTCGCCGCCCTGGAGGAGGAAGGCACGGCCTTCGCAGACTTCGGCGAGCTGGCGGCGGAGGTGGTCGACCTCATAGGGTGCGACGATCGGCGGGACACCCGCGAGCACCCCGGTCACTTCCTCGACTTCAGCGTAGTCGGGCCACGGAGGAACCTGCTCCCTCGGCAAGTTCCGCCAGGCGTCGAGCTGATAACGCTCGGCTTCCTCCGCGTCGGCGACGACGGGAACGAGACCAGGATTTCGCAGATCATGCCATTGGCGGTTCACGCTGCAATCCTACTTGGGGATCTCGGGCGTGTACAAAGCCGTTTCGGCCGTCTCAGTGAGTGAGCCCAGGCACGCGAGGAGTATTCGCCTTCAGGGAAGTCGCACGCGACACGCCACAACCGGACGGTCACGGACATCCCACCTTTCGGAACACGTCTACGCTGAGCCGGTGCGCAAAACGACGATTGAAGACTGGCTGACCGACCTCGCCTCGGAGCTTCCCGCCCCCGGCGGCGGCGCGGCGGCGGGCATGAGCGCGGCGACCGGCGCGGCCCTGGTGTCGATGGTGTGCAACCTGACGGTGGGGAAGCCGAAGTTCGCCGAACACGAGGAGGTCATGCGCGAGGCGCTGGCCGAGGCCGAACGGCTCCGCGTCGAGGCGCTGGGCCTCGCCGAGGACGACGCGGAGGCCTTCTCGGGCGTGATGGCGGCCTATAAGCTCCCGAAGGGCACCGAGGAGGAGCGGGCCGCCCGCACCGCGGCGATCCAGGCCGGACTGGCCGAGGCCGCCGCAGTGCCGCTCGCCGTGGCGAAGGTCGCGGCACAGGTCGTCCGCGTCTCGGGCCGCATCCTCGACGGCTCGAACCCGAACGTGCTCTCGGACGTGGCCGTGGCCGCGTCGAGCGCGAAGTCGGCCCTGGAATCGGCGGCGCTGAACGTCGACATCAACCTGGCGTCGATCAAGGACGCCGAGGTGCGCGAACGGCTGGCGAGCGAGCTCAACGAGGCGCTCCAGGCGAAAGTGCAGGCCGAGGCGATCATGCAGGCCGTGGCGAAGAGGATCAGATCATGAGAGAAATCGACGGGCGCGCGGCCGCGAAGGCGCTGCGCGAAGAGGTCGGCGAAGCGGCCGGGCGGCTCCGGGAGGCGGGTGTCGTGCCGACGCTCGCGGTCGTGGTGCCGACCGACGACGAGGGCACCGCCTGGTACGTGCGCTCCATCGCGAAGACCGCCGACAAGGTCGGGCTGCGGTGCCGCATCGAGCGCCTGGAGCAGCCGGGACGGGACGACATCGTCGCGAAGCTCCAAGAGCTCTCGGCCGACCCGGAGGTACACGGCGTCATCTGCCAGACGCCGCTGCCGGAGGGCGTGCAGCTGGCCGACCTGGGCGGCCACATCGACCCGCGCAAGGACATCGACGGCGCGAACCCGCAGAGCCTCGGGCGGCTGGCGGCCGGACTGCGGACATGGGCCCCGGCGACGTCGGCGGCGGTGTTGGAGCTGCTGCGCCGCCAGGGCGTGGCGCTCAACGGCGCCCGCGCGGTGGTGGTCGGCCGCTCGACCGTGGTCGGCAAGCCCGCGGCGCTGCTGCTGCTGGCCGAATCGGCGACGGTCACGGTGTGCCACTCGCGCACCAAGGACCTCGCGGCGGTGTGCCGGGAGGCGGACGTGCTGGTGGCGGCGGTGGGACGCGCACGGATGATCGGCGCAGAGTTCGTCAGGCCCGGCGCGGTCGTGATCGACGTCGGCACGAACCCGACGCCGGACGGCGGTCTGGTCGGCGACGTCGACTATGAGACGGTGGCGCCGCTCGCAGGCGCGATCACCCCGGTCCCCGGCGGGGTCGGGCCGGTGACGACGATGCTGCTGCTGCGGAACACGGTCGAGGCCGCCGAGCTCGCGACGGCGGTCGGCAGCCCTTGAGCGGCCGCGCGGGACTTCGGACCGATCGGGGCGAGGAGCGAACACTTCACCGAAGTGACGGATACCCGACAGACGGGATCGGCTACTCAGCGTAATCTCAAAGATCCGCGGCGCTGATGCGATCCGGCCGAGGCCGGGACGACCGCGGTGCCCGGCCGAAAGCGCGCTGCGCCGGGCGGCCGGCCTTGAGCCGCCGGGGAGCTGATCGCGATGAACGTGAGGTCGGCAGGCTGCGGGAGCCCGCCGACGCCCCTGGAAAAGCCGTTGGCGCGCCCGGTCCGTCAGACCGGGCGCGCCAATGGTGTGTCTTGAGCGCGGCCGGCCCCGGCGGGACCGGCCCGTCGGGGCTCACACCCCGAAGAAGACCTCGGCGTCACGGTAGCGTTCGACCGGGACGACCTTGAGCACATCGGTGCCCTCGTGGATCGGGATGCGGACGATGTTCGTGCCCTGGAGCGCCATCATCTTGCCGAAGTCGCCGTCGTTCACGGCGGCGGCGGCCTCCAGACCGAGGCGGGTCGCCAGGACCCGGTCGAACGCGGTCGGCGTGCCGCCGCGCTGGAGGTGGCCCAGAACGATCGCGCGGGTCTCCGAACCGGTGCGCTTCTTGATCTCGTCGGCGACCCAGTCGCCCACGCCGCCGAGCTTGACGTGGCCGAACGCGTCGACCTCGCCGTCTTTGAGCTGCATCTCGCCGCCCTTGGCGATGGCGCCCTCGGAGACGGCGACGATGGTCGACTTGCCGGCGTCCATGCGGTCCTTGACGAAGTCGGACACCCGCTGCATGTCGAACTCGACCTCGGGGATGAGCACCACGTTGGCGCCGCCGGCGATGCCGGCGTGCAGGGTCATCCAACCGGCGTGTCGGCCCATGACCTCGACGACGATGCAGCGGTCGTGCGACTCGGCGGTGGTCCACAGCCGGTCGATCGCCTCGGTGGCGATGTTGACGGCGGTGTCGAAGCCGAAGGTGTAATCGGTGCCCGACAGGTCGTTGTCGATGGTCTTCGGGACGCCAACGCAGTTGACGCCGTCGGCGGTCAGCTTCGTGGCCACGCCCAGGGTGTCCTCGCCGCCGATGGCGATCAGCGCGTCGACGCCCAGGTCCGCCATGTTCTTCTTGATCGCCTCGACCGCACCCTCCATCTTGTAGGGGTTGGTGCGGGAGGAGTGGAGGATCGTGCCGCCCTTGTCGAGGATGCCTTCGACGGTGTCCCAGTCCAACGGCTGCGTGATGCCTTCGATCGGGCCCCTCCAGCCGTAGCGGAAGCCCACGAACTCGTGACCGTATTCCTTGGTTCCTTTGCGGACCGCGGCGCGGATGACCGCGTTGAGACCGGGGCAGTCGCCGCCGCCGGTGAGCACGCCAATGCGCATGCGTCGTACTCCCTAGAGTGAGATCTGTCAACTGGGCGGCTTCATTGCCGAAACTGCACTCAGCCTATCTCGGCACTTCGCGGCGGAGGGGCGGGGCCGTGGAAGCCGTGGCGCATCGGCCGGGGCGGCTTCGGGTCCGGTCAGCGCCGACCGAGCACGGGACGTTCCCTGCGAGCGGCCTCCAGGCACTGCCAGCGGGCGAGGTTGAGCTTGGCGTCGGTCAGTGCGTCGTGGAGATCGGCGTCGGGAGCGACGGGCAGTTCCGGTCGGTTCAGATCGTCCCAGCGCTGGCGCAGGTCCTTGGTCATTCGCGGCAGAGCGCGCGGCAGTTCCGGCATGGCGCCCCACAGCTGCGCGAACACCACGTGATCGTAGGCCCCGTACCAGGCCCACAGCTCGATGCGCTCCCCCGGGTGCGAACCGGTCTTCTTGCGCACCGGCGAGACCAGGAATTCGTATAGCTCGTCGCGGATGGTCGCGCGGTCCTTCCATAGCGGACTGGCCGGCCCGGGGAGCTTATCGAGTACATTGCGCCGCACCCACTCTATGGCCCTGGAGGGATCGAATTCCGTGGAGACGGCGTAATACTCGCGACCGAGTTCGTCCACGACGCCGATGGAGACCAGGTCGATGGTGCGCCCGTCCTCGATGAACTCGCAGTCGTAGAAGTATCGATACGCCACGCATCGGCCTTTCATAGGATCTCGGGCGGCGGCTGCAGACCTCGGTGGCCCTCGCCCGTATGTCGCCGGACTCGGGTCGACGCTACGCCATACGATCTTATAGCCGATATCTGACCTCCCGAGCCGACCACGAGCCATCCGGTATCGGACATTACATGATAAAACACCCATATATGTTCGCACATTCGGTCGAGCGACAATCGTTCCATCTGAACACACGCCCCAACGGAGAGTGAAGTTTCATGCAATAGGCCCTGTACAACGACGGAAAAGACAGCGATCATCGGAGGGAACCCGGACCGGTCCCACCGAAAGGGGAAGAACCATGGGTGTCAACCCATCTGAAGACCCGCTAGCAGGCGTCGCCATGTTCGCCGGCCTCGACCCGCAGGCCCGGCGCAAGATCGCCGACGTGGCGGTACCCCGCCACTATCGTCGAGGGCGCCTGCTGTTCTTCGAAGGCGAGGCAGGCGAGTCTTTGATCATGATCCGTTCGGGGGCGGTGAGCGTCTTCCGCACCGCCGCGACCGGCGAGCGGGCGATGCTGCACGTCGCGCGCGCTCCCGAGGTCCTCGGTGAGGTGTCGCTACTGGACGGATCGCCGCGTTCGGCCTCGGCGGAGGCGCTGGAGGAGACCTCGGCACTGGCGCTGGCCCGCTCATCGTTCCTGGAACTGGTCCACGGCAGCCCCAAGATGCTGGACGCGGTGCTGCGATCGATGGGCATGATCGTCCGCCGCCTCACCGAGCAGTCCTCGGACCACGTGTTCCTCGATCTTCCAGGGCGGGTGGCGAAGACACTGGTGCGGCTGGCCGAGCAGCACTCCTCCCCCATGACGACCATCGAGCTGAACCAGACACAACTGGCCGAGATGGCCGGCGGCTCACGCCAGAGCGTCAACCAGGCGATCGGGATCTTCGCCAACCGCGGCTGGCTGCGGACCGAGGGACGCAAGATCGTCGTCGTGGACCTGGCCGCACTGCGTCGCAGGGCGGGCTTCGGCGGGGGCGAAGGATGAGTCGCGACGGCGTGCGCCGAGGGACCGACCCGGCGATGCGGCTCAACGCTCCACGAGAATGACGGAGACGAGAAGGGCACGCCCGTCCGGGTTCAGGCGTCCTGGCCCTTCTTCTTGATCTTCGCGGCGTACTCGTCGACGTAGTCCTGACCCGACAGCTCACGGAGCGCGTCCATGATCTCGTCGGTCACCGCCCGCTCGACGGTCCGGTCCCCCACCAGACCCGAGTAGCGGCCGAAGTGCAGCGGCGGCCCGATCTTGATGCGGGCCCGCCCCAAACGCGGCAATCGCTTCCCGATCGGTTGCAGCTCACCGGTGTTCATCATGGCCACCGGCACCACCGGAGCGCCGGTCTCCAGCGCCAGGCGCGCCACACCCGTCTTCCCGCGGTACAGCCGCCCATCGGGAGAGCGCGTCCCCTCAGGGTAGATCCCGAACAGGTCCCCTCCCGAGAGCACACGTTTGCCGGTACCGAGGGAGGCCTGTGCGGCGTCGCCGCCCGCCCGGTCCACCGGGATCGCACCCACCGCGCCCATGAACACGCGCGTGAGCCGGCCTTTGAACCCGCGTCCGGTGAAGTAGTCCGATTTCGCGATGAAGGTGATGTGGCGTTTGACCACCAGCGGCAGGAAGACGGAGTCGAACACCGCCAGATGATTGCTCGCCAGGATGGCGGGCCCCGATTCGGGCACGTGGCGGAGCCCTTCGACCTGAGGACGCCAGATCGCCCATATGAGCGGGCCCAGCACCGCTTTCAACACCCGATAGATCACGGAATCAAGCGTATAGCCACCGATCAATCGCAGACCGACCCGCGTCCACACCGGCCCGGGGCGCGTCCGCGCGGTGGCCGCCCTGGTCCGGTCCGTGCGAGAATGGGCGAGCGGTACGAAACGGGACCAGACGCTGGGAGGCGGAGTGTCAACCGAATCCGAGGCGTTCACGTTCGACGTCGGCCCGGACGCCGAGGCCACGATGCTGCTCTGCCACGGCTTCACCGGGAACCCGTCGAGCCTGCGCCCCTGGGGCGAGCATCTTCGCGACGCGGGGTACAACGTCATCTGTCCGCTCCTTCCCGGGCACGGGCTGCCCTGGCGCGAGCTGGCCAAGACCCGCTGGCCCGACTGGTACGGCGCGATCGACCGGAGTCTGGACGCGGCGCTCGACCTCGGTCGGCCCGTCTTCGCGGGCGGCCTGTCGATGGGCGGCACCCTGGCGCTGCGTCTCGCCGAGCACCGCGGGGCCGAACTCAGCGGCCTGGTGCTGGTCAACCCGGCCATCTACGACGACAAGCCGCACGGCTTCTTGGCCCCCGTGCTGCGCCATATCGTTCCCAGTGTCGGAGCGATCGGCTCCGACCTGGCCAAACCGGACACGCGCGAGCAGACGAGCGACCGGACGCCGCTGGCGGCCTTCGCGTCGCTGCGGCGGCTGTGGCGGGACACCCGCGCGGGGCTGCCGCGCGTCACCGTTCCGGTCCGTATCTTCACCAGCGCCGTGGACCACGTCGTCCACCCGCGCAACAGCGCCGTCGTCCGTGCCGGGATCCGCTCCAAGGACGTCGAGTCGACCATCCTGCCTCGCAGCTACCATGTGGCTACCCTCGACTACGACGCGGAGACCGTCTTCTCCGGAACCGTCGAGTTCATGACCAGGCAGTTGGCCGAGACCCGAGGTGTCCATGACTGATCGCGAAGAACCCGAGTCGGGCGGCGAGATGCGGCCCGAGGACGTCGACCGGCGGTTCAACGAGCTCATCCGCGACCTCGACACCGACACCGCGGCCGAGGAGGACCAGCCGGAGCCCGAACCGGCGGCGCAGCCGCCGCCTCTTCCCGAGGAGGAGGACGAGCCGACGCTGCTGGAGTTGTGGGACGCCGAGCTGCCGGAGGACGAGGACGAAGAGGACTACATTCCGCCCGACCCGCCGCCGATGCCGTGGCCGAGCCTGCCGGCGATCGGCGGCGTCCTGTGCGTCCTCGGAGGTCTGCTGCTGCTGGTGCGGCCGGGCATCGCCCCGCTGGGGACGAACCCGGGCCGGCTGATCGGGTTCATGGCGTTCGTGTTCGGGGTGTGGCTGCTGGTCAACCGGCTTCGAGACGATCCTTCGGAGGACGATCGGGACAACGGTGCCGTCGTTTAGGGCCCGTTCAAGCGCCCGGCACGGGCGCCGCCCGAACCGCTCGCCGCGTTGTCGGGCCTCCTGAATCCGATACCGGGGCCGGGAGGCCCTCCGTCTTTCGAGCGGGTACCTGGGCGGGGACACCACCTCGCCCCGAGTCCTGCAACCGGCTCCAGCCTCAGAGACTCGGTCAGTCCCTGTTGCCGAGCCAGGACAGGATCGCGTCCAGCAACCCTTCGGCGCCGGGCCCGGTGAAGACGCCCGCGGCGTCGCCGGCGAACGTCAACGGCGCGACACCATAGGCACCGGCGACCGCCTGTGTCGCTTTGGACTGGGCGTCGGCCTCGCCGACGGCCAGGAGCACTCTCGGAGCGCCGACCGGTTTCGGTGGCTGCTTCGGCATCTGCCGCGGCGCGACCAGGACCAGCGCGGCGGCCGGGTAGCGGGCCGCCGCCAGAGCGGCCCAGGCCGCTCCGCGGCCGTGTCCGACCAGGACGGCCTGGCGGGGAAGCCCGGTCGCGGCTTGGACGACGTCGTGAGCGCAGGCGTCCGGACCGCCGGGGGCGGCCGGCGTATTGCCCTGGCCTCGGACGCTGACGGCGGCGGCATGGCGACCCGAACCGGCGATGCGCTTGAGCCACAGCGCATTGAAAGCGGACGCGCCGGCGCTCTCGCCGGTGCAGCACAGGACCGGGGAGGCTTCGGGATCATCGCTGATCTCGGCGTCGAGCAGATCCATGGGCTCGATGACGATGACCTCGCGCTCGACGGGGGCGGGCTCGGGGGTGCGGGTGCGCCGGACCCAGGCTTGCAGGCTCACTGCGCGGGCTCCTGTTCGAGTGTGTCGATGATGCGGCCCAGGCCGGCGAGGTATTCCTCGGCGTCGACGGCCAGGCGGTGGCGGGAGGAGACCCCGGTCGACTCGACGGCGTACTGAGCCGATTCCGCGACGACCTGCTGACGGAAATTCACGGCCCGTTCGGGGTCGCCCTTGCGGATGTGCAACCAGTGGGCGATCGCGTGGGTCTGCCAGTGCATGATCGGGAGCGTGCCGACGCCCGGTTCGACGAGTCCGGCGACGGCGAGGGTCTCCACATGCGGGGAGAACATGCGGGCATGCAGCCTGGGGTAGGGGTCCTCGCCCTCGATGCCGAGGAGTTTCGGCGGGCAGCAGGCGATCTGAGGCCGGTATCCGGTGGCGAAGACGACGACGTCGGGGCGCGTGGCGGTGCCGTCGGTGAAGAACACTTCGCCGCCCTCGAATCGGGCGATTTCGGGACGGCGGTCGATGGCGCCGTCGCCGACGTGTTCGAGGTAGCGGCCGTTGCGAACGGGCTCTTCATCAGCGTGCCCGTGGTCGGGCGGTGTTATGCCCATGCGGTCGGCCAGTGCTCGCGGGCCCTTGAGGAGGCGGTCGACGAGGAGACCGCGCAGCCAACGCGGGCGGCGGCGCAGTCGCGCGAGGGCGTAGTCGGAGGGCTCGCCACCGAGGTATTTCGGCAGGTGCCAGTAGCCGCGGCGCACGGAGTGGACGCAGGAGGCGGCGTTCACGGCGGCTTCGCAGGCGATGTCGACACCGGAGTTGCCGCTGCCGACGACGAGGACCTTCTTGCCACGCAGGCGGGAACCGTCTCCCAATCTGGAGGAGTGCAGGACGGTGCCGCCGAACAGGTCCTGCCCGGGATAGGAAGGCAGGTTCGGGGCCCAGTGGTGACCGGTGGCGATGATGACCGCGCCGTATCGCAGGCGGCGGGCGGCCGATCCGGCGGCGGGTTTGACGACGACTTCGAAGCGGGAGCCTTCGACGGGTTCGATGTGTGAGATCTCGGAGCCGTACCAGATGTGCTCGGCCAGCCCGAAGTGGGCGGCGTAGCGCTTGAGGTAATCGAGCATCTGCACGGACGAGGGGTAGTCGGGCCAGTCGTCGGGCATCGGGAAGTCGGGGATCTCGGTCTGGGAGCGGGAGGTCACCAGGTGCGTATTGGGGTAGAGGGGGCTGTGCTGGTTCTCGGGGTTCCATAGGCCGCCGAGAACGGTGTCGCGTTCGTAGCAGTCCACTTCGAAGCCGTTCTCGCGGAGGTTCTTGACCGCGATCAGGCCCGCGGCTCCGGCTCCGATGACACAGACGGCCTCGCCACGGTCGTAGGCGGCTTGGGAGGAGTACTCCTGCAAGGGGCTTGCTCCTTCTGCTGGGGCGACGGATCGAGACCGGGTCGGCGCTTCCCCGCGTACGTCAGGCCAGCGAGGCGGCGCCGAGAGACTGAGAGCAGATTACCGTGAAGGAGGTTCGCACCTGCGAGGGAGGTGGGCTGCGCGCGTACTGTTCGAGCTGTGGAAACATCCCTCGGGTGCGGCCGCCGTGTTCCATGGGGAAGGACAGGCCGCGGTGGACTCGCATCGGCCGGCGAAGGAGGTCCTCCCCCCGGCGGGTGGCGGATTCTCGTCGGCGAACGCGCGGGGCACGGTCACACCGCTGCCGGCGGCGATCCCGCTGGCGCTGACACGGCATCGACACCCTCCGCCCTTAGTTTACTGTGGACGCCGAGGAGGGGGTTGAGGATCGCTTCGGCGGTTTTCTTCCACACGGACGGGCGGGGTCGGCATTCCACCGGCCGGTCCGGGATCGAAGGACGGCTTCGAGGGCTTGGACCGCCCTGCGGGAGTTGCGTTGGGGCATGTGGGCGGTGCGGCAGGCGAACCGGCGTTCGTCCTGGTCGATCCGGGGAGAGCCGATCCCGGTGCGGCCGGCGGCGGCCCGGGTCGAAGGCGTGAGCGCGGGGCGCACCGGTATCCGAGCAGCCGGTCGGTGCGGATGGAGGCCGAGGCGGTCGAAGGGCCGGTGGGCGTCGATGGACGCAGGCACAGGGCCTGGGGCCCCGCGCCCTCTCCCCCGCTCGGCTCTCGCCGTTCAGATACCGGTCACGGTGGTGAGGATGAACGCCGAGTCCTCAAGCGCGGTCACTCCGTGCCGTTCGTGCGGAATGGAGGCGAACTGGTGCTCGCCCAATTCGACATCGCCGCCGGCGGCCGTGATCCTCACGCGGCCTCGCAGGACCAGGACGGCCGCCGCAGGGGGAGGCTCGTGGTCGTCCAGCTTGAAACCTTCGGCGAGAACGATGAGGTTCTGCCGCAACGGCCCATCGTGCAGCAGTTGTTCGCTGCTGCGGCCGTGCTTGGACTCCCTGGCCTTGCCGAGATGCTCGTCGAGCAACTGAGCGAGATCATTCATGACAACTCCTCACATGCGGCGGGTGCCGGAGGGCTCCAGATCGATTCGCCCCGCCGAACCGGAGTATATGGCCGCCTACAGCTTCAGTCGGGCATTCGGTGCACTCGATTCGCTCGCGGCTCAGCACGGCGATCGGCCGCTGAAAACGAGCCGTTCGGCATCGGCGTAGCGGAAGACCCCCGGAGGTGAGCACTTCCGCACCTCGGGAATCCGGCCGAGGCGATACCGCGCGAGACGAGGGCTGCGAACCTCAAGGCGGTGTGGCCGAGAGCGCCCGGGCCCGCCCCGGCCACGAGGAGGGACGGGCACCCCGATCCCGCGGCCGACTCGCGTGCGGCCCCGCCCTCCCCTCCCATCGGGACGAGGAGGACCCGGCTCCTTCGAACCGGAGCACCGGCGGTGCGGTCCAAGGCCGCAGCGAGGACCCAGTCCAGTTGCGACAGCGGCGTCCAGGCACGCCTCGGTGTCCCACGTCGCATCTCGACCACACCACGAGACGCCCTATGATCGGCACTCATATCCCTTGGGGCCTCATATGACCGAGACGGGTCGGACGCCGATCCTCCGTCCGGTTCTTGCACTTTGAACGGCCTGGAGCCCTTGACAAAAACCGCCATCGGCGTCAGACTGGTGACACTTGCGGCAATCGCGGAGGATTGCCGCTTAGCCCCACCTTCAGGCTTCTCTAGGAAGGCCCCGTGTCGCACCAGAACCCCGAGTCGCCCGACACCGGTGCGCCCGAGGACCCGGCCCCCGAACGCAAACCCACATTCGGGGACATCTTCGGCAACCGGGAGGCCTCCGCCTTCCTCACCGCCTTCTGTCTCTCCAGCGCCGGCGCCATGCTCAACCGCGTCGCCGTCACCTTCCTGGTCTGGAGCAACACCAACTCCGCGGCCCTCGCCGCGGCCTCGTTCGCGATCAGCTTCGCGCCGTATCTCGGGCTCGCCCAGATCCTCGGGACCATCGTCGACCGCTACGCCTACCGCAACGTGATGATCCTGTGCGATCTCCTGCGCGCGGGACTGGTCGCGCTGCTGCTCATCCCCGGGATGTCCGTCCCGGCAATGATGATCGTCGTCTTCGCCATCGCCGCGGTCCAACCGGCCTACAACGCGGCCCGCACCTCCACCCTCGCCCAGATCGTCACCGGCGAGGCCCTCTCGGTCGCCATCGCGCTCAATCTCAGCGCCTCGGGCGCGGCCCAGATCATGGGCTATCTCGCCGGCGGCCTGCTCGCGGCCCTCGATCCGCATACGGCCCTGGCCGTCAACGCCGCCATGTTCGCCCTCAGCGCGCTCGCGGTGTTCCTGCTCGTCGAGCACCGCCCGTCGGTCAACAGGAGAGAAGAGCGCCGGCCCGTGCTGGTCGAGACCGCCGCGGGCCTGAAGATGCTGCGCGACAACCGGGTCCTGCGCACCGTGTCCTTCTCCATCTGGGGGCTGTACGCATTGGCGGCCGTCCCCGAGGGCGTGGCGGTGCTGTGGGCAGTCCACCTCGACGGCGGCTCGGTCACACAGGGCTCGATCATGGCCGTCGACGCCGCCGCCGCCATCGTCGGGATGCTGCTGTTCACCAGGCTCGTCACTCCCTCGCTGCGCGATAAGCTGATCCGGCCGCTCTCCTTCGCCGCACCGCTGGTACTGGCCACCGCGCTGTTCGACCCGCCGCTGATCGGGGTCTTCCTCATCGCGATCGGCATCGGGCTGTCCACGGCCATCATGGCGCCGCTGAACGGCACGCTCGCCCAGTGCATCCCCGACGGCTGGCGCGGCAGGATCGTCTCCACGGTGAACGGCGGCCTCCAGCTCAGTCAGGGCGCGGCCATCGCCGGCGTCGGATTCGTGGCCGAGCTGGGCGTGCCCGTCCCCTATGCGGTCGGCGTCTGGGGCCTATTGGGACTGGGCATCATGGCGCTGGTGACGCGCAATTGGCCCGACACCGATGAAATCCGCGCCGCCAAGGAGGCCGCTGCTCCCACTCCGCCCCAGGACGCCACAGTTCCCGAATCAGGGGCTAGGCTCGAATCGTCCTGACCGGGTATCACAGGAGTATGTCGTGGAACACAGCAAGACCGTCGAGCTGCGCGGGCACCTCATCGACCAGGGCGTCTTCGCCCGTGTGATGGACGACGTCCTCGAATACTCGGGGGCCTATTCGATCGACCGTTTCGACGTCGGACGGCATCACACCGACGAGTCCTACGTCCAGCTGACGGTCTCGGCCGAGACCTCCGAGCTGGTGGAGCGCATCGTCATGCGCCTCCAGACGCACGGCGCCAACCCGATCGATCCGGGTGTCGCGACGGTCAGGCCGGCTCCGAGCGACGGCGTCTTCCCCGAAGACTTCTATTCGACGACGAACTTCGACACCCTCATCCGCCTGGACGAGGGCTGGATCGAGGTCGAGAACTCGGAGATGGACTGCGGCATCATCGTCTCCGCCGACCGTCGCGCGGCCCGTACGCTCCCGGTCGCGGACGTGCGAGCCGGCGAGCTGGTCGTCTGCGGCGGCGAGGGCGTCAAGGTCCTGCCGCTGCCCGAGCCCGAACGGGAGGACCCCGAGTCCTCGAACTTCGAGTTCATGTCCTCGGGCGTCTCCTCGGAGCGTCCGCAGGCCCTCCAGGTGCGCCGGATCGCCGAGATGATGCGCGAGGTCAAGGACCGCGGCGAGAAGATCCTGTGGGTCGGCGGCCCCGCGATCGTCCACACCGGCGCGGGCAAGGCCATGGAGGCGCTCATCGACGAGGGCTATGTCGACATCCTCTTCGCGGGCAACGCGCTCGCCGCCCATGACATCGAGTCCTCGCTGTTCGGCACCTCGCTGGGCGTCGACCTCGACAAGGGCCACGGCGTGCCGCACGGCCACGAGCACCACATCCGTGCGATCAACAAGATCCGCGCCTCCGGATCGATCGCCGCCGCCGTGGCCGACGGCGTGCTGCGCCGCGGCATCATGCATTCGATGGTCGAGAACGGCAAGCAGTACGTGCTGGTCGGTTCGGTCCGCGACGACGGACCGCTGCCGGATGTCTACACCGACGTCATCGACGGCCAGCGGGCCATGCGCTCGCAACTGCCGGGCGTCGGCTTCGCGATCATGGTGGCGACCATGCTGCACTCGATCGCCACCGGGAACCTGCTGCCCGCCACGGTGCCGCTGGTCAGCGTCGACATCAACCCCGCGACGGTCACGAAGCTGGCCGACCGCGGCTCGGCCCAGGCGATCGGCGTCATCACCGACATCGGCCTGTTCTGCGAGCAGCTCGCCGGGGAGCTCGTCGTCGGATACAAGCAGGACTGAGCCCGTCGCCGCGTCCTCGGGGTCGATGCATCCACCACCGCAAGGCGTTCACCGAGGCAGGGCCGCGGCGCACCTGCCGCCGCTTGAACCGAGGACGCGGTGTCGGGACTGATCACGATCAGCCACAAAGGCCGGTCCGCTCACATCGAGCGGACCGGCCTTTGTGATCGCGGCTGGTGGTTTATCGTGGACATTGATTGACATCACATCGATAATTGTTTATATTTGGTCGAACGACCAAACCAGGTGCCCCGGCCACGGTTGGGGGCGACAGCCGCGGGCGCCGCCGCTCGAAAGCAGATCGATGAAACAGAGCAGACTCCTCGGGCTCTTGACCGTGGGCGCGGTGACCGCGGCCACCGCGGCATTCGTCCAGGTGACCGCCCATTCCCAGACCACCGAGCCACAACAGACCGAGACCTACACCTGGAGCAACGCCGCCATCGCGGGCGGCGGCTTCGTGCCCGGCATCGTGTTCAACGAGACCGAGGCCGACCTGATCTACGCCCGCACCGACATCGGGGGCCTCTACCGCTGGCAGGAGTCCTCACAGACCTGGAAGCCCCTGCTCGACTGGATCGGCTGGGACGAATGGGGCTACACCGGCGTCGTCTCCGTCGCCACCGACCCGGTCGAGCCGAACCGCGTCTACGCCGCGGTCGGCACCTATACCAACGACTGGGACCCCAACAACGGCGCCGTCCTCTACTCCGACGACCGCGGCGAGACCTGGGGCGTGGCCGAACTCCCCTTCAAACAGGGCGGCAACATGCCCGGCCGGGGCATGGGCGAACGCCTCGCCATCGACCCCACCGACAACTCGACGCTGTATCTGGGCACCCCCGGCGGCAATGGACTGTGGAAGTCCACCGATTACGGCCGCACCTGGGCCGAAGTCGCGAACTTCCCCAACCCCGGCGACTTCGCGGCCACGCCCGGCGACCCCTACCTCGGCGACAACCAGGGCGTCGTCTGGATCGAATTCGACCCCGATGACGGCACCGCCTATGTCGGCGTCGCCGACCCCGAGGACCCCGTCTACGTCTCCGAGGACGACGGCGCGACCTGGACGCCCCTGGCCGGCGCCGCGCAGATCGGCACCGTCGACGGCTACCCCAACATCCCCAAACAGGCCGCCATCGACCCGGTGAACGACCACCTCTACATCATCACCTCCTGGGACCCGGGCCCCTACAACGGACCGCCCAACGAAGAGGGCGATGAACGCGGCGGCTCGGTATGGCGCCACGACATCACCGACGGCACCTGGACCGAGATCCACCCCGGCCCCAACGGCACCGACTACCAGGGCTTCGGTTTCGGCGGCCTGACACTCGACCGGCAGAGCCCCGGCACGCTGATGGTCTCCAGCATCAACGCCTGGTGGCCCGACGAGACCACGTACCGCTCCACCGACTCCGGCGAGACCTGGACCCAGTCGTGGACACTGGACGGCTGGCCCAACCGCGTCAACCGCTACGAGATCGACCACTCCTCAGTGCCCTGGCTCGACTGGGGCGTCACCGCCACCGAACCCGAACAGAACCCCAAATGGGGTTGGATGATCGACGCGATGGCGATCGACCCGCACGACTCCGACCGGGTCATGTGGGGCACCGGCGCGACCATCTACGGCTCGGAGGACCTCACCAACTGGGACGCCGACCGGACCTTCCACGTCGCCCCGATGGTCCACGGCATCGAGGAGACCGCCGTCAACGACCTCGCCGCCCCGCCCTCGGGCCCCGAGCTGTACAGCGCGCTGCTCGACATCGGCGGCTTCGTCCACACCGACCTCGACACCGTGCCCGACTCCTTCTACCAGACCCCGCACCACGGCGCCACCAACTCGATCGACTTCGCCGAACTCGACCCGGGCGTCGTCGTCCGCGTCGGCGACGGCGAGGAGGGACCGGGCATCGGCTTCTCGTCCAACTCGGGCGGCTCCTGGTGGTCCGGGCAGACGCCGAGCGGCGCCACCGCTGCCGGAACCGTCGCCGTGACCGCGGACGCCGCGGCGGTCGTGTGGGCGCCCGAGGGCCTCGCCCCGCAGCGCTCGACCGATTACGGCTCGTCCTGGACGGCCGTGAGCGGCCTGCCCGAAGCCGCGCGGGTCGAGTCCGACCGGGCCGACGCCGACCGCGTCTACGGCTTCGCCGACGGACGGTTCTACTACAGCGCCGACGGCGGCGCGAGCTTCACCGCCTCGTCGTACGCGGACTTCCCGACCTCGGGCAACATCCGCTTCGGCGCCGTCCCCGGCAACACCGGGCACGTGTGGCTCGCCGGCGGCGAGGACGAGGGCGTCTACGGCATGTGGCGCTCGACCGACGGCGGCGAGAACTGGACGCGGGTCACCGGGTTCGACGCGGCCGACACCGTCGGTTTCGGGGCCCCGGCCCCCGGCCAGGATTACCCGGCCGTCTACGCCAGCGCCTCCTACGACGGCGAGCGCGGCATCTGGCGCTCGGTCGACGAGGGGGCCACTTGGAAGCGCATCAACGACGACGCCAACCAGTGGGCGTGGACCGGCGGCGCCATCACCGGCGACCCGAACGTGTTCGGACGCGTCTACGTCGGCACCAACGGCCGCGGCGTCATCGTCGGCGAGTCGAGCGACTACGTGCCGGAGGAGCCGAGCCAGACGCCCTCGCAGACGCCGAGCGAGGACCCCACCGAGGAACCGACCGAAGACCCGAGCGAGGACCCGACCGAAGACCCGACCACCGAGCCGCCGACCGGCGACTGCGTCGTGGACTGGGCGGCGACCAACACCTGGTCGGGCGGGTACCAGGGCAACATCACGGTCACCAACGGGACCGGGGCCGCCGCCGAAGGGTGGACCGTCCAGTGGACGTTCGCCGGTGACGATCAGGTCGCGAACCTGTGGGGCGGCGAGTGGAGCCAGGAGGGCGACACCGTCACCGTGACCAACGCCGACTGGAACGGGGCCGTCGCCGACGGCGCCTCGGTCGAGATCGGCTACACCGCCTCGAACAGCGGCACACCGGGTGTCGCCGAGGCGAGCTGCTCACTGAGCTGACACGGGCGGCGCCGGGACCGTGCGGCCCCGGCGCCGCTCTTTCCGCGGCGTCCGCCTCCGGGCGGGCCCGGACCCCAGGCCCACAACTGCATATCGACGAAATCGACGACCCCGAATGCCAACTGCATGAGAAGCGAGTCCAACGAACGAGAGAAGCGAAATGATACGAATACTCAGACGGAAGACCGCCGTGCTCGGCGCGGCGGCTCTGGCCGCCGCGATGGCGCTGGCGTCCTTCGTCCTCATCACACAGTCCGCGGGAGCCGAGACGGCGGCCCCGGACGACGCCGCCGCGGCCCAGTCCTGCGGCGGAGGCGATGCGGTCGTGACCGGAAGCCAGTCCTCGGGCTTCACCACCACCTACCGCGGTCAGACCGTCTATCAAGGCGATCTCTATATCACCGCGATCTGGGAGGCGATCGGTGCGCTCGATCCGAACCGCACCGCTCAAGAGAAGGTCTCGGTCATGGCCAGCGCCTGGATCGGCGACAATGCCATCGACCTGCCCAGCCACACCGCGTTCGAGGTCTGCGGCACCATGGACGTGGGCCACGCCGCCGGCAAGGGGGCGGTGCAGGCCATCGGGGCGAGCGACGTGTCGATCCCGCACATGAACATGACGGGGAATCCCTACTTCGGCATGCGGTTCGCCGACGTCCACGGCCTGCACTTGGGCGATATCGACATGAACCTGAGCGGCGGGCTCGGCATCCGCTTCGAGCGGGACCTGCCCGGCAGCACGGACGTGACCATGGACGACGTCTTCGTCTCGGGTGCCGGAAGCCATGCCGTGGAGACCTGGAACATCGACGGGTTCGACATCGGCAGGGTCACCGCCCGCGACGTCGGCGAGTCGGGCCTGCTGATCCAGAATTCGACGAACGGCTGGGTCGGCACCGTCGACGGCGACAACGTCGGCGCCGGCACCGGCTATGCGACTTTCCGCATGGCCAACAACAACGGCCAGAACGCCAACGGCAATTACAACACCAATATCTGGGTCGACAACGTCATCTCGCGCGGCGGCGGCCGGGGCGTCTTCTGCGTCTCGCAGTCCGGCGGCGTCGTCATCGAGAACGTCGATCTGGCCGGCAACGGCAACAACGCGATCCTGATCGAGAACTGCTATAACGTCTCGATCCGGGGCGGTTCGGTCGACGGCGGCGGCGAGGTCCGCGTGGCCGCCCGAGACGAGTTCCCCAACACCAGGGACGTGTGGATCACCCTGGAAGTGAACAACACCTCGGTACGCGAGTCCCCCTGCGGCGACAACATCAACTGGACCCTCTCGGGCAACGCGTCCGTGAACGTCTGCTGACGCCCACTGAAACGTTCCAAAACAAAACGTCCTTATCGGAGGTGATAGGTCCGAGATGTCGAACCGGAGCGGCGGCATCCCCCGACGTCGGTGCTCCGGTTCGTTTTAATCGTTTCATTCTCCTGCTCGAACAAAAGGAATCACGCCATGACCCGAGTGATCAAAGGAAGATTCACCCTCCTCACCGCCGTCCTCACCGCCGCTCTCACCGGCATCACCATCGTGTTCTTCGCAGTGCCGCAGGCCGGGGCGGTGGAGACCGGCACGTGGTACAAGCTCATCAGCCGCCACTCCGGCCTGGCCCTCGACGTCCTCGACATCGACACCGAACCCGGCGCCGAACTCATCCAGTGGCACGACACCGGAACGCACAACCAGCAATTCCGCTTCATCGACGCCGGCAACGGCTACCACCGCATCCAGGCCCGCCATTCCGGCCACGTCATCGAAGTCTTCGAGTGGAACCCCGACAACGGCGCCATCATCGCCCAATGGACCGATCGCAACGGCGCCAACCAGCAATGGCGGGTCCAAGAGGACGACGGCCACGCCACCCTCGTCAATCGCTTCTCCGGCAAAGCCCTCGACGTCTGGGAGCACTCCACCGCTCCCGGCGACCGCATCTCCCAATACGACCCCACCGGAGCCTGGAACCAGCAATGGCGGCTGGTCCCCGTCAGCGGAGACGGAGGCGGCGGTTGCGGTTCGGGCAGTCCCGAGGCGACCGTGACCGGTTCGAGCGGCGCTTATACCGCCAGCAACCGCGGCAGCACCGTCTACTCCGGCGGCGACTACCGCGCCGCGATCCAGGCCGCCGTCGACTCGACCGGCAACGGCGAGCGGACCTCCGTCATGGCCTCGGGCTCGATCGGCGCGAACACGATCGCCATCCCCAGCGGCCGGGTCTTCGAAGGCTGCGGGACGATCGACGTCGGCAACCGGTCCGGGCGCGGCGCGATCGAATCGCTGAACACCTCCAATGTGTCCATCCCGTATCTGCGCCTGACCGGCAGTCCTTACTTCGGGATGCGCTTCTACGGCAACAGCAACCTGCATCTGGGAGTGATCAACCTCGACCTGAGCGGCGGCCACGGCCTCCGCTTCGAGCGCGATCACCCCGGGAGCACGAACGTGACCATCGACTACGTCCACGTCTCGGGCACCGACAACCACGGCGTGGAGACCTGGAACATCGACGGTCTGGAGATCGGCGCCGTCATCGCCCGTGACGTCGCCTACGCCGGTCTGCTGCTCAACAACACGCGGAACGCGCACATCGGCCTGGTCGACGGCGACGACGTCGCCGCCGGGACCGGCTACGCGACCTTCCGCACCGCCAACACCGCCGGACGGCTCTCGGACGGGTCCTACGGCACGAACATCTACGTCGACCAGGTCGTCTCGCGCGGCGGCGGCCGGGGCGTTTTCTGCGTCTCGCAGTCCGGCGGCGTCCGCATCGGCCACGTCGATCTGGCCGGCAACGGCAACAACGCGATCCTGATCGAGAACTGCTACAACTACACGATCGCCTCGGGCACGGTCGACGGCGGCGGCGAGGTCCGCGTGGCCGCCCGAGACGAGTTCCCCAACACCAGGGACGTGTGGATCACCCTGGAAGTGAACAACACCTCGGTACGCGAGTCCCCCTGCGGCGACAACATCAACTGGACCCTCTCGGGCAACGCGTCCGTGAACGTCTGCTGACACGCGAGGCGAGGGGCCGGGGACGAGTCCGGCTCCTCGTTCACGCTCGGCTCAGGTCAGGTGGCGGGCCAGGTCGGCCGCGCCGATGACGCCGGCCTTCGAGCCGAGTGTCGCGGCCTTGATCTCGGCGACCGGCAGGTCGACGCGCTCGGCCAGCGCTTTGGCGTAGTGCTTGCGGACGGGGTCGAGCAGCACGTCCCCGGCGTCCACGACGCCGCCGGCGATGATGACGACACCGGGGTCGATCAGCTGCACCAGGTCGGCCGCGGAGTTGCCGAGGTAGTAGCCGATGGTGTCGAAGGCGGCCAGAGCGACCGCATCGCCCTGTTGGGCGGCCCCGGTGATCTCCTTGCCGGTGATGGCGTCGGGGTCGCCCCCGGCGAGGTCGAGCAGGAGCGCGGCCTTATCGGGCTCGGCCTTGGCGCCCTCTCGGGCGGCCTGGGTGAGCGCGCGGCCGGAGGCGTACTGCTCCAGGCAGCCTTTGCGGCCGCAGCCGCAGACGCGGCCTTCGGGGACCGCGCGCATGTGGCCGATCTCGGCGGCGACGCCGTTAGTGCCGCGCAGCAGCCCGTCCTTGACGACGATGCCGCCGCCGATGCCGGTGCCGACGGTGTAGAGCACGGAGGAGCGGAATCCTTGGGCGGCGCCGAAGCGATGCTCGCCCCAGATGGCGACGTTGGCGTCGTTCTCGACGACGACGGGCAGTCCGATGGCGGCGGCGACCTTGTCGCGCAGCGGCTCGTTCCGCCATGAGAGGTTGGGGGCGAGCATGACCGTGGAGCGGTCGGCGGAGATCCACCCGGCCGCGCCGATGCCGACGGCTTCGATCTCGTGTTCGCCGCGCAGCTCTTCGACGACTTCGGACACGGCCTGGATGACGCCGGAGGTGTCGTCCGCCGGAGTGGGGCGAAGAGCCGTGGCGTGAATCCGGCCGTCCTCGTCGACGAGTCCACCGCCGACCTTGGTCCCGCCGATGTCGACCCCGATTGTCAGACTCACTGCTGTCCCTCCAGCGATGTTCGAGAGCGTTGCCGTTGGATTCTCCGCGACGCTGCGGGCCACCGACAGACTTTACGCGATGTTAATAGCCGAGGACTCGCGCCCTTTTTTCTACCGCTTTCGGAAGATGACGACAAGAATGCGAGCGCCGCTTTCGAGCACTATTCGACTTCGGCGACAACCGGAGCGGACAGGCGTTCGGGAACGGCCGAGGGGATCGGCCCGCTCGAAGGCGCCACCGACGACCCGAGGCGAGGCGGTGACCACTATTATCATGTTTCAGCTCACAGTCCCGCCGCGCGGAGATAGTGACCCATCGGTAACATGTGCGTCAGCCGATTACAACGCCGTGAAACCGGCTACACGAACGGAGCCTGCCCATGCGCGAGTTCGCCGTCCCCCCTGTGGTGACAGTGCCAGACGACGACAACGCCCTCACCTCTCTTTGGGACGCCGCCGACAACCACGCCGGCGCCGTGCTGTACTCCCGCACCTTCGACGACGGCCTCACCTGGGAGGACGTGACCGCCGCCGAGTTTCGCGACCAGGTCGTGAGCGTGGCCAAGGGCCTGGGCGCCGCCGGCATCCAACCGGGTGACCGAGTGGCCCTGATGTCGCGGACCAGATACGAATGGACCCTGTTCGACTACGCGATCTGGGCCGCCGGCGCGGTGACCGTGCCGGTCTACGAGACCTCCTCGACCGAGCAGGCCGAGTGGATTCTGGCCGACTCCGGCGCAGTGGCCGTGATCGTCGAGACCCCCGAATACCGCGAACTCATCGAAGGACTGCCCGAACCGGTCGAACGCATCTGGACCATCGACGAGGGCGCGGTGGACGAACTGACCGAGTCCGGCGCGGACGCCGATGTCGACATCGAGGAGCGGCGCGCCTCCCGCAAGGCCGATGACCTGGCCACGATCATCTACACCTCGGGTACCACCGGCCGGTCCAAAGGCTGCATGCTCACCCACCGGAACCTGACGGCGAACATCCGCAACATCATCCCCGAAGTCCCCGACGTGCTCTACGAGGGCGCGAGGATGCTCATGTTCCTGCCGCTGGCGCACGTGCTCGCCCGAATCCTCCAGATCGCCGGGGTCGAATCGCGCACGACGCTCGCGCACTTCTCCGACCGCGGCAAACTCGCCGAGATCATGCCCGTGGTCAAACCGACGACGCTGCTGGCGATCCCGCGCGTATTCGAGAAGGTCTACAACAACGCCTACCAGACGGCCGTCGACAGCGGCAAGACCAAGCTGTTCGTCAGAGCCGCGGCCACTGCCAAGGAGTACAGCCGCGCCCTGGACACCCCGGCCGGCCCGGGACTGGCCCTCAAACTGCGCCACAGACTGTGGGACGCCTTGGTGTACAAGAAGCTGCGGGCCGCGCTCGGCGGCGAGTGCACCTCGGCCGTCTCCGGTGGAGCCGCGCTCGGCGGCGAGCTGGGGCACTTCTTCCGCGGCGTCGGCGTCCAGATCTTCGAGGGCTACGGACTCACCGAGACCTCCCCGGTCCTGGCGCTCAACATGCAGACCGCGACCAAGATCGGCTCGGTCGGCCGCCCCATTCCGAGCACCGCGCTCCGCGTCGCCGACGACGGCGAGCTACAGGCGAAGGGCCCGCAGGTATTCAGCGGCTATTGGAACAACGACGCCGCCACCGCCGAGGTGCTCGACGCCGAAGGCTGGTTCTCGACCGGCGACATCGCCGAGATCGACGACGACGGCTACGTGACCATCACCGGCCGCAAGAAGGACATCATCGTGACCTCCGGGGGCAAGAACGTGGCCCCCTCGCCGCTGGAGAAGGTCCTGGACGCCCACCCGCTCATCGCCTACGCGATGGTCGTCGGCGAAGGCCGCCCGTACATCGGGGCGCTGATCTCGGTGGACGGCGATATGCTGCCGGACTGGCTACAGCGCCGCGGCAAGGATCCGGAGTCCCCGATCAGCGCCGTCTCCGAGGACCCCGAGCTGCTCGCCGAGCTGCAATCGCAGGTCGATCTGGCGAACTCGACGGTCTCCAGAGCCGAACAGATCAAGCGATTCAGGGTCATACCGGTTGAATTGACCGAAGATGCCGGAGAAATCACCCCCTCAACCAAGGTCAAACGTCACGTAGTCATGAAAAAATACTCAGACGAGATCAACGCACTGTACGACGAGAAGACAAAACACTCAGACGAGATCAATACACTGCACGAGGAACACGGTTAGCGAGGCTGCATGAGCGAGGAGGCCGTCCTGGAGCGGCAATGGCGCCTACCGGCCGTGGCCCTGCGGGCGGTGCTCTTCGCACTGGTCACGGCATTCGGGTGGGCGGCGGTCGACTTCACCGACACCGCCACCTGGTGCGGCATCCTCGCCCTGGCGGCGTTGCCGGGCATCGTCCTGCCCCGCCACCGCGTACTCGCCCCGGCGGGACGCCTGGCCGAGGTCGTGGTCGTCGTGCTCGGCACCCTCGCCACCGGCGGGCTCCCGGCCTGGATGCTCCCTTACCTGATCGCGCCGTTCTCGGCCGCCGCGTTCGACGCGGCGGCCCCCGGCGAGCCCGCGAAGTACGCCTGGCTGCGCACCTGGGGGCCCCCGACGCTGCTGGCGGTCGCCGCCATCGGCCTGATCGCCCAGACTCCGCGACTGCCGACGTTCGACCGCGGCACCTACGTCACCACGGTGGCCGTCGCTCTGGCCTTCGGCATGGCCTCGGCGGTCGGGGCGTGGTGGCTGCGCCGCTCCAGACGCAGCGATCTGAGCCATTCGCAGCTGCCGTACGCCGAGGCCGCGGCCCTGCTGACACAGCTGCGGGTCGTCGCCCGCCAACTGCCCGGCTCCACGCTCGACCCCGGCGGCATCGCCACCGAACTGCTCGACACCGTCATCCGCGTGCCGGGGGCCGAGCGGGCCGCCGTCCTCGCCGCCTCCTCCGGCCGGCGGCTCGTGGTCCTGGCCCAGCATGCCGACGAACGGGTCGACTGGGAGACCTCCCCGCAGATGAACGTGCTCCTGGCCGACGCCTGGGCGGGACAGAAACCGCAGGCCGGGCAATTGCCACTGTCGCGCTCCACGCAGGGACCGGTGGCCTCGCTGGTCGTACCGCTGATCGCCGAGGGCCGCACCGTCGGCCTGGTGGCGATCGAATCGGACGATCCGAGCGCGTTCGACGCCGAGGCCATCACCGCCGCCGAGGAGCGGACCAAGGGCGCTGCGCTGCGTCTGGAGACGGCGCTGCTGTTCGAGGACGTCAGGTCCATGGCGACCACCGAGGAGCGCCAGCGCCTGGCCCGCGAGATCCACGACGGCATCGCCCAGGAGCTCGCGATGCTCGGCTACGGCATCGACAACGCGATGGCGGTCCTACCGGAGGACGCCGGCGAGGCGTCGACCGAACTGGAGGATCTGCGCAGCGAGGTGACCCGTCTGGTGACCGAGCTGCGCTTCTCGCTGTTCGAACTGCGTTCGAACGTCGACCGTCAGGGCGGACTGGCATCCGCGATCGCGGACTATGCTCGTACCGTGGGCGCCTCCGCAGGACTGCGGGTCCACCTGTCGCTCGACGAGGGCGGCGCACGGCTCCCGGCGAGCACCGAGGCGGAGCTGCTGCGAATAGCGCAGGAGGCGATCACCAATGCCCGGAAGCACGCCCGGGCAGAGAACCTGTGGGTCACCTGTGAAGTGGATCCGCCGTACACGCGGATCGAGGTGACCGACGACGGCCAGGGTCTGGCCGGCGAAGCCTCCGAGGGGCGGTACGGACTGGCGATCATGAGCGAACGCGCCGAACGGATCCGGGGGTCGCTGGAGATCCGGCCGCACCAGCCGCACGGCACCACCGTGGCGGTGGTGCTCAACGCCTCCGCGCGTCCGACCCCGAAGGCGGCGCCCGCGCACCCGGGAGCCGAGAAGTGGGCGGCGGACCGCACGGCCGCAACCGAAGACAGCACTACCGCGCCCATCGGCCCCCCGGGGTCCGAGGTAGCCAATGAGGAGAGAGACGAACGATGAACGCTGACGCGCCTGAATCGACCAGTCAGACGACGGTCCTGATCGTCGACGACCACGATCTGATCCGCAAGGGCCTTCGGCACGCCTTCGACCGCGACCCCGAGTTCGAGGTCGTGGGCGAGGCCGACACGGCCGGCGACGCCCTGCGCCAGGCCACCTCGCTGATGCCCAGCGTCGTCATCATGGACCTGCGTCTCCCCGACGGCTCCGGCCTGGACGCGACGCGGAAGCTCCGCAAGGCGCACCCGCACATGGGCATCGTCGTGCTGACCATGTACGCGGGCGACGATCAACTGTTCGGGGCCCTGGACGCGGGCGCGAGCGCGTTCGTGCCGAAGAGCGCCCCGGCGAACGACGTGGTCTCGGCGGCGCGCCACGCGGCGGCGAACCCGACGGCGTTCAGCGCCGCGGATCTGGCCGAGGCGATGCAGCGCCGCCTGACGCCGACGGGACCGCAGCTCTCGCCTCGGGAATCGCAGGTGCTCAAACTGCTCGCGGACGGTCTGTCGGTGGCCGGCATCGCCAAGCAGCTGTACGTCTCGGAGTCGACCGCCAAGACGCACATCTCGAAGCTGTACGAGAAGCTCGGTGCGGGCAACCGGGCGCAGGCGCTGATGACGGCCCTGAAACTGGGGCTGCTGGAGGCGCCGGACCAACCGAAGTTCTGAGAGTCGCGCGGTATCCGGTCCGTACCGGGGCCGGATGCCGCGCGTTCACGGGGGCCGACCGCCCGCTTCGGGTCTCAGACGGTCTCGCCGTAGAGCATGGCTTCGAGGCGTCCGGCTTGACGTTCCCACGTCCACTCGCTGCAGGCCCAGTCCCGGCTGGCCGCGCCGAACTTATCGGCCAGCGGACGGTCGGTGAGCACCTGCGTGAGCCGGGAGGCGATCTGGTCGACGTCCCGGCCGTCGACCACCCACCCCGACTGATCGTGCAGCACCGTGTCGGGCGCACCGCCCGAGTCGCCCGCGATGACCGGCATGCCGCACGCGGCGGCCTCCAGGAACACCGCGCCCAGGCCCTCGACGTCGAGGCCGCCGCGGCGCGTCCGGCACGGCATCGCGAAGACGTCCCCGGCCGCGAAATGCCGGGCGAGTTCGGCTTCGGGCACCGCACCGGTGAACGTGACCGCTCGTTCCATCCGGTGGTGACGGGTCAGTGCGCGCAGCCGGCCCTCGTCGGGGCCCTGGCCGACGACGAGCAGCCGCACGTCCTCGCCGACCCGCTCGCGCACTCGCGGGAGGGCCGCGATCAGCTTGTCCTGGCCTTTGCGCGGCACCAGCCGCGAGACGCACACGATCACCGGCCGCCCCTCCAGGCCGTGACGCTCGCGAACCGGTGTGCCGTCGACCTGCGGGTGGAAGGTCTCGGTGTCGATGCCGAAGGTCAGCTGTTCGAGCCGGGTCAGGGGTTCGACGACCGGGGCGAGGCGCCGGTAGGTGTAGCCGCCCAGATAGGTCATGACGTCGAGTGAGCCGGCGATGCGCCGCAGCGCCTGCCGGGTGCCGGGCATCATCGCCCAGCCGACCTCGTGACCGTGGGTGAGCGCGATGGCCCGCTCGACGCCGGTATCGCGCAGGAGCCGCGACGCGAGGAGGCCGAGCGGGGCTGCGGCACCGAACCAGACGCGGTCGCAGCGGTGCTCTCGGGCGATCGCGGTGACGGCGCGGGCCACGCGCGGCGTGGGCAGGAGCATCGCGGCCCGGTCGCGGACCACGGTGAACGGTTGGACGGCGTCGAAATCGGCATGGCCGGGGGAAGCAGAGGTGTAGACGACCAGGCCATCGGACGGCAGCCGCAGCGCCATGCCGTGTACGAAGGTCTGAATACCGCCCCTACGAGGCGGAAAATCGTTCGTCACCAGCAGTGTTCGGCTCATCATGCCCCCTCCATGACTGCTCCAGTCTGTCACGCGGGATCGGATGCCGAAGGAATCCGAGGCGTCCGGTGGAGGTCCGCTCGTACCCGGTCTCGACTCACGGGCCGGGCGCCTCGACATGCGAGCGGTGCGGACACCATCGTCGGTGGCACACTGGTGCCATGACGAGCGGCGACGACGGTCAAGAGCCCACAGGGCGAGTCGAGCATGCACCGGCGGTCTTCCTGAGCGAGCCGGTACGCCGCCGAACCGCCGAGATCGCTGCCGCGGCCCTGCCCGGGCTGCCGCCCGCGAAAGTGCCGTCGAAGCTGCGCCGGTACCTCAAGTTCAACCCGTCCAAGCGGGCCAAGCTGGCTCGCGCCGACATCGCCGCCGAGCTGAGCCGTGGGGACGAGTTCCGGGCGGGGGTGGGCCAGGTCCTCGGTTCGACCGATGCGCCGCTGGTCCGGGCGATCAACGACGGCGAGGCCGTCTCGGCCATGACCGACCCGGTCGAGGTGGCGGCCCTGGCCTACCTGCTGCGGCCCGAAGGATGGCGGGAGCTGGTGGCGAGCGCGGCCGAGGCCGCCCGCGCGGCGCCCGAGGCGGCTGCGGCCGCGCCGGTCGACGAGGAGGTCCGGCGGCGACTGGCCGCGGTCGACAAGGAGAACCGGAGGCTGCGCGGCGCACTGGAGGACCAGCGGTCCGCGGCGACCCGTTTGCAGGAGGACCTGCGCCGGGCGCGCAGGGGTCTGCGTGAGGCCGAGGACCGGGCCGCGAAGACGGCCGCCGACCTGGCCGCCGAGCGGGGCCGCATCAAGCAGTCGGACTCGGAGCGCCGCGCCGAGCGGCGGCGCCTGGAGAACGAAGTGGCCTCGTTGCGGGCGCAGCTCGAAGAGGTCCGGCGGGCCGGACGCGAGGCGGACCGGCTCGCGGACTCGCGGCTGTGGCTGCTGATGGAGACGCTCTCGGGCACCGCGAACGGGCTGCGGCGCGAACTGGGGCTCGAACCGGTCGCCGATCGACCGGCCGACCACATCGCCGATGAGCGCTGCGCCGAGCCCGAGGCGAGGGAGACCGAGGGCTCTCGGGGCCTGGAGCAGACCGACCCTCAGCGGCTCGACCACCTGCTGTCGCTGCCGAACCCGCACCTGATCGTCGACGGCTATAACGTCACCATCAGCGCGTGGGGCGAGACGCTGACATTGGAGCAGCAGCGCAATCGGCTCGTTCGGGGCCTGGGTGCGCTCGCGGCGCAGACGAACGCCGAGATCACGGTGGTCTTCGACGGGGCCGATCCGATCTTCGGGGCGAAACCGAGCGCGCGTGGAGTGCGGGTGCTGTTCAGCGCCAAAGGCGAGATCGCCGACGATGTCGTGGTGGATCTGACCCGGGCCGAGCCGCAGGGCCGGCCGGTCATCGTGGTGTCCTCGGACCGGGAGGTCGCCGACCGGGTGCGGCGGCACGACGCCTATGCGGTGCCCTCGCCGCTGCTGGTGCGGCGGATGCAGCATGGTTGACCGGCTCGCGGCCTTATTTGGCCTTGAGCATCACCGAGCCGGCTGCCCGGTCGTGCAGCCCGCGATGGTAGGGGTCGGCCAGAGCCGTGAGCGCGGGAAGGACCAGCGACAGCAGCACCGCCCGTACCAGGGCTCGCGGGAATCCGATCCGGCCGCCGGTATCGGCCGAGACGCAGGCGATCCGCATGATCGCCATGCCCGCGCTCTGGGTGCCGATGGTCATGCAGCAGGTGTAATACACGATGAACAGGCCCGGGGTGAGCAGGTTCACGCCGAACGCCTCGGGCGACCACAGGCCGAGCCAGCCCAGGAGGTAGGTGAAGATCAGGCACGCGATCCAGTCGATGAACAGCCCGGTGACGCGCTCGCCGAGGCCGGCGAGGTCCTGCCCGGCGGTGTCGGCTCCGGTGGCTGCACCGCCGCGTTCGCTCGTCATGGCGCGAGTGTACGGGCCGCCTCTCCGGCCGTCGTCTCCAGTGCGGCTCGCCGTGGGCTCGATCAACCGGTGGCGACATAGCTCTTGTGAGTAACAAGCGCGAAACATTTGATTTACGCTGAGGCAATCGATCGCCGATAGCGTTTCGCCTGATACTCGCGGTGCCGACAGCGACGTCGGCGCCACCCGTGGCGAAGCCCGCCGGTCTTGGTTCCAGCTTCGCGCCTACCGAGAGGAACACCTTCGTGTTTGCCAGCCCAGAAGAGCTCCTCGGATACATCCGCGACAACGACGTGAAGTTCATCGACATCCGCTTCTGCGATCTTCCCGGCGTCATGCAGCACTTCAACCTCCCGGCCGAGGCTTTCGACGCCGAGCTGCTGGAGGAGGGCCTCGCGTTCGACGGCTCCGCGATCCGCGGTTTCCAGGAGATCCACGAATCGGACATGCTCCTGCTCCCCGATGTCGCGACCGCGTTCATCGACCCGTTCCGTGAGCGGAAGACTCTCGCGCTCAACTTCTTCATCCACGACCCCTTCACACGCGAGGCGTACAGCCGCGATCCGCGCAACGTCGCCAAGAAGGCCGAGCAGTATCTGACCGGGAGCGGTGTAGCGGACACGGCCTATTTCGGCGCCGAGGCCGAGTTCTACATCTTCGATTCGATCCGCTTCGACCAGACGTGCAACCAGGCTTTTTACCACATCGATTCGATCGAGGGCGCGTGGAACACCGGCGCGGAGGAGCCCGGTGGGAATCTGGGCTATAAGCCGCGCCAGAAGGGCGGGTACTTCCCCGTCGGGCCCGTCGACCATTTCGCCGATCTGCGCGACACGATGACCGCGAACCTCATCGAGGCCGGTCTGACGGTCGAGCGGGCCCACCACGAGGTCGGGACCGCCGGTCAGGCCGAGATCAACTACCGTTTCTCGACGCTGCTGCATTCGGGCGACGATGTCCAGAAGTTCAAGTACATCGTCAAGAACACCGCCACACAGGCGGGCAAGACGGTGACGTTCATGCCCAAGCCCCTGTTCGGGGACAACGGTTCGGGCATGCACACTCACCAGTCGCTGTGGGCTGCGGGCGAACCGCTGTTCTATGACGAGACCGGGTATGCCGGCCTGTCGGATACCGCCCGGTACTACATCGGCGGGCTGCTCAAGCACGCTCCGAGCCTCTTGGCGTTCACCAACCCGAGCGTGAACTCTTACCGCCGTCTGGTGCCGGGCTTCGATGCCCCGGTGAATCTGGTGTATTCGCAGCGCAACCGCTCGGCCTGCACGCGCATCCCGGTGACCGGTTCGAACGCGAAGGCCAAGCGCGTCGAGTTCCGCGTGCCGGACCCGTCCTCGAACCCGTATCTGGCGTTCTCGGCGATGCTCATGGCCGGTCTCGATGGCATCAAGAACAAGATCGAGCCGCCGGCGCCGGTCGACAAGGACCTGTACGAGCTGGGCCCCGAGGAGTACGACGACATCACGCAGACACCCGACTCGCTCGATAAGGTGCTCGACAATCTCGAAGCCGATCACGATTTCCTCACCGAAGGCGGCGTGTTCACCCCCGACCTCATCGAGACGTGGATCCGGTACAAGCGCGAGCATGAGATCGCCCCGATCCGGCTGCGTCCGACGCCGCACGAGTTTGATCTGTACTACGAAGTATGAGTAGTACGTGAAGTACAGCTACGAAGTATGAGCAGTACGTGCAGCACGGCCACGAAGTATGAGCAGTGCATGCAGCACGGCCACGAAGTATGAGCAGTGCATGCAGTACGGCCGTGGAGCACGGCTGCGAGGTTCGCAGGGTTTCGCCTCCGAGGGCGTGGCCGGTCGGCCGCCGGCCGCGCCCTTTCGTCTGCGGCCCGGATTCACGGCGGCGGTAGATTGTCCGGGTGCGTTCACGACTCCTTCGCGCGATCGGCCCCGGGCTGTTGCGCGACATCTCAGCGCTCGCGGCGGGCATCCTGATCGTCGGCCTCTCGTTCGGGGCGATCGCCGCCGCCGAGGGCGTCCCGTGGTGGCAGGCGTCGGCGATGTCGGCGCTGGTGTTCGCCGGAGCCTCGCAGTTCGCGACGCTGGGGATCATGACCGCCGGCGGTGGTCTGCTCGCCGGGGTCGCGGCCGGGCTGGTGCTCAACATGCGGCATATCCCCTACGGCATGGCCATCGGCGACGTCTATTGGACCGGCCTGCGCTCCAAACTGCTCGGCACGCACCTGCTCATCGACCAGTCCACGGCGTTCGCCCTCGCCGCCGGGAAGGATCTGCGCAGGGCCAGGGTCGCCTTCTGGACGGCCGGGGTCGTCCTGTTCGTGGTCTGGAACGTCGGCACCGTGGCCGGGGCCCTGGCAGGCGGGTTCATCGCCGACCCTGCGGCGCTGGGGCTCGACGCGGCGCTCCCGGCGATCCTGCTCGCCCTGGTGCTGCCGGGGCTGCGCGACAAGGCCACGCTGCTGGCCGGGATCGTGGGTACGGTGATCGCCCTGGTCGCCGGCCCGTTCCTGCCTGCGGGCGTCCCGGTGCTGCTGGCGTTGCTCGGGCTCGCGGTCATGTGGCGCGGTACCGGGACGAAGGCGGCGGCATGATGATGCTCGCGGCGATCCTCGCGCTCGCGGTCGGCACGTTCCTCATCCGGCTCGCCGGTCCCCTGCTGCGCAAGCGGCTCACTTTGTCCGAGCGCGTCGAGACGATCCTGAAGGCCGGGGCGACCGTCGTGCTCTTGGCGCTGGCGGTGACCTCGGCGCTCATGGTGGAAGGCGAGTTCGCGGGCTGGGCGCTCCCTGCCGGGGTGCTGGTCGGCGGTGTGCTGGCGTGGCGGCGGCTGCCGCTCGCGGTGGTCGTCGTCGCCGCTGCGGCCACGACGGCGCTGCTGCGTCTTGCGGGGATCGCCTGAGGTGTTGGGGACGTGAAAGGGGCCGCGCAGTCGAGCTGCGCGGCCCCTCTGTTCAGTTCGGCTGGACGCCGTGTCCCGCAGGCGGGATCGGTCTACCAGTCAGCGGCCGCGCGGCGGCGACGCGCGACGAAGAACAGCACGGCGGCGGCGGCCACGAGGGCGGCGGCGGCGCTGATCATGATGGTCATCGAGGAGCCGGTGACCGGCAGCTGCGCGGCGGGCGTGGTCGGCGCCTCCGACGGCGGGACCTCGTCGCAGTCCTCGGGCTTCTCCCACGGGACTTCGCCTTCGTAGAAGTTCTTGCCGTCATCGATGATGTAGGAGACGGTGAGCTCGTCACCGGTGGCGGTGAAGGTCACGGTCTTCGTCTCGCCGGGGGCGACGGTCTCGACGACCTCCTCACCTTCACTCGGGGTGAAGGAGAAGGTGGTCTCGGTGCCGTCCTCGGGGATCGACAGCTCGAATTCCAGGCCCTCACAAGTGTCGTAGATGTAGCCCCACTCGCAGTTGCCCGGGCTGTCCCACTCGAACACGGCGACCTCTTCACCGTCGGCGGTCACGGTGACGGTGAGGCCCGCCTCGTAGTCCTCGATGGCGAAGTAGTAACCGAAGTCCTCGCCGACCTCCGGCGTGCGGGTGACGGGCTCACCGGTGCTCGGAGTGAAGGCGAACTCGGCCAGCGACTCCTCGCTGTTGTTGTTCGCGACGACGTAGATGCCGAAGCAGTCGCTGAGGGAGTGGACGCTGATCTCGGGATCCGGCTCGGCCGGGGGCTCCTCGTTGCAGGTGCCGTCGAAGGTCACGCGGCCAGTGGCGCTCTTGACGACCTTGCCCCACTTGCTCTTGTTCTTGCTCCAGACGGCCGTGACGTCGAGTTCGGCCTCGGTGGCCGAGGAGTCGTAGATCTGCGTTCCGGTGAGGACCTCACCGGGTCCGGCCGTCGCGCCGATCTGGAGGGCGCCGTCGATCTCGGGCTCGGCGGGGTTGATCTCGGTGATCTCGCCGTCTCTGCCGGGCGGGGCGACGAGCTTGACCTCCCAGCTGACTTCCCAGCCGTCGTCGACGCAGACGGCGGTGCCGGTGACCTCGGGGTGGTGTGCCTGGGCGGCCGATGCGAACGTGAGCGCACCGGTAACGCCGAGGGCGACGCTTCCGGCCAGTCCCAGCACCCGTTTGAGGGTACGGTTCATGTTTCTCCTAAATGATGACTTTTCTCAATGGGGTGGTCACGGAGCCTCATGCGGCCGCGGGCAGAGATCCGGCCATCGCAAGCTCCGTACCAACTAGACACGCCACAAGTTGAAGAAAGGTCGCATAACAATGAAGTAACGGTGGCTCGGCACCTGTGTTGTGGCTGAAGCGATCACGGCCCGCAGTCGAGGACTCCCGCGCGACGCAGCAATTGTCCCTTTTCACGTGAGTTGCCGGTCAACGCTGCGGCACGCTCGAACGCCTCTCGCGCCTCCGCGTCGCGGCCCATGCGCTCCAACATCTCGCCACGCACCGCCGAGACGAGGTGGTAGCCCTTCAGCGCGGGCAGCTCGGCGATCTCGTCGACCAGTTCGAGCCCTCGCCCGGGGCCGAAGGCCATCCCGAAGGCCACCGCTCGGTTGAGCGCGACGACCGGCGAGGGCTCCACGGTCAGCAACCGGGAGTACAGTCCCGCGATTCGCACCCAATCGGTCTCCTCGGCCCTGGCCGCGCGGGCATGGCAGGCCGCGATCGCCGCCTGGAGCACGTAGGTCCCGGCGTCCTCACCCCAGGCTCCGGCACGGTGGAGGGCCGCCAGGCCGCGCCGTATCAGCAACCGGTCCCACTTCGCGCGGTCCTGTTCGGGCAACGGCACCGGTTCGCCCCCGGCATCGGTGCGAGCCCGGGAACGAGACGCCTGGAAATCGAGCAGCGCGGCCAGGCCGAGGACTTCGGGCCGGTCGGGCAGCAGGGCCGCGAGCCGTTGCGCGAGCCGCATCGCGTCCCGACACAGTTGCGGACGCATGAGGTCGTCACCGGCGGTGGCGGTGTAGCCCTCGTTGAAAATGAGGTAGACGACCTCCAGTACCGCATCCAGTCGTTCTTCGAGTTCGGCGGCGGGAGGCGCTTCGAAGGCCACGCCCGCTGAAGCGAGTTTGCGTTTGGCGCGCACGATGCGCTGGGCGACGGTGGACTCGCCGGTGAGGTAGGCCCGGGCGATCTCGCCGGTGGTGAGGCCGGCGGCGGCCTTGAGGGTCAGGGCGGTGCGCGCCTCGACCGAGAGGACGGGGTGACAGGCGCAGAAGATGACGCGCAGCAGTTCATCGCCGATGTCGTCATCGAGTTCGGCTTCGGCTCGGGCGATCGGGTCCTCGACCTGCCCGGCCGCTTCGAGCCGCCCGGCGAGCTGCGCGTATTTGCGTTTGAGGTTCTGATCGCGCCGGATGCGGTCGACCGCACGCCGTTTGGCGGTGACCATGAGCCAGGCTGCGGGCCGCTCGGGCACGCCCTCGGCGGGCCACTGCTCCAAAGCGGCGACGACGGCGTCGGAGGCGAGTTCCTCGGCGAGGCCGACGTCGTTCACGATGCGGGCGAGGACGGCGATGATCTTGGCGGATTCCAGCCGCCACACCGCCTCGACCGTCCGCCGAACGACATCGGCCTCACCGATCATGCCGCGATGCTACTCCTCGTCGAGGATTCTTCGGACCTCGTGGACGAGCTCCATGCCCGGCGCGTGCTCACGGTGGAGTTCCGCCGAGCGCCTGGCGATCGCGACGGCCTCCTCCTGGGCGCGGCACTGCACGATGAAATACCCGCCCACCCATTCCTTGGCCTCGGCGAAGGGGCCGTCGACGATCTTGACCTCGCCGCCGCGCAGATCGACCCGAGTGCCGCGCTCGGTCGGCTCCAAGCCGGCGGCGTCGACGAGGATGCCATCGGCGGCCAGTTCCGAGACGAAGGCGCCCATCGCCTCGTACATCTGGGAAGGAACGTCCGCCTCGGCGACGGGACGATCGTGGACGACGTTGATGAGGTATCGCATGGGCTTGCTCCTTCGGATCGCTTTTGACCTCGATATCACTCAGTCGATCGGCCGGGCGTCGTTTCGACGCTCCGGCCGAGCGATCTCGAAGTTCTTCGAACGGATCAGAACTCCTGGGGTTCTTCGGCCTCGTCGACCTGCTCGATGGTGAGGTACTCGCTGTCGACCAGCTCCTCCTCCCAGTTGTCCTTGTCGATGCTCACCGGCTCCAGCAGGTAGGCCGGCACGAATTTGAAACCGTTGTAGTAGGTCCCGAGGTCGTTGATCTGCGGCTTGTCGCCGCCCACGATGCTCTTGACCATGCCCGAGGCGACCGCCGCGAGATCACGGGTGTCCTTGAAGACGGTCTGGCTCTGGCCCTGGCCGTCCCTGATGAACTGGACCGAGATGGCTTCGGCGTCCTGGCCGGTGACCACCGGGAACTCCTCGGTGCCGGGTTCGAGTCCGAAGTCCTCAAGGGCGTAGATGACGCCGCGGCTGATGCCGTCGTAGGGTGCGAGCACCGCGTGGAGCCGCCGTTCTCCGTCGCTGTAGTACTCCTCCAGCAGCTCGGTCATGCGCTCCATGGCGATCGCGCCGCTCCAGCGGAGGGTGGAGGTCGGTTCCTGCTCGGTCTGCTCGGAGGGGATCTGGATGGTCCCCGAGTAGGTGTAGCGTTCGAGCGTGTCGAGACCGCCCTGGAAGAAGTACTGGGAGTTGCTGTCGTCGGGGGAGCCGGAGAAGAGCTCGATGTTGAACGGGCCCGCGCCCGGTTCATCGGCTCCGAGCTGGTCGAGAATGTGCTTGGCCTGGAGGACGCCCACCTCGTAGTTGTCGAACGAGGCGTAGTAGTCGACGTCGGGAGTGTCGAGGATCAGACGGTCGTAGGAGATGATCGTCACGTCCTGGTCCTTCGCCGTGGCGAGGACCTCGCCGAGCGAGCGGTTGTCGATCGCGCCGATGATAAGGAACTCGACCCCTCGATCGATCATTCCCCTGATCTGCTTGATCTGCTTTTCGGGATCGTCGTCCCCGTATTCGAGGATGGTCTCGTAGCCGGCGTCCTTGAGCTGCTGCTCCAGGACACCGCCTTCGAACACCCAGCGGTCGGAGGTCTGCGTGGGCATGGAGATGCCGGTGAAACCGGTCAGAGCGGCGGACTTCTCGCCGGTCGAGCATCCGGCCGCTGCCACTGCGGCGACACCTGCCGATCCATACAACAGGCGACGGCGACTGAGGTGCATGAGGGCGATACTCCTTCGAACAGAAAAAGGGGTGACAATTCACCAGAAAATTTACACGAGCCGATTTTGCCGAAAGCAACACATTCCGTGATCGAATCGTTGTCGAAAATCATGACGAACGAGATGAAGTCGACACCGCCGACAACGGAGGTGCGGCACCGTACCCGACGGTAGAGCCTCATGCGATCCCCTTCGTACCGGCCCCGTCGAACTGAGAGGCATCGCTCGCGAGCGGCGAAGGCACGGTGACCGAATATCATTGCGCTCATGGGCGACCGCTGGGTGGAGCTGGCAGACCGGGTGTGGGTGCGGCGATGCGAGGAGCTGGACCTCTCGCTCGGGCTGGTCGTCGGCGACGACTCCTGCCTGGTGATCGACACCGGCGTCAGCGCCGAGCACGGATACGAGTTCGCCACCGCCGTCCGCGAGCTCACGCCGCTGCCGTGGCAGATCGCCTACACCCATGACCACTTCGATCACTGGTTCGGGACCGCCGCGTTCGGCGAGTCCGCCGTCTGGGCCGTGGCCGACGGCGCGCGCTTCCTCAGCGTCGGCGACGTGCAGCGCAGGCGCTGGGCCGCGAAGTACCGGCTCCAGCGACGCGAAGAGGCCGCCAGAGCCATCGGTCGTTCCCGCCTGGTGCCGCCGAACTGCCGCGTGAACGGGGCGATCGGCCTGGATCTGGGCGGCCGGACCGTGGTGCTGCGCCAGGCCGGTCTCGCGCACACCGATAACGACATGGTGGTGGAGGTGCCCGATGCCGGGGTGCTGTTCGCCGGCGACCTGTTGGAGAACGGCGCGCCACCGTCCTACGGCGACGCCTTCCCTCACCATTGGCCGCAGGTCGTGGAGCACCTGCTGAGCTGGAGACCGCGGACGGTCGTTCCCGGCCATGGCGATCCGGTCGACTACTGGTGGGCCAGGAATCAGGCGCGTGACATGGCCGAGGTGTCACGGCTGTGCGCGGAGGTGGCTCGGGGCCTGGTGTCGGCCGAAGAGGCCGCCGCGCACGCCCCGTTCGGTCCCGAGACGATGCGGATCGCCCTTGAACGCACTCGGCTGCCGGCTCCGCCCGTGCCGCGGGCGGGCGTCGCCGCACCGGAGGCGGCCCGAACGGCGGGCGTCGCCCTCGACGCGGCCCTGTGGGCTCAGGTCGGTGTATACGAGGACCCCGACTGCGGCGTCGAACCGATGCAGGGCTCCGACGAAGGGCAGCCGCCCTCCTGAAAGGAAGCACGCACGCGAGCCCTGGTCGATCTCGGTGGTCCGGCCGAAGAGAATCGTCTCTTGAGCATCGCGTCCTGCACTCGGCGATCGGCACCGCCTCGACGCGCCGGCGCCCGGGAGCGAAGCGCCATCCGGAGGAGGCCGGGACTCGACCGATTGCACGGCGGGCCCGAGAGGCTCGCCGCACCGGAACTCGACGGGCCCGAGGCGGTGTTGCGGCAGGCGAGCGCAGGTCGCTGGGGGCCGGTTCGCGGCACAGGGCCTGAGCACCGCCCCGCCTCGGGCGCTCCGGGCGGGGTCAGGCGAACGGCTGGTCCTCGAACGCGACGTGGAGTTTTCGCAGCAGCGCGTCGAGTCGGCGGCGTTCTTCGGCGTTCAGGGCCGCGAGCAGTCGGTCCTGGATGTCGAGCCCGGCGCCGACTGCGGCGTCGATGACCCTTCGGCCCTCGTCGGTCATCTTGACTTTGAGGCCGCGGCGGTCATCGGGGTCGGGGAGCCGCTCGATGTATCCGGCGCTCTCCAGTTTATCGAGGCGGCCGGTGAGGCCGCCCGAGGAGAGCATGAGGGTGGCGCTGATCTGTTTCGGCGAGAGGATGAACGGCTCGCCGGAGCGGCGGATACTGGCCATGACGTCGAATTCACCGCGGCCGAGGCCGTACTCGGTTCGGGCGTGGCCGAGTACGGCGCCGAGCTTTTTCGAGATGCGGTGTATGCGGCCGAAGACGGCCATGGATTCGAGTTCGAGGTCGGGTCGTTCCCGGTGCCACTGCTCGATGATGCGGTCGACCGCGTCTGGTTCAGCCATGGGGACATTCTCACCTACCGGCCGAGACGGGACAGAAGTATCTCACGGTGATGCAACTCAAACACAAGTATCTTGACGAAAACTAGCTTGTAACTAAGATAGTTGGAACCAAGCTATTTTGGAGGCGAGCAGTGCCCACCCGCACCCGCGATATCGTCCTGACCGCCCTGGCTCCCGTCATGTGGGGCACCACCTACCTGGTGACCACCGAATTCCTGCCGCCCGACCGACCGATGCTCACCTCGCTGATACGAGCGCTCCCGGCCGGGCTGCTGCTCGTCCTCATCGCGCGCAGGCTCCCCAAAGGCGCATGGTGGTGGAAGGCGAGCGTGATCGGCGCCCTCAACATCGCCGCGTTCTTCGCGCTGCTGTTCCTGGCCGCCTACCGGCTGCCCGGCGGCGTCGCTGCCGTGACCACGGCGGTCGGGCCGATAGCGACGGCGGGAGCGACGATCCTCATCCTGCGCCAGAAGGTGCGGCCGCGGACATGGCTGCTCGGCATCACCGGGGTCACGGGCATCGCGATGGTGGTGCTGACCGCCGAAGCTCGACTCGATCCGATCGGAGCCCTCGCGGGCGTCGGCGGTGCGATGGCGATGGCCACGGCGGTGGTGCTGACCAAACGATGGGGGCTGCCGCCGCACGCCGGGCCGGCGGCACTGGCCGGCTGGCAGTTGACGGCGGGCGGTCTGCTCCTGATCCCGGTGGCGTTCGCGCTCGAAGGCGGCCTACCGGAGTTCACCGCGGTGAACGTGGCCGGATACGTGTACCTGGGGCTGGTGAACACGGCGCTGGGCTACTGGCTGTGGTTCCGAGGCATCGGCAGGCTCTCGGTAGTGCCGCTGAGCTTCCTGGGCCTGTTCTCGCCGCTGACGGCCGCGATCCTCGGCTGGGCGGCGCTGGGTGAAACGTTCACCTTCTGGCAGAGCACCGGATTCGCCATCGCCTTGGCGGCGACGCTCGCGAGCCAACTCCACGCCCGCCCGAAGTCCGCGCCGATCGAGGCACCCGAAATCCCTGAACCCGCCAAGATCTGAACGAAAGGAACGCTGAGCATGCGCATCACAGTATTGGGAGCCGCCGGCAACGTCGGCGGCCGCACCGTGGCCGAAGCGGTGAACAGAGGACACGAGGTGACGGCCGTCGTGCGGGCCCCGGGCCGGGCCGCCGCGCTCCCCTCGGCCGCCGAGATCCGCATCGGCGATGTGGCCGACACGGCGGCGGTGGAGGCGTTGAGCGCTGAAGCCGACGTGGTGATCAGCGCCGTGCGCCCCGAACCGGGCCTGGAGCACCGGCAGGCGGCGATCACGAAGGCGCTGCTCGACGGCGTCGCGCCGACCGGCGTGCGGCTCCTGATCGTGGGCGGAGCGGCGACGCTCACGGTGCCGGGAAGCGGCGGGCTCGCGCTCGACGACCCGCGATACGTGCAACCGGCCTGGCGGGCGATCGCAGCGGCCAGCGCCGAACAGCACGAGGTGTGCCGAGGCGAGGCCCGAGTGGACTGGGTCTATGTGAGCCCGCCGGCAAGCCTGCTTCCTGGCGAGCGCACCGGCCGGTACCGGCTCGGCGGCGACGAGCTGCTGATCGACGAACGGGGCGAATCACGGATCTCCTTGGAGGACTTCGCGGTGGCCCTGGTCGACGAGGCGGAGTCGCCACGGCACACCCGCACCCGCTTCACCGTCGCCGCCGCCTGACTCGGGCGGGTGGGGACGGCGGCATCTGCCTGCGGCCCCCGGACCGGCGGCTCCGCTCGCTTCAGCCGTGCACGGCGAGCGCCTGGTGCGACCGCCGCCGAGCCCCCTCGGGACGGCTGCGGCCGTGCAGCGACGGATACCGTCGCTGCACGGCCGCAGCCGTTCGCATGTCGCCCGGTCGATGCCTCTCGGAGTTCGCTCCTCGGCCCGTCCGTCGCGTGAAGGATCGAGGGCCTCTGCATCGCCGCTCGGCTTTCTTCTCGTCGAATGATCGCGGCACGACCAGTATTGACACGCCCCGTCATCGACGCCGAGCGTTGGCGCCGGTGTGCCGTCGGAGAGTCAGACCATTCTCTTCTTATAGGCGCGCATGGCCAGCGGGGCCGTGACCGCGAAGATCACCACCGCCCAGACGGCGGTCCACATCAGGGGCTCGACGATCGGACCGGCGGAGAGCAGGCCGCGCATGGCGTCGGCCAGGTGCGTCACCGGGTTGACTTGCGCCCAGGCTCCCAGTACGCCCGGCATTGTGGAGGTGTCCACGAAGGCGCTGGAGGAGAATGTCAGCGGCATGATCACCACGAAGGCGTAGATCTGCACCTTCTCCTCGGAGTCGGCCAGTACTCCCATCAGGACTGAGATCCAGGAGATCGCCAACGCGAACACCACGACCACCACCGTCGCCAGGAGCGCGCCGCCCACGCTGCGCAGTTCGAAGCCCATGAGCAGCCCGAGGAGCAGCATGACCGCCACGGACCACACTTGTTTGAACAGGTCGGCGAAGATCTTCCCCGCCAGGGGCGCCGAGCGGGCGATCGGCAGCGATCGGAAACGGTCGTAGACGCCTTTGCGGAGGTCGGCGTTGATGCCGGTGCCGGTGTACATGGTCAGGAAGATCGCGTTCTGCGCGATGAGACCGCCCAGGACGTATTGCAGGTAGTCCGCGCTGGAACCGGCCATCTGCCCGCCGAAGACGTAGACGAACAGCAGCAGGAACATGATCGGGCTCAAGGACAGGTCCACGAGCTCGAAAGGATTGTGCTTGATGCGGACCATCTGACGCCAGGCCATCGAGGTGATCTGGCTCGCGGTCTCGCGCAGGTTCGGTCGGCCGGCGGCGGCCGGAGTGTCCAGAGTCGCGGCCGTCATCGCTCGGTCTCGCTTTCGGTCTCGTTCGTCTCGCCGGGTTCGGCCCGGTGGCCGGTCAAGGTCAGGAACACTTCGTCGAGGCTGGAGAGTCCGAGGTGGAAGTCGGTGAGGACGATGCCATGTTCGCGCAGGTCCGCGGCGAGCACGGGCATGACCGCGTCGTCGTTGACACCGACGGTGACCGTGCCTCCCTCGGTCAGCGGATCGAGTTCGGGGAACCGCCCTGCGACGATCGCGCCGATGGCTTCGAGTTGGGTCGGGTCCTCGGGCTGTATGCGCAGGGTCCGCCCGCCGATCTTGGCCTTGAGCTGCGTGGGGGTGCCGGTGGCGATGACGGTGCCGTGGTCGATGACCGCGATGTCATCGGCCAGCTGATCGGCCTCCTCCAGGTACTGGGTGGTCAGCAGGACGGTGGTGCCGTCGGCGACGAGCCCGCGGACGAGATTCCACAGTTCGCCGCGGGCCCGGGGGTCGAGACCGGTCGTGGGTTCGTCGAGGAAGAGGAGGCGGGGCCGCCCGACGAGGCTCGCGGCCAGGTCGAGGCGGCGGCGCATGCCGCCCGAGTAGGTCTTGGCGGCCTTGTCGGCGGCGTCCGAGAGGTTGAACTGGCCGAGCAGCTCGCGGGCCCTGGCACGGGCCTCGCGTTTCGGCATCCCGAGGAGCCGGCCGATGAACAGCAGGTTCTCCTCGCCGGTGAGCAGTTCGTCGACGCCGGCGAACTGGCCGGTCAGTCCGATGAGCGAGCGTACGCGGGCGGCGTCGCGCACGATGTCGAATCCGCCGACGCGGGCGGTCCCGGCGGTGGGTTCGGAGAGGGTGGCGAGCATTCGGACGATCGTGGTCTTCCCTGCTCCATTGGGGCCCAGAACGCCGAGGACCGTGCCGGCCCTGGCGCCGAGGTCGACGTTGTCGACGGCGATCAGCTCGCCGAAGCGCTTCGTCAGCCCCTCCGTTTGTATGGCGTTGTCATGCGACACGTCGTTCTCCTTACTCGGATGCGTCCGCAGTGTCGGTTCGGGTGATGGGCTTCCAGCTTGAAGACATCATTATTACATCACTATGACATCGCGCAAGCGGCAGGTGATGTCAAATTTCGTCAGCAGGTGGAGCGACCTCCGGCCGGCGCGGCTCGGCCATGCCCTCCGGGCCCGATAAAAGCGGGTGCTCCACCTCCGGAGGTACCCGCCGATAATGATGTGAACGCTCACTTGATGTGATCTCGGGCAGTCGCAGACGGCAACGGGAACGCGCGCTCCAGGGGAAGGCCGAGCCTCCCCCTGGAACACGCTCACAGGGACTGGAGGAGTTTCCGGACGCGCTTCTCGCTCACCTGGTAGCGGGTGCCGAGCTGCTGCGCGAAGAAGCTGATGCGCAACTCCTCGATCATCCAGCGCAGCTCTTGGCCCTCGGCGGTCCGCATCGCCGCCGGACGGGCGCGGGCCAGCGCGTCGCGCTCGGCCTGGAGACCGTGCACGATGTCCATCTTGGTCTTGTCCCCCGCGATGTCGTCCTTGACTCGCCGGGCGCGGTGAACGATGCCCTTCACATAGCGGGTCAGGTCGTCCAGACGCCACCAACCGGTCGCGCCCACGAAACCGTCGGCGCCGACCAGGGCATCGAGCTGGGCGCGCATGTCGCTCATGGCCGCGAGCATCGAGAAGTCGAACTTGCCTTCGAGCAGCCGGGAGGCTTCGCGGGCCTCGGTCAGCGCCGCCGCGGCCTTGCGGGCCACCACGACCGACTCCCCGGCCACCTCGGGCCGGGCGCGCTTCAGCAGCGACTCGAAGCCCTCGCGGTCCCAGGCCGGTCCGCCGCCCTCGATGAGGACCTTGTCCAGCACCGTGCGCACGCAGTCGTCGAGCAGCGATCCGACGGACCGGTACGGCCCGGTGGCGAGGACCAGCTGCTCATTGCGGGTGAGCGCTTCTTTGAGGCGAGGGTCGGGGACGTTCAGCTTGATGAGGCGCCGGGTCCCCGCCCACATGTTCGCCGCCTGCGCGCCGGGATCGGCGAACGCCTTGACGCCGACGCTGCTCCCTTCGTCGAACAGGGCGGGGTAGGCCTTGGCGACGTAGCCCTTGCGCGGGGTCTCCTGGAGTTTCGGCAGGGTGTCGAAGTCCCATGCGGTCAGGCCGGTGCGTTCGAGTTCCGGCGCGGCCTCGGCGGCCGCCGCCTGAGTCTTGGGCGCCAGCTGCCGCTGGAGCGCGCCCAGTTCCTTGCCTTGGGCCAGGATCGCGCCGTCCTCGTCCTTGACCTGGAACGTCACGAGCAGGTGGCCGGGGATCTTGGTGAGGTCGAAGGCGTCCTCGGGGACGTTCACTCCGGTCATGGCGCGGAGTGTCTCGGCCAGCACCGCCGTCATGGGCCGGGCTTCGCCGCCCTCGCCCGCGGGGCCGGCCAGGCGGGCGACGGCGGCCTTGGCGAAGTCGGGAGCGGGCACGAAGTTGCGGCGCAGGGTCTTGGGCAGGCTCTTGATGAGCGATTCGGCGAAATCGGCCCGCAGACCGGGCACCTGCCAAGTGAAGGCGTTCTCATTGAGCTGTTGGAGCACGGCGAGCGGCACTTCGACGGTGACGCCGTCATCGGCCGAACCGGGCTCGAACTCGTAGTCGAGGTCGAGGTCGACGCCCTCGGAGGTCCACACCTCGGGGTAGGCCGAGGCGCTGACGTCCTCGGCGCGGTCGCCGAGCAGGAGCGCCTCATCGAAGTCGAGCGCGTGCTTGTCCTTCTGCTTCTTCCACCAGGAGTCGAAATGGCGTCCTGAGACGATCGTCGCGGGCAGGCGCTCGTCGTAGAAGTCGAACAGGGTCTGCTCGTCGGCGAGTAGGCCCCGCTGCCTGATGCGGTTCTCCAGGTCCTCGACTTCGGCGATCTTGTCGCGGTTGCGCTGGAAGAAGGGATGGTGGGTGTCCCATTCCCCTTGGACGAGGGCGTGCCGGATGAACAGTTCGCGGCTCGTGGCCGGGTCGATGCGCCCGAAGTTGACCTGACGGCGGGGCACGATCGGGACGCCGTAGAGCGTCACGCGTTCGAAGGCGAGGACGGCTCCAGAGCGTTTGGACCAATGAGGTTCGGAATAGGTGCGTTTGACGAGGTGCTCGGCGAGCGGTTCGACCCATTCGGGCTCGATCTTGGCGCAGATGCGGCCCCACAGGCGGGAGGTCTCAACCAGTTCCCCGGCGACGATCCAGCGCGGCTGTTTCTTGAACAGTCCCGACCCGGGGAAGATGGCGAATTTCGCGTTCCTGCCGCCGAGGTATTCGCGCTTATCGGCCTCTTTGACGCCGATGTGGGAGAGGAGTCCGGCCAGAAGAGCGGTGTGGATGCGGCGGTTGTCGGGGGCGGGCGTCGTCGGAGCGGTGGAGATCTTGAGACCTTTGAGGACGCTGGTGATCTGGCGGACCAGGTCCTGCCATTCGCGGATGCGCAGGTAGTGGAGGTATTCCTGCTTGCACATTCGCCGGAAGGCGCTGGAGGAGCGGGCGCGCCGCTGCTCTTCGAGGTATTTCCACAGATTGAGGTAGGTGGCGAAGTCCGATTCGGGGTCGTTGAAGCGGGCGTGGGCCTGGTCGGACTGGGCCTTCTTGTCGGCCGGCCGCTCACGGGGGTCCTGGATGGAGAGCGCGGCGGCGATGACGGCGACCTCGTGGACGCATCCCTCCTCTTTGGCCTGAAGGATCATCCGGGCCAGGCGCGGGTCGATCGGCAGGCGTGCCAGTTCCCGGCCGGTGCGCGTCAGCCGCGGTGTTCCGCCGCGTTCCTGTTCCAGAGCGCCGAGCTCGACCAGGAGGTC